>NZ_JBQSUZ010000006.1:0-216281 GCF_052375975.1 Halomonas sp. TP35 | reverse complement strand
AAGTATTTTTTGCAGCTTGCACAGTATTACAAGTCACCGCCACTAAATATATATTAATATCACCACTTAGATCTAATGGAAACTTCTGTGTACACCTATTATCTAAATAGATACGATGTGGCTTTTCTTTAATCCACTTTTCCGCACCATACAATTGTTGACTGGATTTTATTACAGACTTTTTAAACCATCTTTTCCAACTGACATTAACATCGATATCATTATTAAAACCAATGTCTTTATCAGAAAAAATAATAACATTATTTTCAAAAACAACTAATAAGTCTGATAATTCTTCGCCTACTTTCCTTTTATTAATCCCTTCGTCAGTATATACATTTGGATATGTCCAAAGGCCAAAGAAACTATCATCAGCTAGTTTTGCAAGGTAACGCTCCCTAACAGTGCCGCCTTGTTGTTTGATAGTTGGCTTTAACAAAACATATCCTCTAGGTGGGTAGTGAAATGAAGGTTAGTTTGGTATGAAAGTCAGCATTAAGTCAATTACTCAAATAAGCCATTGAAATATAACAGATAGCGGCGGGTTCAATTCCCGCCGCCTCCACCAGACACCCCTACAAATCAAGCACCTAGCGGTGCTTTTTTTGTGTCTGGAATATACAAAAACTCCCAATAAATATTTAACTCGTGTTAGACGTAGCTGCCCAATCACCTCGTATCGACATTAGCCCCTGACTACAAGGTTACGTGTAGCCAAGGGCAATGCAGATATAAAACAGTCGCTGCTACTTACAGCAGTATCAACGATAGTCCGTAAACCAGGAGCATTGCAGTAACACCCTGAATGAGCGTCGCCATCGTCTGTGCCCGGTAGGCTAGCCCTACGCTCATACGGCTAAAGCGCGAGACGACCCAGAAGAAACTATCATTGGCATGCGAGACCGTCATGGCGCCTGCCCCGATGGCCATCACCGTGAGTGTACGGCCGATATCGCTCCCCAAGCCTAGCGAGTCGAGCATTGGGGCTACTAATGCAGATGTCGTCACGAGCGCAACGGTTGAAGATCCCTGGGCTGTTTTCAGCCCGGCCGCGACGATAAACGGCATCAAAATACCGATACCCAGCGTTGATAGCGTACTGCCCAAGTAATCGCCCAGCGGCGAAGCGCTGAGCACGGCACCAAAGGCTCCACCGGCACCGGTAATCAGCAAAATCGGCGCCGCTGCCAGGATACCTTCGCTAATACGCTCGCTGAACTCCGCGACCTTGTCATCGCTTTTTAACAGCGCGCAGGAAAGCAGTAGACCAATCAGCAAAGCCGTTAACGGTTGGCCAAGCAGGCTAAGTACCTCCATTACCGTACCTTCCCCAACCGGCGCTGCCGGTAGGCGGGCAATCGTTCCGATACAAATGAGCAAAATAGGCACGGCGATAGGGGCAAAAGCAGCCATAGGCTTGGGCAAGCGGCCATAACTGGCTTTAAGCGTTTCCCAGTCTTGCCACTGCTCATCTGGCTTCTGAGACATGTCGTGCAGGTCGGGAGCCGTATGCGCAAAGCGCTTCGCCCAAAGCATACCCGCAATGGCGGCGACCGCAGCAATGGGAATACCCGCAGCAATGACTAATCCAAGGTTAGACTCAAGCCCCAAGTTGCCTGCCGCTGCAATAGGACCCGGCGTTGGAGGCACAAAGGTGTGCGTGGCATAAAGGCCGGTAGCCAGCGCTACGCTCATCGTAATCGACGAGGTATGCAGCTTTTTAGCCAGCGACTCCTTGAGCGAGTTGAGAATGATAAATCCGGAGTCGCAAAAAACCGGGATCGAGACAATATAGCCAATTATCGACATCGTAAGCGTAGGAAAGCGATCCCCTAGCCGGGCAATAATGAAATCAGCCATGGTAATAGCCGCCCCGCTTTTCTCCAGAATCACCCCGATGATAGTTCCCAACACGATTACGAGGCCTATATAGCCCAGAATTCCGCCAAATCCTGAGGTGATCGTACTGACGACCGTATCTATGGGTAACCGATACGCAAAGGCAGCGATAAAGGCCGCGCCCAGCAGCGCCAGGAAGGGATGTATTTTCCACTTGCTGGTGGCAAGTACAATGAGCCCCACCACTATGAGTAATATTAAAACCAGCCCCATGATATTCCCCTAAGCAGTTGTTTATTCAACGTGACGCATATCCCTGCTTACCTAAGCAAGCCAGCACAATGTACCCGAAGCGGCGCGAGGGCGTACACAATAAGGAGAGGAGTAGGCTGTCGCAGAGAACGATATACCTCAACAACCGCTATTTACCCCCCCTCAGCCGAGGTGCTTTTCCGTATCGAACAACCGCCTTGGCACTTACTTACCTTACACAGCTAAGGTCGCCCTCTTCGCAGCTGGCATGCTCTTGCAGGCTTTGCGTACGTGCTTTGGTGAGCGCTTCAAGGCAGCTATTACGTACTATGGGCTGGGCGCTTCCCCCTTCGACCGCGCTACTCTCGAACGCACATTCGGCGTCACGAAAATCAATCCACTTGCGCTGGGCCACTCTGAGCTTCTCAAGCGATAAAGCATTACTATCAAGCCTTTCAATCAATGCCTGATAAGCCTCATTAAGCGCATCATCAGCCGCTTGATACATTTTCGCTGAACACTGCGTCATTTCCGCTTGGGTTTCAGGGCTAACACACTCCTCATTAGCACTTACCAAGCCGCTGAAGATCGAAATCCCCATGCCTGCCCATCGTAAAAGTAGTCGCATCGTCGTACCTATTCTGGTGGATAAAGCCAACGTGGTAACAAGAACGCTATCTGCCTTACAGGTTAGCCTCTTTTCATGCGCCCATAACGGCAAAACGCCAGCATTTCTGCTGGCGCCCATCGACTAGCTATAAAAAAGGTGGCTCGACCTTAATGAGCAGTCATTTCTTCAGCGATTTCATTACCGTCTAAATCGGACGGATAGTAGGTCGGCCAGTGAGAGACTTCTTCCAGCAGTGCTTCGCGATCATTGCCCCAGTAAAGGTGAAAGTGATGCGCGTCGGCTGGGTAGATAGCGTGGTCGCTGAATTGAATGTACTGAGGAAGATTTTCAGCGCTCTCACCCTCTAACTCGAAAATAAACCGCACGCCACGATTGCCTGCGTCGTAGGTTAAAATCTCGTAGCCGTCGTATTGATACTCGCCCGTGCTTTCTTCGCCGTCTTCATAGAAGGTAACGTTATTGCCTTCAATAATGATACGGTCAACCGCTGTTTGGTAACCGGTGTCGTAATACTCCTTGTACTCTTCAGCCGTTTTATCGCCATGCTCGGCTTTATGAGCAAACACCGCATCCAGCGTGCCATCCTCTAGATAGGGATAAACGGACTGCCAATCACCTTCCCAGTCGGAAAGTGAACGGTCCGCTACCTGGTCATCACTGAAATGCCCGGAATAAATATCACTACTGTGGTCATGGGAGTGGTCGTGCGAATGACCATGGGAGTGATCATGATCGTGGTGTTCATGCTTGTCATCTGCAACCACCGGCTGAATACCCGCCAATGCCAGCAAGCTGATGGATAATGCGCTGAGTGCTTTTGATGAAAGTAATGGCATCTTTCAGACTTCCTTTTTCAGCAAATGAATGGTTCTTGAACCAGCAATAAAGATACTTTATAACATAACGCTAATCAAACAAAGCATATTGGCTTGAAGCGTTAAAAGCACCTAACGGTTCTTGGCGGCAAGCTGGTCGACCATCCTCGTAACGATCATGCGGGATCCGACACGTCACCATATGCGTGTGATCCATGATGAACATGGGACATGGCTTGGCATCATTACCCTTGAAGACGTTATCGAAACGATTTTGGGGCAAGATATTGTAGATGAAACGGATAAAATTCAGAATCTTAGAAACCATGCCAAGCAGCGTTGGCTCAATCAAGTAACGTCCGACACACCCCTTCACTAGCTGGCCCTTAGCGAATATTTTAACCCCCTATGGCTGAAAAATAATGTGTCTCGCCATGCACCGAGTTTATGCTTATAGTCACTAACAATAAGCGCTTCGGCTACATGGGAGGCCCTTTATGCTGCTTTATGGACTGAGTTTATTAGCCGGTATTGTGCTTTTAACGCTAGGTGGCGAAGGATTGATTCGCGGCGCCGTCGCCGGGGCCAAACGGCTGGGCGTATCACCGCTGTTTACCGGGCTAGTGATTGTCGGCTTTGGTACCTCATCGCCTGAACTGGTGGTCTCGATCCATGCCGCCATGAACCAGCAGCCCGACATTGCGATTGGCAATGTGGTCGGCAGCAATATCGGCAATATCTTGTTGATTCTGGGCCTTTGTGCGCTTATCTGCCCACTGACCACCCAGCCCCAAGCGCTTAAGCGCGATGGGTTGGTAATGATGCTCGCCACTGGGCTGTTTATTCTTTTAGCGTTTAACGGCAGCTTGGGGCGTTTTGATGCGGCGGTGCTACTCGCAAGCCTGGCGGCTTATCTGGTATGGGCCTACCGCAGCGAAAGCGGCCAGCACTCCCCTTCTGCCGAGCTACACACGGCCGAGGCAGAAGAAGTGACCAAATTGCCCAGCAGCACGCTGTTTATCGTGGTGGCTTTAACCGCCGGGCTGGCTCTACTGATCGGCGGCTCCCAACTGCTGCTTTATGGCGCCGTCGGCATTGCTCAGGCGATGGGGATTTCAGAAGCGGTTATCGGGCTTACCATCGTGGCTATCGGCACCTCACTACCTGAACTCGCGGTATCGGTGATCGCGGCGCTGCGGCGCCATGCCGATGTGGCGGTGGGCAATATTCTTGGCAGCAATATCTTTAATTTACTCGGCATACTGGGCGTCTCCGCCTTTCTTCAGCCGCTACCGCTTGTTGAGCGCATGGCATCCTTTGACCAGTGGGTAATGCTGGGCGCCTCTGCGCTGCTTATTGCTTTCCTCTATACCGGCCTACGCTTATCGCGTGGAGAGGGGTTATTGCTCCTGGTAGGATATATAGCGTATTTAACGGCCAGTTTTACGGTGATTAGTTAAGCTTTGTACGAAAACGGCTTGCGCTCGACCATACGGCGTTAACGGCATAAGGAAGCACAATGATTCTTGGTACTCTGGGGCCTGAAGGCAACAATCATGCGCTGGTCGCTGGGCGCTATCTCAAACACCGGGTACCGCAAGGTGGCCAATGCATTTTCTTCGATACGTTTGAGGCGGCTTTCGAGGCACTTCAAGCCGGCGAACTAACCCATGTACTGCAATGTACGGCCCACTTCAGTCATGCCGACTGCGTAGGTCGCTATATGCATCGCGCCTTTCCAGTCGATACGTTTATTGCGGGCAGTAAGCCGCTGGCGCTGCTCGCCCGTCGTGATACTCCCGAACCAGAGCACATCGCGCTTCAGCCTGCCACGCGTTACTACACTGATTTAAGCGCGTTCAAGACGATCATTGAGGCACCGACAACCGTCGACGTTGCCAATGGATTAATCGAAGGTCGTTATCAGGCCGGCATTTGTGCAGAAGAAGCACTGGTCCAGGCACCTGATACGCTAACCTTGGTACGCTCGCTTGGACCGGCCATTGATACCTGGGTAATCTACGCGACCACAGCGCTAAATGAGGATTCGCCGCTGCACTTATAGCGCACATCGGCAGCGACGAACCCGGCAAGCTAGAGTGCGAAGATAATCAGCGCGCCCACCACCACAAGCACCAGGCGCAGCCAGAGCGCTTTATTGGCAATGACGCCAAAGGAGATCGCCCCCAAGCCTACAGCCACCTTGGCGGTATCGAACAGCGCACCAGCGGGGTCAAAGGCAAGCCGAATCATGTCAGGGTTAGCGACCATTGCTAACGGAATGATATAAAGCCCGATGCCCAGCGCCATGGCCTTCAGCGCTACCTTAAGCCAGTTCTCTCCCACCATGCCCGCCGCGATAAAGACACCACCACACACCGGCGGTGTAATCGTCGACAGTAGCGCATACCAGAAGACAAACAAGTGCGCGAGGAGCGGTTCAAGCCCAAGCGATGTCAGTGCAGGTCCCGCCACAGAAACACAAATGACATAGGCGGCCGTCGTGGGAACTTCCATGCCCAGAATCAAACATGCCAGTGCCGTCAACAAAAGCGCAGGCCATAGCATATCGTTGGAAAGCGACAGGATACCGGAGGTAATTTTCACCCCAAGCCCGGTCAGCGAAAGCACGCCTATCACCAGCGAGGCGCAAATAATAATCGCGCCAATCATCGCAATCTGCCGCCCAGCGGTCACCATGGCGAGCATAAACCGGGTTATAAAACCGGACAGGGAAAAACGGAGTGTGACGTTAAAAAACAGCAGGGCCAAACTGGCGAAAATGGCAATGCTCGCCGCATACTGAGGGGTGTATCCGCTGATAAAAATACACGCCAGCAGCAACACAAAAGGGACCGCAAAAAACAGTGAGGTAATCAACACCTCTTGACGGCTGGGCTGCTCGCTTTTATCCAAAGGCTGCAAGTCATGCCGAGTCGCGTAAGCATTAATCCCCACCCAGACCGTCAGAAAGTAAAGAAACGCCGGTAAAACAGCCGCCGCCATAATCTGTGTATAGGGGGTTCCAGTGAGCTCCACCATTACGAAAGCACCCGCACCCATCAAGGGCGGCATAATTTGTCCACCCGAGGAGGCCACGGCCTCCACCGCCCCTGCCAGGGATTTCGGATAACGCAAACGCACCATGGAGGGAATGGTAATGGCCCCGGTAGACGCCACATTGGCGGAGGCCGACCCGGAAATGGACCCCATCAGCGCTGAGGAGATCACCGAAACTTTAGCCGCGCCACCGGTTAACCGGCCCGCCACGGCACTTGCCAGATTCATAAATCCTTGACCTGCCTCGCCCGCGTTAAGCACAGCGCCAAAAATAACGAAAATCGCGACGACGCCCACACTGACACCGGTAAGTGACCCCCACAGCCCGCCTTCGGCAATGGTCAGCGTGCCCACCATGCTTGGCAGGGGAATACCTGGGTGACCAAACGTGCCAGGCACATACTGTCCAAAAGCGCCATACAGCAAAGCGAGCAACGCAACCAACGGTAAGGGCCAGCCAATAGCACGGCGCGCCGCTTCAAGCGCCAGAGCGATCAAAAAAAGCCCAATACCCATTTGCAGATGGCTATCGATAAAACCGTACTGGTTGGCCAGTGATGCTTCGTTAAGGGCGATATAGCCGCAGGCCGCCACACCAAGTAGTGTCAGCACCCAGCCACTCGCCCGCTGCCAAGGCGTTTTGGCCATAAATATCAGCACCCAGGGCAGCAGTAATGCCATGTGCAGCGGGCGACTAATCAACGCAGGCGTTAACCCGTAAAAGATAAGCCCCATGTGGAAAACCACACTTAAGGTGCCCAGCGCTACCCAGCCACGCGCAGCGGGCGCCTCGTCGTCTAGCGTCGAAGTTGAAAAAAGTGTCATGCCCTATGCCTATCAGAAACGAGTCAACAACAAATAGCGACGCCACGAAGCGGGCCTCGTGGCGTCGGCACTGCCTGGGAGAGAATTAACGCAGCGATTCGGGAACGTCGATGCCTGCTTCCTCGTAATAGCGCAGAGCACCGGGGTGCAGCATACCCGCCATATTGGCAAGCTGATCAGGCGTAATACCGCCCCACCACGCGGTCTCTTCGGCCATGGCATCACGGCGTTCCCAGAAGGTTTTGGTCAGCGTATACGCGGTTTCGTCATCCATTTGTGACGTGGTATACGCCATGACGGGCAACGACGTGGTTTGTACGTCCTCATCAATACCTGGGTAGGTACCGCCAGGAATTACCTGACGCGGTGCGCCGGTCATGTCGATCTGCTCGTCAGTGAGACTCACCATCGCAATCGGCATGCCCGCAGCCACTTCGATAATATTGGGCGTTGGGTAAGAGCTGGCGGTTACAAAGCCGTCAATCTGTCCGTTTTTCAACGCGTCGGGGCCGCTGCCCAAGGCTGCATCGGCGACCTGTACACTCTCATCCAATCCAAACAGCGCTAGGTAACGTGCGGCTTCACGTGCGCCGAACGTGCCCCGGCCAATCAGGATATGTTTATCTTCAAGTTCCTCAATACCCACTACGCCTTTATCCTCGCCCAGGATGAAGTGCATGGTAATCGCAGGAATGGGAAACAGGCCGCGGATCTCCTGGAAACGTGGATTCTGGCGTTCAGCAAAAGGCCCTTCACCCGCCATGGCCTGGTCAACCAACGCAGGCGGCGTGGTAAAAACATAGTTACCCTGGCGCGCCATGACTTCCATCACGTTTTGCACCGAGCCTTGGCTCTCTTCCAGGGTAAGAATAATAGCGTCATCCGTGCCCTGGCGAATGGCTTCTGATAACTCGACACCCATCTGATAATAAGCCGTTCCCGCCGTTGCCGATTTGTAGGTAACGCGGGTTTCCGCCTGAGCGGCCAGGCTAAGTGAAAGCGTGGTGGCTACGAGTAAGGGCGTGCATAAAGCAGAGCGTATAAAGGGGAGCATGTGTCAATTCCTGGTATCCAGCGACCTCAACGGCCTAATTTTTTTGTCGCGCTGAAAGAATAATAAACCCCAGCGGGCCAGGTCGTGAACAGTCCCCGCCTAGCGCCGCTAACATTAGCATGTAATACGCCGAGCAGGAACGCTGCGCCTCAACGAAGCAGCCAAGCCAAGACAGCCCTGTCCAGCACTGAATTCGATGCATAGGCAGCACTGACGGGCAATAATGGCAAACAAAGTATGGCACTCATCGTTCGTCTTACTGCATAGCTTATCGCTTGCAACTTTGGTTTATTATCATAAAGATTAATCACTGTTAAAATGTATCGCACTTTACCAACAAACTTACCATTAGCTAAATGGGTAATTTGCTAAAAAAAGATGCCATAGCGAGTTAATAAACGATCTTTATTCGGTTTTATTCTTTATTTAGAAAATAGGCAAGTTGTTATACTTAACGCCGCTTATTAACCCTTCCTACCACCTTTAAATAAGGATAAACGCATCATGTTGACGCAGGATTGCGACCCAGGCCAGCCGAGATTTTCTCGTCGCTGGCTTTTTTTGTTAGCCCCCTTACTATTTTTCTATAGTGTGTCGACCTTTGCTGTGACGGGTGAGATTGATTTAACGACATCTTTTATCGGTTTTTTTGCTGTCGCCATTTTTGTTTTGGCATATGCCTTGGTGATGGCAGAAGAAAAGATTCATATGCGTAAATCCAAGCCAGTGCTAATAGCGGCAGGTATTATTTGGAGCCTCATCGGCTGGGTGTATGTTCAAAACGGCATGTCAGAAACCTCAGAATATGCGTTTCGCATGACCCTTTTAGAGTTCACCGAGCTGATGCTGTTCCTGCTGGTGGCCATGACATATATCAACGCCATGGAGGAGCGTCGAGTATTTGATGCTTTGCGCTCCTGGATGCTGCGTAAAGGATTTAACTATCGCACGCTTTTTTGGCTGACCGGCGGCTTGGCATTTATTCTTTCACCGATTGCCGATAACTTAACCACCGCGCTGCTAATGTGTGCCGTCATTACCAAGGTGGCCGAAGGTGACAAGCGCTTTATTAACCTGGCGTGCATTAATATTGTGGTCGCCGCCAATGCGGGAGGCGCCTTTAGCCCATTTGGGGACATCACCACGCTGATGGTATGGCAGGCAGGTATTCTTCAGTTCCAGGAGTTTTTTACTCTTTTCCTCCCTTCGTTGGTTAACTTCCTGATTCCGGCCATGATCATGAGCCTGTTTATCAAGGATCAAAAGCCCGATAGCGTGTATGAGGATGTGCAACTCAAACGCGGTGCACGACGGATTATCGTGCTTTTCTTACTGACTATTCTAACCGCCGTCATGTGCCACACATTCCTGAACTTGCCGCCCGTGCTCGGCATGATGACAGGGCTTGGTTATCTTCAGTTCTTTGGCTTCTACCTACGCAAGAGCCTGCCCCGTTCGCTGGAGCGTAAGCGTGAACGCTACAGTCGTCGTGGGGATAACAAGAAACTGGCGCAATTAGGTAGCGTGGTACCGTTTGACGTATTTAACCGCGTGGCACGGGCCGAGTGGGACACACTGCTGTTTTTCTACGGCGTGGTGATGTGCGTAGGTGGGCTTGGCTTTATGGGCTATCTTAGCCTGCTGTCCGATGCGCTTTATACCAACTGGGATGCCACGTGGGCGAACATTGTGTTGGGGGTGGTCTCCGCTGTGGTGGATAACATTCCCGTGATGTTTGCAGTGCTCACCATGCAGCCCGAAATGTCTGACGGGCAGTGGCTGTTGATCACCCTAACCGCCGGTGTTGGAGGCAGCCTGCTCTCTATTGGTTCAGCAGCTGGCGTTGCGGTTATGGGTCAAGCACGCGGCTCTTATACCTTTATGGGCCACTTGCGCTGGACGCCGGTTATTCTATTGGGCTACATCGCCAGTATTGCCGTTCATTTATGGCTTAATGCAGGAAGCTTTACCGCCTTTTAAGACAGATTGATACGCTGTTTTTTAACACACGTCCTCACCATAATAGATAACGCCCTTATCCAGGGCGTTATCGTTTAGCTTTTTAGTAGCTTTCAAACAAGCGATCAATGGGTGTCGGTCGGCCAAACAGGTAGCCCTGATAACGATAACAGCCATGACCTTTTAGCCAATCCAGTTGCTCTTGCTTCTCGACCCCTTCGGCTACCACCGTTAACCCAAGGCTCACTGCCAACAAAATGGTGGTATCGACGATGGCCGCATCCGCTTTATCGGTTAAAAGCTCACGGATAAACGACTGGTCAATCTTTAGTTCATCCAAGGGCAGTCGTTTAAGATAGCTTAACGACGAGTAGCCAGTACCAAAGTCATCAATCGCAAAGCGAACACCTTGCGCGCGCAGTTTGAGCATTGTATTGCGCACACGTGTTGGATCACGCATTAACAGGCTTTCGGTGACTTCCAGCACCAGCCGCCCAGGTGGCGCTTGGGTCTGAGCAAGAAGACCTTCCAAGTTGCGTACAAATTCAGGCTGCTGAAACTGTACCGAGCTCACGTTAACGGAAATCGTCAGCGCAGCATAAGGGGCCTGGTTGGCCCACTTGGCAAGCTGCTCGCAGGCAGAATGAAGCACCCAATAACCAATGGGTATAATTAGCCCATTCTCTTCTGCTAGAGGAATAAAGGTCGATGGCGGCACCCAGCCTCGCTGGGGGTGACACCAGCGTAAAAGCGCCTCCACACCGGTGGTAATGCCTTGATGATTTACCTGAGTTTGATAGTGCAACGCCAGCTCATGACGTGCCAGCGCATGGTGTAAATCGGCTTCAAGGTTGGCCCGCTCGATCAAGCGTGTTTGCATACTGCGATTAAAAAAGCGCAGCGTATTCCCACCCGCGGCTTTAGCCTGCTGAAGTGCCAAGTCGGCCTGTTGGAGCACGCTGTTCATACTATGATCAGAGCCATCGAATAACGTAATACCAATACTGGCGTTGACGGGCAGCGAACGCCCCGTACGCAGTTTGAAGATAGCGTCCAACAACTGCTTAGCTGTGCGTTCAGCGCTTAGCGCAGCATCCGCCTGATGCTCGCCCAGCTTTGCTAGTAGCGCAACAAACTCATCCCCACTAAAGCGGGCCAACACAGCCCCTTCTGGTAACAGCGACCGCACCTGCTTGGCCACATCAATCAACAACTGGTCGCCACTTTCATGGCCCTGAATATCGTTAACGAGATGAAAGTTATCCAGATCAATGGTCAGCAGTGCGCTATAGAGATGGGACGTATTCTCCTGCTCAATTTTCCCGCTTAACGACTCCATCAATAAGCGTCGATTAGGCAGACCTGTCAGCGCATCGTAAAACGCCAGATGATTGGTACGCGATTGCAGCTCAAGGTAATCGGTTAGTTCAGTGGAAATACCGCACAGACTCGCGGGCTCGCCTGGGGAGAGGGATAACGGCATTTTAATAGTAACAAACGTGCGAACCTTATCGTTGTGTTGTAGTACGTTCCTCTCTTCGAGCGTTATTTTTTTGCCTGATTCCATCACACTGCGGTCAATCTGGGCTATTTCATTCGCGGTTGTGCTATCAAAAAATGCCTCATCGCTCTTACCCAGAATTTGCTCTTTCGGCAGCCCAAAGAGCTCAACCACCCGCTGGTTGACAAACTGGTAATGTAACGACGGTGTTTTTATATAGATGTAGGCGTCCACGTTATTAAGAATAGTGGCCAGCATGGCCTCATTAGCGTCGAGCTGTGCCCTATTTAGCGTGACACGTCGTTTAAGCCACCACGCACTGCCTAGCGCCACAGCAAGTAGCGCCGTTAACAGACCAAGCCCGCCCCATAACCAGGTAGAGATCGTATCGGGTGGTGTTTCGGCACGCCAGGAACGCAGTATCCTAAAATACGCTGAACGTGGATTTTGCTTCCAACCACGCAACACATCGTCGATACGGTCCAGTATGGTTGCCGACAAAGTAGGCGACCCGGCATAGAACAACCGGATAGGTTGAAAGATGATGGGCGTTTCATATAGTCCATAGTCCTGCGCGCGCCAGTCTCCGAAGATATGGTCGGTAACCGCCAGGTCCGCATCCCCCATGGCCACTGCTTGAAAAGTATCCGCATAGCTATCCACGGGCAACCAGGTGACCGAAACACCGAAGCGTTCTGTCACGGCGCTCAGGTAGTTCTGTTGAATAGAGCCATCTACAATGGCGACGCGTTTTTGTTCAAGATCAAGAATCGCCTCGACCCGCTCGTTTTCGCGCTGATAAAGCTGCGACCAACTTTGGATAATCGGTTCACGATGAAACGCGATACGTTCACCACGCTCTTCACCCCAGGCAGTCCCGGGCAATATATCGATATCACCCTGCTCAAGCAGAGTAAGACAGTTGTGGAATTCGCAGGCAATACTCTCAAGCTGCCAATCCTCTTCTTGTGCAATCGCTTCAAGCAGCTCACCCAAAATGCCGCGCAAATGCCCCTGGTCATCTACGAATATTTTTGGCGGATTGTTATAAACGCCCACCAATAAGGTGTCGCTGGCCATGCTTGAAAAAGCAAAACTCCAGAGGCTCAGCAACGCAGCGGCCTTAATAGCGCTTCTACGTGTGCGAGCAAGCAGTCGTCCTGATATCAACCACGGCGGGTGGGTAACGCATCCAGCCTTATCCTGCATCGTCCTGCTACTCGCCTGGCACGGTGAGCGGGCCTGCGCGCTCGACCACACGCTGCCAAGCAGGGTCAGCGTCAACACGCGCCACAAACCGCATAATGGCGGGATACGTTGTCAGCGTTTGGGTGGCAGCTATGGCCTGAAGAGGAAAGCTCATTTGAATATCGGCCCCGCTTGGCCACTCACCTGCAAAGTTCTCTTTACGCGCTAAATGATCTTCGATAAAGCCCAGGTGCTGCTTAAGCTGAGGCGCTAAAAATTGCTGACTCACCTTATCGCCAATGCCTTTAGCGAGCGGTTTAATTAACCAGGGAGACTGCTCAGGTATCTTTTTAAACACCAGTTGCATCACCAGCAGTGGCATTAAAGAGCCTTCGGCATAATGTAGCCAATAGCGGTAATCCACCCAGTCGGCGATATTATCGACAGAAGGTTGCAAGCACTCTTTGCCGTAGGTATGTAGTAAGTAATCAATGATTGCCCCTGACTCTGCAATCACTAACTCGCCATCCATAATGACTGGGGACTTACCTAAAGGATGAATGTTTTTTAGTGCAGCAGGCGCCTGCTGAGTTTTACGGTCACGCTGATACACATGAATGTCATAGTCCAACGCAAGTACTTCGAGAAGCCATAAAATTCGATGTGAACGCGACTTTTCCAAATGATGGACGTGAATCATAAAGTACTCCATGAAGGCGATGTAACACGCAGGCGCTAGGTCTGCAGCAACTGTCCTTTTACTGCAAGCTTATTTAGCGTAGCAGCGTTGCCCCTCATGGAGTACATATATCCAGGTAAAAAAAGTCTTATGTTCGATTAATGCGCCGCAGATGTATCCACCTATCCATTGGTGACCACTTCCCTTGCAGCCAAGGCGACAGTAGCCGTGTGGAGAGTGGAATAAACACAAATACCATCACCGGCGTTAATATCAGAGTGCTCACTAACACGCGCGGAATCAGCGCCCAATCGGCCAACATACCGCCAAATACCCACTGAAAGAGTAACGAGATAGGAAAAAAGGCCAACCAAACGGCAACGGCCTGCTTCCAGCGAGGCGGCACACTGCCTGAGCCGGTTTGAAACCAGGCATCCAACCCCGTGGCACGGTGCTCATGAGGCGCATCATAAAGCCCCCTGCCGCGCACAAGCCAGGCATGACGTGAAGCCGAGTGCTCCCATGCATGGAGCGTTTCACTGCTGCTAAAGCGGAAAATAATCTGATATTCATCGTGATGCTCGGGTGGCGCAAGCACTCCTGAGCCCAGATAACCAGGAAAATCAGCCGCTAGCTCGCGACCTTCGTTCAACCACCGATTAAAATCATGGTAACGGCCACTGGCAATGCGCCGAGCTACCATCAATGTGACAGGTGAGGCAGACATGGTATATCTCCTGATATAACCACAACCAATACTGGGTAAGCAGGTTGTAAACGATCCGGCGGATAAGCCTGATCGCGTTAACGGCATAAGCGAGGGATACCGCTTATGAGATGACGTAATTATATAGACAATAGCAACGCCATGTGGGTTATTTAACAGGTGGCGCTAAGCCATCTTAAGCACTCGTATTTGCACTCCGCCTTCGGCTAAGCACTCTAAGCGTGCAGCCTATGCATTAACGATAAGAGAGCGGATGGATACTCGTAAAGCGCCCTTGCGCTGAAAACTCCAGCCGGAAAACGCCATGAACACCGTTTTTCCCTACCACACGTCGAATAGCGTCGGAGGGAAACACCACCCAACGCCCATCCACGCTGCGGGTACGCACGTTGGCAACGCGCCCTTCATAATGGGCCAGGCATTCATCGGGGCTAAGATGGAGAATCACATCAATGGACGGCATAGCGGTATCAGTTAAAAACGGTTATGCAGCAAGTGACATGCCCTTGCACGCTTCTATTGGTTTACGAATGCGCTATAGTAACGCAACCGTACAATAACGTAATGACTCAAACGGCGGTAACTGCTTATGGATGCGACCATCAGTGCTTTTTCCCCGGTTGGGGCAGCATATACCACGACCTCCCATCGTGGGTCGACGACGACTGACGACACCGAGGACACGCTAGAAGCGCCTTCCACCTCCGAAGACGAAACAACCCAAACAGATGGTGAGGCGGAGGCCGCCCCCACGCGACCCGATGGAACGCCTCTAGCGCCTGAAGAAATCAAGCTGATTGAGCAGTTAAAGCAGACCGACCGGGATGTTCGTCAGCATGAGATGGCTCACCAAATTACCGGCGGGGCCTATACTGGCGGCGCCACTTACGAATATGAAATAGGCCCCGATGGAAAGAAGTACGCCGTTGCGGGTGAAGTGCCTATCGATTACGGCCCCATCCCGGGTGACCCACAGGCCACCATAGAGAAAATGCAGACGGTGATTGCTGCCGCGCTGGCGCCAGCCGACCCGTCGCCAAAAGACGTGCAAGTAGCCGCCCAAGCCCGCCAATACTTGCTAGAGGCCCGCCTTGAGGCTTCCCAGCAAGAGAGCGCCACAAGATCTGCGCAGAGTGAAGCTGAGCAGAACGAGCCTGAAGCGGCCGACTCGGGCCAAGCCGCTTAAACACTGCCCCGAGGCCGCAGCGCTTATGGAAGTTGTGTAAGCGACTGCCAATCGGCTCGTAACGGCCATCGCGAAAGCCAAGTGGGCAATGCGTTGGCAGGCATGGGCTTGGCGATACCAAACCCTTGGGCCAGAAAGCAGCCTAATTTCATGAGCGCCTTGGCGTGCGCCAGCGTTTCCACGCCCTCTGCCAACATGGGTCGGTTAAAACGATTAGCCATATAGATAACGCTTTCCACAATGGCCATATCGTTGGGGTCGCTGAGCATATCGCGCACAAAGCTTTGGTCGATTTTAATCAGATCTACTGGCAGCTGTCGCAAATGGGTAAGCGATGAGTAACCCGTGCCGAAATCGTCAATCGCGAGCCCCACCCCAAGCGCTTGGCAGCGCTCAATATTTTGAAGCGCCGCCTGTATATCATGCATGGCCGCACTTTCCAGCACCTCCAGCTTCAGCATACGCGGTGATATCTGTGGATAGCGCGCTAATAGCTCGGACAAGCGCTGGCTAAAATCGCTGATCAATAAGTGCGTAGGGCTGATATTAACGCTAATCGGCATTGCAATCCCTAAGCACTGCCATTGTGCAAGCTGTTCAAGTGCCTGTGTCAGCACCCACTCTCCCAGATCTATTTCCAGCGACGAAGTATCTATGTGGGGCAAGAATTGGCCGGGGAGCAGCAGCCCCTTTTCAGGATGTTGCCAGCGGACAAGTGCCTCCACCCCCACCACTTGCCCCAAGCGCATATCGATCTGCGGCTGAAAATAGAGCTGTAATTCCTCGTGGTTAAGCGCATCGATAAAACGCTGTCGCTGTTCGTGGCGTACCTGAAGCAGCCTATCCAAGTCTGGATCGAAAAAGTGAAACGTATCACGTCCACGCTGTTTGGCACGGTACATGGCCTGATTGGCGTGGCGCAGCAGCATGTCGCCCTGCACATGATCATTGGGATAAAGCGTGATACCCAGGCTTACGGTCAGATAAATACTCTGCCCTTCAATCACCATCGGCTTGCGAATCGCCGCCAGCAGTTTTTCAAAAAAGGCGTCGTCTACGCCATGATGCAATAGCAGCACAAACTCATCGCCACCGACCCGCGCCAGCACATCGTCACCAAACAGCAGATGGCCCACGCGCTGTGCAAAGGAGGAAAGCAAGGTATCTCCCATTTCAGTGCCCAAGCGCTCATTGATCGTTTGAAAGAAATCGATATCCAACGAGCAAATGGCCAGCGGCAACCCCTTTAAGTCTGCGTACTGAATCGACTCCTGAATCAATTGCGTTAATAGCTGTAAATTGGGGAGACCGGTCAGCGCATCAAAATAGACGTCTCGATTCAAGTGCCGCGCATGGGCCGGAATTGCAGACAAATCGGCCAGTACAATAATATGGTGGTCGATACATTCCTGATGATCACGCACCCGATTGACCGACATCATGCCAGGATAATACTGCCCGTCATGACCTCGATAACTCACCTGGTGCTTGCTACGGTCACGCAGCCTGAGTTTTTCGCTCATTCGATGAGCAGTACGGCCATCCTCCAAGGGGAGAATGCTAAACGCTTCCGGCGTCTTGCCTTTAACGTCGTCAAGCGTAAGCCCGGTAAGCTCGCAAAAAGCCGGGTTTACGTCCAGAACTCGATTGTCTCGATCAGAAATAATGATCGCTTCGTTAGCGAATAAAAAGGCGGTTTGATCAGGTGAGCGTTGAGTGTCCGCGTTCCTGGCCGGTACAACATCCACTTGGCGCGAAAACAGGGTCTTTGGCGGCATGTGGGTAGGCGGATACATAGCAAGACTCCTGTCCATTCGCGTCCAAAAGGCGTGCTACCAGGCAGCCTCTCTACTGCCATTTACGCGCTTTTAATAAAAGCAACATGCCATACTATCATCCTCGGCCCGTCTCGTGTCTTTGATATTGCCAAGCATGTTCGTTCATACGAAAGCGGCGCCACGCCTGTGCGTTAGGCCGCCCTAAGGCTGGATGCTAGTTAAAAAGTTAGCCAAGGATTCATCAAGGTGCCAACGCCGCTGCGCCTAAAAAGCGCTGCTGCCAGTAATCGATATCCAGGGGAACGCTGACCACGGCACGACCACTTCCCGGGGCGTGGATCATCTGCTGGTTACCGCGATAGATACCGACATGTGTGGCCTTGCTACGCTCTCCAAAGAAGAGCAGGTCACCTGGCCTGGGCGTATTGGCTGAGGGTAACGCACGAAACTGTTCATCTGCGGTGCGCGGTACGCGCATACCGGCCGCGCGATACGCCATTTCAACAAGCCCGGAGCAATCAAGGCCGTCGGGCGTATTACCACCAAAGAGATAGGGCGTACCAATGGCCTGCTGAGCGTGAGCCAGGATCAGCACGCGCTCCATGGAAAGGCCTTCGCGGGGTTCGGCTGAGGATGTGGAGGGGGCAATAGCGACATCTCGGCTGGCACAGCCCGAAAGCCACATTAATATCATCAAAGCAAACGTGAATTTCCCCAACATGACGGGCATTAGCAACTCTCCTTGTGGCAATGCCCTTATCATGGCGCAAACGTGTGGACAGCGCCAAGCTCAACTAACGACCAATCCACTCAATAAAGCTGGTTTCGCCTAGCGCATGGCGTTCATGGCGCACACGGCTCATCGCAGCGTAAGGCAAATCCATCGCCAATACGCGCCCTAACGGCTGCTGCAATACCTGGCGCAGCAGGCCATTGCAGACAAACAGATGGGCAACGACGAGTACATGCTTGCCTGGCGGCTTGGCCAATAGATTGCGCCATACTTCAGCAATCCTATGATCAAAAGCGTCAATGGCTTCGCCTTGCGGTGGTGAAACCGTCGCAGGGCTATTCCAGAAAGCACTCATCGGGCCGGTGCCTTCCTCGCTAAATACGTCTGCGTGAGTCTTACCTTCCCATTGCCCGAGATGCAGCTCAGCCAGGTCGTCTTCAATCTGTACCGGTAATTCAAACTCCTCGCCCAACCACAGCGCAAACTCACGACACCGCATAAGCGGCGAGGTAAGCACAGCATCGTAAGGCGGCCTGCCGCCAACGGTATGGCGCATAATGGCATCCGTTACCTGCTGCCAACCGGTTTCACTCAGCGGATGGTCAGTAGAACCGCGCAGCATGCGCCCGCCAACGGGTTCGCCATGGCGCAGCAAATCAATGGTGGTGACATCGGCATCAGGAAAGCGCATTCAGAACTCCTCGCTTGGCGACTTATCAATCCATGGGTTAAATAATCGCATGGCGGACACGGGCGGATATCCATTCCGAGACCAATACCGTGGCGAAGATCATGACAAAAATAACGCTGACCTGATTCCAGGCGAGCATGTTGATAGAGGCATTCAACTGAAGACCGATACCCCCTGCGCCCACCAGGCCAAGCACGGTGGATTCACGAATATTGATATCCCACCGATAAACGCTGATACCGGCAAACGCTGGCATGACCTGAGGCAGCACACCATAGTTCATGACCTGTAAACGGCTGGCACCGGTTGCGCTAATGGCCTCGACAGGCGTCGGGTGAATTTCCTCAATGGCCTCATAAAGAAGCTTGCCCACAAATCCAATAGAGCGCAGCGCAATGGCGATGATGCCCGCGAGGACGCCTGGGCCCAAAATCGTTACCAACAGCATGGCCCAAATCAGCGAGTTGATAGAGCGTGACGACACAATCACCATCAACGCCAGGCTGCGCACAAGAGGATGTGGAGTTGTGTTACGCGCGGCAAGAAACGCCACGGGAAACGCCATCACTATTCCCAGGGCGGTGCCCAGTGTGGCAATGTTCAGCGTATCCCACATGGGTTTCCACAGCACATTGGCGTATTCCCATTTGGGGGGCATCATCCGACTTAAAAGGTCACTGCCCTGGCGTCCTGCATCCTCGACAAACACCCACATGGTGTTGTCGGAAATCACCTTCCAGCAGAACAAGAACAGGCTAACCCCTACTAGCCATGCACTAAATTGCAGCCACTGAGCACGCGTGGTACGTAGCCGCCATACCGGTACCCCTTGCCGGGAGGTTGAAACAGGCATATAGATTCTCCGGAGATTACTGCGTCCAACGGCGGACGTGGCTTGAGCTGTATTCGCACAGCAGCACAATCGCGATGATGATCAACAAAATGGCGGCCGACGTATCGTACTCGTAGCGGCTCAGCGAGGTATTCAGCGTGGCGCCTATCCCGCCTGCACCCACAATGCCGATCACTGACGATTCACGAAAGTTGATATCCAAACGGTACATGGAAAGGCCAATCAAGCGCGGCATAACCTGGGGTTGAATGGCGTGATTCATGGTTTGCCACCAGCTGGCGCCGGTCGCTCTCACTGCCTCTACCTGGCGCCAATCCAGATCTTCCACATCTTCTGCCAACAGCTTGGCCATAAAGCCGATAGTCGCAAACGCCAGCGTAATCATCCCCGCCAGCGGGCCAAAGCCAAACATCACCACAAACAGGATCGCAATAATGATCTCTTGAAAGGTACGTGACACAGCAATGATGCTACGGCATACGAAATAAATAGGCAGCGGCGCAATGTTGCGTGCAGCGCCTAACCCCACAGGGATAGCGAGTGCTACGCCTATCACCGTGGAGGTGAGCGTCATGGTCAAACTCTCGACCAATCCATTGAGGATATCGTTGCCACGGCTAATAAAGTCGGGCTGCGCAAACGCGCTGATAAAACGCAGGCCACGGCTGGCGCCTTCTGCCACACGCGCCCAGTTCACCTCAACAGAGGCCAGCGCCAACACCAGGTAAGCCACCACACCCAAGGCAATAGCCCAGCGCAACCACTGGCTATGCACAAGGGGTAGCCGACGCCAATGTCCTTGGCGGGCCGCATTTTGGCGAGCTTCAAAGTATGCAGGGCTCTGCTCACTCATGGCGCTACCCCGGCCGCCATCTCGCCTGCGACAGAGCGACGCTCACAGGAAACGGCCTCACTGTCAGGCTCATCGGCAGGTTCAGGGGACGTATCCCAATCCTCTTCGCCATAAATGGTGGTAAGAATATCGCTGGTTAGCTCGTTCGGGTGACCATCAAACACGATCTGGCCAGCCCGCAGCCCCACAATACGGTCTGCAAACTGCTGGGCGAGCGCTACGTCATGAATATTGATAATCGTCGCCAGTTCGCGCTCGGCGCACAGCTCACGAATCAGGCGCATAATCTGGCGTGAGGTCTTGGGGTCCAGGCTAGCGGTTGGCTCATCTACCAGTAGCAGTTTAGGGCTTTGCAACAGTGCCCGGGCAATCCCCACTCGCTGGCGTTGGCCACCCGACAACGCATCGGCGCGCTTATCAATAGCGTGAGGCAGGCCTACTCGCTCAAGCAGACGAAAGGCTTCAGCGACAGCATCCTGCGGATAGCGCCGTAAAAAACTACGCCAGAAGCCCACGTAACCAAGCCGTCCGGAAAGCACGTTTTCCATCACTGTCAGACGGTCAACCAGCGCGTACTCCTGGAAAATCATACCCATTGAGCGACGCGCCTTACGCAAGCCACTACCAGAAAGCCTGGTAAGTTCTGTTCCTTCCAGGCGAATACTGCCCGACGTAGGCTCTACCAAGCGATTTACACAGCGAATCAGGGTACTTTTACCCGCTCCAGAGGGACCGATAAGCGCCATCACCTGGCCTTTAGGCAGGGTAAGTTCGATATCAGTAAGCGCACGGTCCCCGGTTGGATAGCGCTTGGTAACGCCGCTGAGTGTCAACATCGCTCTACCTCATCTACATAATGTAACGGCCAGAAGGGGTTAACCTTCTGGCCGAGTAACCGCAAAAGTAAGGGCTTACTTAGTCACATTCGTACGTCACACCGTTGGCATCGGCGATCGTGCGGATAACTGACCAGTTCTCTTTATAGGTGATCGGGATAAATTGCGCTTCTCCCGAATTGGCAAACTCAGCCTGTAGCGCAGAACCCTCCCAGTCGTAGCTGAAGAACGCCTCTTGGATCTGCTCAGCCAGCTCAGGCTTCAGGTTATGCGCCAAACCGTATGCTGTGGTGGGGAAGGTTTCTGAGGTGTAGATAATGTCGTAATCGCCTTCACTAACGACGCCCCGAGCCATCATGCGCGTACCAACGGAGTTAGCAATGGCTGCTGCGTCGTAATCTTTATTCACAACGCCCAGGATGGAGTTATCGTGGGAACCAGAAAACGCTGCCTCGAAGTCTTCCCCTGCTTCCATGCCATATTCAGAACGCAGCAGCGCAGAAGGCGCTCGGAAACCTGAGTTAGAGGTCTCAGAGGTAAACGCCAGCTGACGCCCTGCCAGGTCTTCAACCGACTCAATACCGCTGCCTGGGTAGGTGATGATTTCCATTTCATAGCCGTAGCTACCGTCATCGGCCGCCATAATGGTAAATGGGCGGAAGCCGCCGCAGTTCACCGCAACCGGTACACCACCGGTGTTAAAGCCCGCGACGTGCAGACGGCCAGCACGTAGCGCTTCTTGCTGTGCCGCGTTGGACTGAACCGGGAAGAACTGAACGTCTTTACCTGTGGCTTCGCTTAGGTGGTCCAAAAAGTCGGCCCAAACATCCGCATAAACGGCCGGGTCTTCAACCGGTGTATAAGCAAATACCAACGTATCGGGGTCAACCCACTGTGACTCATCCGTGGGTGCATCCGCTAGCATGTCACCGTCGTTATCGACATAACGCGCAGAGAGGTCTGCCGAGGCATTGACGGCAATCAGAGCAAAAGCACTGACAACAGCCGCGCTGATCAAAGTACGGGGTAGAGACACAGTATGCATACGTCACCTGGAATGTTGTTCGAAGATAGCGCTATCCTGCCGACGCTAGATGACAACACCGCGACACTTAAATGACCACTTGATGACGGCTTCAAAACACTTAATGCAGCTCTACCAATAGCCCCGCCTGCATGGCCACATCAAACAAGCGCAGCGGTGAGTGCAGCGGCGATGTTTTAGGCCCACGTATCAGTGCTTCATAGCCGTAAATAGATTGCTGGCTGGCATCCACGATGGGTTGAAACAACACGTGCAGATCTTCTGATTCAATAATACGGTTAAGCCATTGCGCTTCCTGGGCGGTCATATGCCTGCTGCCTTATCAAACGTCGTGATAGCTATTGAAAAAGACTCTTACAGGTTCGTGAAAGCACCTTATTAAACGGCTGAATGCCTCTTGTATTAGAGACGGTGTTAGAGACGACGTTAGAGGCGGTTTGCAAAGGCTTTTTACGAAGACTGTCTAGTTAGCAAGCGTGCGACTTTTTTATGACACTGGCGTGACAGTTAGCGCGCTAAAATAGCTTACGAGTGAAGGGTATTGGATGGACGAGCCTCAGGGAATAGCCTCTAAAGGGGACGTGCTTGATGTCATGGCGCCAAGCGTGAACGCAAGCGTCGATGCTGCAATCAGGCTTGCTGCATGTGCCTCGGAGCGTGCCAGCCTTGCATCCAGCAGACCGGACTCCGCCGCAGTAGCCTCAGTGATAGTGCCTACCCCGTTGCGATAAGCATCAAAGGCCGCGTCGTAAGTCACCGCTGCCGCTTCGGTCAACGCATCAGCGGCGTCAAAAGCTGCCAGTGAGGAGCGCAGTGCATCAGCAGCAACGACCATCTCGCGCATCGCCGTGTTGCGAATTTTCTCGAATGCCGCTTCGGCTGAAGCCGTGACAGAGACTGCCTGCTGGCGTTTGGCGGCAAGAAGGCCGCCATCATAGATAGGCATTGTCACCCCCAGGAACACCCCGGTGCCTGTGGTCTGGTTGCCAATACTGGGCAAATGACCAATGCTCAGATTTTTCTTGTTGGTTCCCGTGGCGGCGGCAACAAATACCCGGGGCATGAAGTCGGCATCGGCGGCACGCTCTGTCGCTTTGGCAGCTTGCAGCTCAGCATAGCTGGCCAGCACATCCGGCCGCTTGCTGAGTGCCGCCTCAATCGCAGAATCCACCGATGCCAACTCGTCAATACCCGGTAGCGGGCGATTCGACGCGCCGGCCACCTCGATCTGTGTCGTCGGCGAAGCGCCGAGAGCACTCAGCAACTCCTGATACTGATCGCGCAGCATACTCTGTGCCTGCACCATCCGCAGGTTAGATTGGGCGACAAGCTGGCGGGCTTGAGCAACAGCGATACTGGTGCCGGTGCCATTGGCGTAGCGGGACTCAGCCGCATCCTGCAGAAGGCGGTTGTTGACCAGCACCTCCTCAGCAATTGCCAGCCTGTCCTTGGCAGCACCGTACTGGTAATAGCTACGCGTCACGTTGTAGATCACCGCCTGGTGGGCACCATTGAAGTTGACGTTGGCCGCATAGGCATTGTGTCGGGCGGCATCGCTGAGCGCCTCGCGCCGACCAAAATCAAACACTAGCCACTGCAAAGCAAGGTTCGGCGCCACACCGCTGACGGTGGTATCGACATGGTGAGTGTCACCATCCAGCAACCCGCGATAAGGAATGCTGGTTTGCTGTCTGCCCGCAAACACATTGGCGGTCAGGATCGGCAGAAACGTGGCTTCCACCATTCCAGAGGCCAGCGCCAGCTGGCGCGCCTGTTCCCAGGCAACTCGGGTTGACGGGTTATGACGTTGCGCAAAGTCTATCAGCTCGGGTAACTGATACACCTTGCCCGGCTGTAGATCCTGTGACACCGGGTCTGGCAGCAAGCCGATATCAGTTGAACCTGACACGGAAAAATCGCCAGGCAGCGCGGACTGACCTTGAGGCACCCAGGGCGTGCTGGGGGAGGCGGAGGTATTCTTTAGCGCATCCGTTGCGCAGCCCTGCAGGCCCCCTATAGTGCCAAGAACAACGCCCAGAGCAATACAGGTTCTGAGCTTGGCTAATCTGGACACGCTAGCTTTTCTCAACATGCACAATCCGCTCTATCCGAGTGAGTTGCCGTTCTATATCACTATACGCGCCGTCGTCGAGGGGAGAGCCCTCGTAAGTCGAAGACGCCCTGTTACGTCGGTTTTCAAGCTCAGTGACCAGCTGTGACTTGAGTCGCTGCAGACGCTCTTTGATAGTGCCGTCATCCTGTTCTGCCATGTAAAGCTGGCTGGTGAGGTCATTGAGCTCTTCAACAATTCTTTCCACGCGCTTCAGTTCATCAGTGCTGGCACGCAGACGCGACGGCTCGAAAGGCACCATATCGAGCAGTTCTTCGGCCTGGCCCAGTGCAAAATATGCAGTAGATGCCGCTTGGGTGCGCAACTGTTGATCCTGCCTGGAAAGCGTACTGAGATCGCTCAAGGCATCCAGCACATCGTTGAGCTGCCGTGCCACCTGATTGATGACACTGCGCGGCCAGAACTGGGTAAAAATCACATAGATGACAAAAATACCCAGCAGGATGCCGTAGATACGGTTGCTGGCCTGGGAGATATCAAAGCTGGGACCAAATCCATTGAGGGTGGTCAGCAAGAAAGCCAAGGCGATCTGCACGCCGGCATAATAGATCCGCTCAGTACCTGATGACACCCAGGCACCGATCAGCACACCAAAGAATACCAGCCCCATCAGGCCACCGACGGAGCTCAGGTGCGGCATGATGAAAACCAACGAAAAAATCCCCATCGCTGCGCCAATCAGACAACCGACGATCCGCAACGTCAGCTTACGCAGTGTTTCCCCCGTAGTGCCGAGCGCGGCAACATAACAGGTGATCATCGCCGTATGAATGCCATCCCACTGCATGCCGGTATAAATCAAATAGCAGAGCACCGCTGCTGCTGATGTCTTTAGCGCATAGCGCTGATGTATCGGATTGGAAAATGCATCGGCAGCCAGCAAAGGTATTTTTCTCGGACGCGGTGGCTGTGCAGCCCCTCCATCCGGCTGTGACAAACCATGTAATGCGACATAAAGCGGCTGTAAGCCGGTTTCTGCCGCCTCCGGCGCAGCCTGTAGCACCGGGCACTTATCATTGGCGATAACATCCGCCGCTTGGCGTAACTCAACCGCCAAGTTACTCCTTGCTGCGCGGCTCAGGCTTTCAGGCAGGGCCTCAGCGATAATCAGGATGCGATAACTTGTCTCAGTGGCTCCGCTGAGCCAGCGAGAGCGTACCGTCGATATCAGGTGCAGCAGCTTGACGATCTGCATTTGCTGCAACGAGTCATCATTACCTTCGCTCACCAGAGTGTTGAAAGCCGTTGACGCTTGCTGTGTCTCGATGCGGTCTGCCGCACAGCGCAGTCTTTCGACAATCCGGTTACGCACCAGTGTTTGCGAAGGGGTGCCGAACAGCAGGTTAAAAAGGATCATCAAAAACATCGGCATGCAGGCCATTTTCCATGCCATGAGCAAGCCTTTGTCAGCGACCTCACCAACCGGCACCATGGTCACCAGCGTCATGATAAAGGCGATCACCAAGCCAACAATGGCCGCCTGCTCGCCCAGCGGAGTCGCTGAGCTGAGAAACAGAAAAATATACGAGGCGAAAAACATGACCGCTAGGCGCATGGCAGGGCTGTCGATGCTAACGTTGATGATCGGAATCATCAGAAGTACCACGGTTGATGCCATCAGAATCACGCCCAAGGCCATGATGCAGTTCTTTACGGCATCCTGCTTGGACAAAAAAATGATCAAATAGCAGCTGATCGAGGCCTCAGGTATTTTCAGCATCATGGCCGTTGCAGACACCAGAGCACACAGTAGCGCCACGCGCCAAGTCAGGCCAATCCTGCCAGGAAAGGGCTGGAGATCCGCCCACGCCTGGCGGGCGATTTTCCCCCACGGAGATTCAGCAGCCATCGTTTTGATGAACCGTTGCCACCGCCGATGCACCGACACGCATCAATTCCGCCGGTGGGTCATCCAGTCGGATGCGGACGGGAAAGCGCTGCTGAACTCTCACCCAATCAAGGGATTTTGGCACAATCGGCAGTGTTAACGGCAGGTCGATCAGGTCTTTCGAGGCCACGCCCCAGCCGATTCCCACCACTGTGCCTTTAATGGCACGGTCGCGGTTAGCCAGCGCATATACCGTGGCGCAGTCACCGACAGCGATATTGCCCAGCATGGTTTCGGTGAAGTTGGCCGAAGCATACCAGGTGTCCGTCTTGATCAGATTGAACTGGGACTGGGCAGGCAGCGCGTAGTCCCCCACAGAAACGGTCACTCCGACAACCCGGCCGTCAGCAGGCGCATAGACCCGAGTGCCGTCCAGCTCATGCTGGGCAATGTCCTGAGCTGCCTGGCGCGCTTCAATCAACGCCAGGGTTGCTTCATCATTACCCACCAGCGCCTCAGCGGCCTGACGCTGCTGAATCGCTTCCTGTAAGCTGATTTCGGCATTGCGTTTAACAGTGCGCGCATCGTGGATCTGCTGCTGAGAAACATAGCCCTTGGACTCCATCGGCAGCAGGCGGTCAAGGGTCTGGTTCGCCAGCGCCAGGTTTGTCGTGGCTCGATTGATCTGGGCCTCGGCAATTTCCGCATTGGCCTGCTCCGCGCGGATAGTTCGAGACTGATCGCCACTGGCCGCCGTTGCCATGGCCAGGTCGGCCTGTGTCTGTTTTAAGGCCAGCCGATAGGCAGTGTCATCAATTTCCAGCAAAAGATCGCCCTTGCGGACAAAGTCGTTTTCCTCAACATGCAAGGCCACGATGCGGCCCGCTACCGACGGAGCAATGTGGACAATATCGGCCCTCAGAGTGGCATCATCTGACAGCGGATTGGCGCGCGCATTCTCGTAGCTTTGGTAAGCCAGAACAGCAGCGCCAGCAATGATGGCAATGGCGATCACAGCCCCGATAATGGATGCTACCCGCTTGGAAACATGACCTTTCATGATTCAGCGTCCAAAAAAAAGATGAGAAGATAACAGGGTCATGGCCAGCGTCAGAGACAGATATACCAGAACACGCCATGGAATGATGTCATCGAGCTTCGTCACCACGAAAATGACACGGATAAAAATCGTTGTCACCACACCGATAAACAGCGAGATTAGCCAGTAAGGAAAGAAGCTACCAAACATGCCGACAGCCGGAGCGGCTGACAAGGCCGGAGTGGCGGCCATCAACAAAAGGATCGCCAGAAAGATTCTTTTCAGCAGCCGTTCTTTCCTGGCGGCGCCTGCTCTCAGCACCAGAGCCTCCTATTCATTGCAGTCTGCCCCTATCAAAATAGTGCCCAACAGGGCCTTTTACTTTTGTCCGATCTTGATGAGGCGATGCACCTGGTGCATGCCGTCCCCTAAGCATGCTTACTATGGCATGCGTGGTTCGCGGCTGTCTATGCCGCCGCCCGCGCTACACGCTATTCCAGCGACCAGCGCCATTGTTTGCCATGCACTGACGTCAGATAAGCCGCGCTCATCGCAAAGTATCCATGTCGCCAGGTACATGTCATCAGATAAAGGGAAGATCAGCAGACGGAGGAAAGATGACGTCTTTACCGTTTACGTCCAACTGGCGGATGTCCACCGGGCGGCCCTCGTCATCTAACGTCACAAGGCCAATACCGCTGGCGTTCCAAAGCCGCTCCCCCGCGCTTGCTCCGCTGGGGTCTCGCGGGTGGATACTCAGCTTGCGACGTTTGGTAAACCAGTTAAGCGGCGACCAGGGCGCGTAGAGCCACCGGTTAAGCCGATCAAAGGTATTTAGCAGCTGCACGGGGAAGGTGTTCTTGATGCCGCTGGAGGTCACCTGCCATAAATGTGGCGCACGCTTTTGGCGACGCACAATAATGTCGTAAGCAAACGAGTAGTGCACATCGCCAGAGAGAATCACGTAATTGCCCGGCGTTTTGGAATGACGCCAGATTTGCAGCAATGCATTGGCGGCGCCACGGTGGGCCATCCAGTTCTCGGCATCCACCACCAGCGGCTTGCCCGCCCAGGTGAACATCTTCTGAACGCCTTCAATCAGCTTTACCCCAAACATGGGGGCTGGCGAGACGATGACAGCGCTTTTGCAACCCAATAGCGCCTGCTGCATTTCCATCAGCGCTTCCCAATCCATTAAGCCGGACGGCTGTTGGGGGCTGCGCTCGCTACGCCAGCGGCGGGTGCGGGTATCCAAAACAATCAGGGCAGGCGTGCCGGGCACCTGAAACTCCCACCCTTGAAAACGCAGTAGCCGTTCGATCAATGCATCCTGCCTGGAGCACGAAAGCAGCCCTTGCTCACGGAACAATTCGGCCGCCTGCTCGACCAGCGGGTTAAGCTTATCCGGTGCATTGCCCCACCCCTGGCAGAGCAAATAGGCCACCAGCGCATTGCCAATAATGCGCTTTGAGAACGGATGGCCATACGCGCAGCGCTCCCAATCGGCGGTCAGGTTCCAGTCGTCGGTAACATCGTGGTCGTCAAAGATCATCAAGCTGGGCAAATGCGCCATTAACCGAGCGCACTGCGGTAACCCGGCCACAAAATCATCTAAAGCCGCCTGCTCCTCACGATAACGTTGGGCTACTTTATCGTTAAGGGCAGGCATCGCTGGGGCAATCATTTGCCAAGCAACCGGCGACCACACTAAACAATACATGGCGAGCATTTCCGCCAGTGTCATTAGATGATTGGAGGCGTTCGCCGAGGTAAACACCGGCTTTTTAACACCTCCGAAAAATCGCTCGCGTAGCGCCACGTTACTGGTGACATCGGGCAGCAGCGACTCGCGCTGGTAATAGCTATCAGGCGAGGCATAAAGCGCCTGGCTATCCTCCACCGTGGCGCCCTCCAGCCGCTCATCGACTAGCCCCAGGCGTTCAATAAGCGCATGCACCGCACGCAGCATGGGGCCTGCGACATCATCCACATACACCTGGTCGCCCGTCATTAACAACCATGCTGGCCACTCTTTCGGTGCTTGCTGCTTGTCCGCCAACCAGCTGTCGGCGCGCACTAACCCATCGGCGCTCGCATGGTGAGGCTTACGACACGAACCGTGCATCAACCGGTGATGGCGTGAGGCGATGACAAAGGCAGGGTAAGCGGCGCCTTCATGGCATAGCCAGGGCGCCCAATCGGGCAGCGCCTGCCACTCCCCCATCGTCGATTGAAGCCGCAGATCGTATTCGATACGTTCATCAGTGGGTAGCGCCTGCGGCAAGCGCAGATCAATCAAGTGAATAAACGCGTGCCGGCCGATAGGCAGGCACTGGTGATGGTTGCTTAAGCGAAAGCGCTGCTCATCGCTGCTGCCTGGGAAAAGCACCAGCGACATGTCAAGCGGGCGCGTTGCCACTAACCACAACACCAGGCGTGTGGGGCTAATGCGGCGCAATAGCGGGCCGACCAATACATCCGGCAACGCATCATCCATTGTCATTACATTTGTTCTCCCTTAGCCATGCGCCACCACCGGCAGTTCGACAGTGACCTCAAGCCCCCCGGCCTCTGCGCGCTGAAGGCGCATTTGGCCATGATAGAGCGTGACCAGGTCCGCCACGATGGCAAGACCCAAGCCACTTTGGGAGCGCTGCTCATCCAAGCGCTTGCCGCGCCCAAGTGCCTCCTGGCTCTCTTGTTGCGTCATCCCTGGGCCATCATCACTGACGCTCAACCAAAGCATCTGGTCGACGACCCACACCCTAAACGTCACTTCATGGTTTGCCCAGCGTAGTGCATTATCCAGCACGTTGCCGATAAGCTCCTGAATATCCTGGGCATCCAGGTGCACACGCGGGTAATTTTCCCAGATTTGATGCAGGGTAAGCATGCGACGCTGAGCCAGCCGACTCAGCCCGCTTAACAGCGGTGAAAGCGTGTCGTGCAGCGAAATTGGTGCAAAGCGGCCACCGTCACCTGCGGCAGATGCCCGTGCCAGGTGATGGCGAACGGCACTGTCCATTCGGGTTAACTCGGCTTCCCAAGCAGCGCGATGCGCGTCAGGCAACTGGTGGACCAGCAAGCGCATAACACTTAAGGGGGTTTTCAGGGCATGGGCCAAATTACCTGCCGTGTGACGGCCACGCTCAATCAGGCGCTGGTCGCGGGCCAGTACGGCGTTCATGGAAGCCGCAAGCGTAGCAAGCTCGTTAGGCAGGTCCGTTGTCATTTCTGCTGCGCGCCCCTGCTCAACGTCTTTTAAGTTGGCCTGCATACGCCGCAGCGGCGCAAGCCCCCAGCGCACCTGTAGGCCCAACACGCCTAACAGCAATGCTCCAAGACTGACCAAGCCCAGCCAGAGCAAGCGCTGGAACTCGCGTATATCGGCCTTCAGCTCGTCATCGCGGGCCGCTACGCTAATATGCAAAGGGGCTTCTAAAGGGGCCAGGTAAATATCTCGCTCGACGGTACGCAGTGATTGCCCACGTGGGCCGGGCAACGAGCGCGCGCTCACCTCTTCGTTATCGATGACCGGCAGGCGTTGATCCCACAGCGAGCGCGAGGTGATCGTGTGCACCTGTTGATCGGTAATTTGCCAGTACCAGCCGGAGAAGACCTGGTCAAAAAGTGGGTCCCCAAGAGCGCGGTCATAGCGCAACTGCTCACTTAGCGGGTCAACGGAAACGCCTGCAATAATCACGTTCAGCGTTGCTTCAAGGCGCTCATCAAACGCCTCGGTCGCCGCGTTTCGGTAATGGTGCGAGAGCAGCATTCCAGCGAGCGGCAAGGCCACCCCGATCATGACTAAAACGGCCAGCAGCAGGCGAAGGCTAATCGAGCGACCTGACCAGCGCGTTCGCCAAGAAGGCGTTACGTTGCTCATTCGCCGCCAGGCACTTCTGCCAAGAGCCGGTAACCCTGCCCACGCAGGGTGGCAAACCGCCAGGCCCCCAGCTTGCGACGTAGTCGGCTGATTTGCACATCAATCACGTTTGAGTCGGGCTCATGGTCGCGGTCGTAAACGTGTTCAGAAAGCTCGCTTCGGCTGACGACCCTGGGAGCGGCATGCATCAGGTAGCCGAGCAGACGTGTCTCCTGGGCAGTCAAGCTTACCGGGCGGCCCGCCAGGCTTACGTGCTGCGTATGAGTATCCAGGCTGAGTTCACCTACTTTGAGTACCGGATGAGCATGGCCGTGGGTACGCCGCACTAGTGCCCGTAGCCGAAACAACACCTCACCCGGCTCGAAAGGCTTGGTAACGTAGTCATCTGCGCCTGCGGTAAAGCCCGCCGCTTTATCCGCCCAGCGCTCTCGAGCGGTCAGAATCAGCACAGGCAGATCAATGCCGTCTTCACGCCAGGCAGCCAGCCAACGCGTGCCGTCACCATCGGGCAAACCTACATCAAGTATTACCGTATCGTAGGTTTCGGTACGCACCAAAAAGTCGGCCTCTTGGCCATTTTCGGCATGCTCAACGACCCAGTCACCGTCACGCAGCGCTTGACTCAGCTCGCGGGCAATCGCCTGATCATCTTCTACCAGCAAACACTTCATGGCGTCATACCTTGTGGGCGGCGCATCTCATTGATACGCACGCCCTCTATTTTCATTAACCGACCATTGTGACCATCAAATTCAAACTCAACCACCTGGCCTTGTGGACCCAGCAGCTTGATTTCATACTCTACCAGACCCTGCTCGCGCTCTACCTCCACTTCCAGCACGTCTCCCAGATAGTTCGCTTCCAGCCAGTCTAAAATGGTTTCCAAGGGCACCACCTCCCCGCGGCGCACTTCACTGTGCAGCGTTTCCCAGTGCTGATCACCCACAGCGCTGCCTATCAATATGGCAGCCAGCAGCGCCCCGCCCATCCACTTGGCAGAGGAGTGGAAGCAGTAAAAGAGTCGGTGCGTGAATCGATGGCGGAGTGACTTCATTGGACTAGAATGCCAGAAGCAACATGAACGCTAGATGAATGGATTGTTCAGCTTGGGGAAATAACCGAAGTGCTATAAATCCTCTGTCGCATTCGCTGAGTGATCTATATCAGACCACATTCATCGGGCAATGCCATTCATTAAGCAAAGAAGGAATTTGATATGAACGTCATGCAAAAAATGCTGTTGATACCCGCCTCTGCTCTGCTACTCACCGCGGCAGCAGGCAGCGCTCAAGCAGACGCGCTGTCCATGGATCGGGTTGACGAGGTGCTGGTACCTGCCGTCGATTATGGATTCACCCACTATGAAGAGATCAGCATTAAAAGCCGTGGACGCGCAGAAGTAGAAGGCTGGCTGGATGATGAGTGGTACGCCGACGTTGAATTTTCACTGGATAATGGCGAAACCCTGAAAGAAGAGCGTAAACGCTTAATTACCGGCGCGTGGGGAATGAGTGAAGAGGACGTACGCCAGGCGTTGGAAGTGGCGCGAAAAGAGGGCATGAGCGAACTTGAGGATATCGACATCGATAAGGGCGGCGTTATTGATATCGAAGGCCGGGATGAGAATGGCCGCGAGCTGGAAATAAGCCTGCGTCAAGGCTCTTACGAGATTACTGAAATTGACCGCGATTAATAACTGCTAGCGGTAGCACCCTATCGCTGGCTATGTGTTATCACACGGTGCGGGCCCTACGGGGCCCGCTTGTGTTTTTACCACTATCTAGCGACAGTTTTGGCAAGGGGAGAACATCGTGGAACTGATAACGTGGAAGCAAGAAGGCATCGCGCAGAGAAAATCGAAGAGATGACAGCGCCGGGGGTGGCCCAAATAGCGCATGATTTGGCGTGGCTGATAACAGCGCCCGATCTGGTCACGCTCCCGCCGCCCATGCCAAACGGTGGCCGCCCGACGTGTCAGGAGTTGGGCCTGGCCACAGGCACTGCTGACTGGCTACAGCAAATAACGCCGCTACTCGCAGGCGTTAACCGCCAACAGACAGGCCGCATGGGGCACTACCACGAGCGGCTGTGGCATCTCCTGCTGGATAACGCGCCTAATACGCGGCTACTCGCCAAAAATGTGCGCATCTTTAAAAAGCGCACGACGCTTGGCGAGCTGGATATGCTTTACCGCACCCGCGATAACCCGGCGCCCGTGCATCTGGAAGTGGCGATCAAGTTTTATTTGGGCCTGCCTGAAGGCCCCGGCCCGGCCGACAGCCCAAGCCGCTGGATCGGTCCTGGTGGGCTGGATAGCCTGGCGCTAAAATGCGCTCATTTATGCCAGCACCAACTGCCGCGCTCCATAACGCCCGGGGCACTGGCCACGCTTGCTCACTGGCTAACACCCCGCGACATCGCCACCTGCTCGTCCACGGTAGAAGAGCTTCTTACTCATCGTCTCGCCATGCCGGGCGTCTTGTTTTACCCGTGGCATGCGGCGCTGCCTTCCCCCCAGGGCGCTACGCCGAACCATCACCGCGGCATGTGGTGTTTTTTGCGTGACTGGCCTGCGCTGCGCGATAGCCTGGGTGCGTCGTTACGCATGGTCTGGTTACGAAAACCGCACTGGCTAGCACCGCCCAGAGCGGAAGATTTTCAACCAGTGGCCGCCGTAATGCCTGGCATTGAGCGACTCATCGAACAATACGGGCCCCAGCAAATAATGCTCTACCTGCCCCACCAGCAGCGCATTGAACGAGTATTCATAGTGCCCAACGACTGGCCCCGCCAAGTACCCATTGCCCCCAGAGCAAGGTAGCGCACGCATAAAAAAGCCGCTTACTGATCACAGTAAACGGCGTTTTGATGACGTTCTGTTTCAACCAATACCCGGACAAAATCAGGCGCTAGATCACGACCAGGTTATCGCGGTGAATCAGTTCATGGGCTTCTACGTAGCCCAAAATAGCCTCAATTTGGTGGCTCGGCTGACCTGCCAACAGGCGTGCTTCATCCACGCCGTAATTGACCAGCCCTTTGGCAACCGGCGTGCCCTGCTCATCAACACACACCACCATATCGCCCCGCTTGAACGTGCCTTTTACACCCCGCACTCCCACCGGCAACAGGCTGGAGCCTTTTTCGCGCAGGACTTTTACCGCCCCGGCATCCAGCATCAGCGTACCACGCACTTGAAGTTGCCCCGCCAGCCAGCGCTTACGCGCCGCCATCGGTGCCTGCTCCGGATGCAGTAGCGTTCCCAACGCTTCACCACTGATAAGCCGGGTAATGACGCCTGGCTGGCGACCACTGGCAATCACTGTAACGGCGCCTGAACGTGCGGCAAGTTTGGCGGCACGTACCTTGGTACTCATGCCACCCCGCCCCAGCGCCCCGCCGCTGCCCGCCACCGCTGCCAAGCGCGGGTCATCTGCACGCCCTTCGGCGATCATCTGGGCATTGGGGTTATGGCGTGGATCGGCATCGAACAGGCCTTCCTGGTCGGTAAGCAGCAGTAACGCGTCCGCTTCCAGCAGGTTGGCTACCAACGCGCCCAGCGTATCGTTATCGCCAAAACGTATTTCGTCGGTCACCACCGTATCGTTTTCGTTGATGACCGGCACCACGCGCATTTCCACCAGCGTGCGCAGGGCCGACAACGCATTGAGGTAGCGTTTGCGGTTGGAAAGGTCGTCATGAGTGAGCAGAATTTGCGCAGTGAGCATGTCGTGGCGAGCAAAATGTTGCTCATAGCACTGAGTAAGGCCGTTCTGGCCCACTGCCGCGGCGGCCTGCAGCTCATGCACCGCGCTCGGGCGTGCTTGCCAGCCTAACCGCACCATGCCTGCTGCCACGGCGCCCGAGGAGACCAGCACCACCTCAACACCCTGTTGATGAAGCTCGGCAATCTGGTCAACCCAGCCGCCAATAGCGGCTTCATCCAGGCCACGACCATCGTTGGTCAGCAGTGCGCTGCCGATTTTCACTACCACACGGCGCGCACGGCTTAACGCTTCGCGGCCCATCCCCTGCTCATGACTCTCCATCCGTTTCTACCTTATCAGGCACATTATTAACACTATTCAGCAACGCTATTCAGCGATGATATCCGACAACAATATTCAACGTCGGCCATTACTGACAGGCTGAGCATGCCTGCCGGTTTCGGCCGTTAGGGCGCGTACTCGATCTCAACGTCGTAATCATCATCATCGAAGTCATCGTCGTCGGCTTCTTCAGCAGGCCGCTTACGGCGACGCCCCAGACGCTCTTCGATACGGGCGACCGACTCATCTTCCATGCGGCGGCGCATTTCCTGCTCGCGGGCCAGCGCCTCTTCGTCTTCGTTCTCAAGGCGACGCTGCTCGGTCAGCCAGCGGTACGCGGCCTGAACCAGCTTGTCCGTGCCTTCATTGCTAATCGCCGAGATACGGAACACCGGGCCTTCCCAGCCAAGCGCGTCAATGATCGCCTGGGCGCGTTCTTCGCGCTCCTCTTCCGGCAGCAGATCAAACTTGTTCAACACCAGCCAGCGCGGGCGCTCGGAAAGCGCCGGAGAGAACTGGCCAAGCTCATGCACGATCGCTTGAGCGGTTTCCACCGGGTCAGACTCATCAAAGGGCGCCACGTCGACTACATGAAATAGCAGTCGCGTGCGGGTCAGGTGCTTAAGAAAGCGCAGCCCCAGGCCCGCACCGTCAGAGGCACCTTCGATCAACCCCGGCACGTCCGCCATCACAAAGTGCTCGTGCATACCCAGCTTCACAACACCCAGGTTAGGCACCAGCGTGGTAAACGGGTAGTTGGCTACTTTAGGTTTGGCCGCCGATACCGAGCGAATCAGGGTGGATTTGCCGGCATTGGGCATGCCCAACAGGCCAACATCCGCCATTACCTTCATTTCCAAACGCAAGTTGCGACGGTCGCCTTCGGTACCTGGCGTGGTGCGCCGCGGTGCACGGTTAGTGGATGACTTGAAGTGGATGTTACCCAAACCACGTCGACCACCTTCCGCGACCAGTACCACCTGGCCAATTTCGGTGACATCCGCGATGACTTCCAGCGTATCAACGTCCACAACGGTGGTGCCTACCGGCACCTTAACGTGCAGATCTTCACCGGCTTTACCGCTCATCTGGCGGCCCATGCCACCTTGGCCGTTTTCAGCCTTGTAAAAACGCTGAAACTTGAAGTCGACCAGCGTATTGAGCGCATCGTCACCGATCAGGTAAACGCACCCCCCGTGCCCACCGTCACCACCATCGGGGCCACCTTTGGGCACATATTTTTCGCGGCGAAAGCTCAGACAGCCATTGCCGCCATTTCCCGCCTCAACAATAATCGAGGCTTCATCGACGAACTGCATAGTTTCTCCCGGCCGCTTCCGCCGCCCTATATGCAACGCTCCTGCCTCCATTCATTGGGCAAGAGGGTTTAAACAGACAAAAAAGCCCCGCCATAGCGGGGCTTTTTTTCATTAACTACGTTCTACGCAACCAGAGTTGCTTATTCAGAAACGATGCTAACGAATTTGCGGTTTTTCGGGCCTTTGGTCTCAAACTTCACAAAGCCTTCGTTCAGTGCGAACAAAGTGTGATCACGACCTAGACCAACGCCAGTACCCGCGTGGAAACGCGTGCCGCGCTGACGAACGATGATGCTACCTGCGTTCGCTGCTTGGCCACCGAAAAGCTTAACACCTAGGCGTTTGGATTCGGAATCGCGACCGTTACGCGTGGAGCCGGCTGCCTTTTTATGTGCCATTGCAAAATTCTCCTTTCAGGGAATGAACCGCTTACGCGGAAATTCCGGTAATTTTGACTTCAGTGAACCACTGGCGGTGGCCCTGACGCTTCATGCTGTGCTTACGGCGACGGAATTTAATGATCGTCACCTTGTCACCGCGGCCGTGGGAAACGATTTCAGCGGAAACCTTGGCGCCACTCAACAGCGGTGCACCAATGTTTACGTCGTCGCCGTCTGCAACCAGCAGCACTTCATCAAACTCAATCGTTTCGCCGGTAGCGACTTCGATTTTCTCGAGTTTAAGGGTCTGACCTTCTTGAACGCGGTACTGCTTGCCACCGCTTTTGATAATTGCGTACATGTCGCTCTCCGGACTTATCGGTAATGCCGTTATGCGTTGCATAACCAGCGCTCATCGCCTGACGCTCTTATTGACCTGCTGCGAGTGGCGCCCCTTTTGGAGCCATCTGACAGGGAGCATGATGAGTGGGTCGCGGATTATAACGACAATCGCCTTCTACCACAAGACTACAGGCCGTTGTCAATTGATGATTATTGTCGCACGCCGAATGGATGCCCTCCACGCGCCTTGACGCTTTCCCGGTAGCCCCATAGCATGACCTCAATTCAGGGGCGTACCCCTCCACCTGCCGCGATGAACGGAACCCATGACCGCCAACGTCTCCCCAACCCCGACTGCCAGCCCTACGCCCTCACCGCTGCACGCCGTGGTGGCAGATGACTTTGAAGCCGTCAACCGGACGATTGTTGAGCAGCTCACCTCGAAAGTCCCGCTCGTCGAGACCATTAGCCAATACATTATTGAAAGCGGCGGCAAGCGTTTGCGGCCCATGCTGGTACTGCTGGCAGCTCGTTCACTGGGCTACCAGGGCGACAAGCACATTACCCTGGCCACGCTGATCGAGTTCATGCACACATCCACACTTCTGCATGACGATGTGGTGGATGAGTCTCACATGCGCCGCGGCAAAAAAACCGCCAACGATGCCTGGGGTAACGCGCCATCGGTGTTAGTCGGCGACTTCCTCTATTCGCGCTCATTTCAGCTCATGGTTGATGTTGGGTCGATGCAGATCATGGCGATTCTCTCCAGCGCCACCTGCACCATCGCCGAAGGCGAAGTGCTACAACTGACCAACATTGGCAACCCTAGCGTCTCTGAAGCGGACTACTTTGAAACCATTCAAGGTAAAACCGCCATGCTGTTTGAAGCTGCCAGCCACAGCGGTGCCGTACTTGCTGATGCCACACCAGAGCAAGCCCAGGCGCTACAGTTATATGGCCGTTACCTGGGCCTTGCCTTCCAGTTGATTGATGACCTGTTGGATTACCAGGGCGATGCCGACGCCATGGGTAAAAATGTCGGCGATGACCTGGCCGAAGGCAAGCCCACCCTGCCGCTGATTCACGCCATGGAGCAGGGCACGCCTGAGCAGGCCAAGCTGATTCGCCAGGTGATCCGCAAAGGCGGCCTTGAGCAGCTGGATGACGTACTGGCCATTGTTCACGCCACGGGCGCGCTTGAATACACCCGTAAACGCGCCAATGAAATGGCCGATAAGGCACTGGTGCAATTAGAGTTACTTTCACCCAGCCCGTATCGCGATAGCATGGCGCAACTCGCCCGCCTGGCCGTTGACAGGCAAGCATAAATTCGCACAACAGAGGTGCTGATGCTTGATAAAAAGCGTCCACTTGTGTAAGATACGCCCCGTTGTTGAGCACCGCTCACAACCTTCGGAATATAGCTCAGCTTGGTAGAGCGCTGCCTTCGGGAGGCAGAGGTCGTAGGTTCGAATCCTGCTATTCCGACCAGGAACATATACAAAAACGGCCACTTAGCTTTTAAAGCAAGTGGCCGTTTTTTAATCCACACTTCCGCTAGCCTATTCTTCGAGCAGGTCAGGCGCGATGCTGATAACCTCGTTTCTATAGTCATTCAGCGCTTTTTCAAACAGCTCTATCCAAGCAGCGTTGGTAGCAAACGGGCGAATCTGGCGAGTGCGGACAAGAATACTTTCTTGCGTTTCACTAGATCGTAGCTCAAGGGTTGTGGAGATCCGAGTATTCAAGGTAGTTTCCAGTCCCGGAGTGAGCCACCCCCAAAACTCATCGATATAAACATCTATAACCGGACTATTAGCGGCAGCAACTGCTGACTGAGGAAGCACACTGTAACCGGATTCGTTCAGAGCAAGGGCCAAATTGCTACGCACCACGCTATCAACAGTTTGTCCATTCTCCAACAAAACGTCTCCTATCGCATAACCGTATTTATTCTTTTTCCGACCAATCGCTCTTGCTTTGGTCTGGTCGGATGCTTTACTTGCTCCGCCTTTTCCAAGAGAAGGAGTGCTCGGATTAATCGGTGACTCTTCGAAAACTCGCCGATCTATAACTTCTCCTATTACTATGGTCTGCTCTGTACTCGCATATTGGTTTGAATTTGCCTCCGGCAGCGGCAACACTATTTCGCTACGGTTGAGAGCACAACCAGACAACAGCACTAAACCGAAAACTGCTAAAAACCTTGAGCATCTATTAGTTATCAACTCTTTATTCCCTTAACGTTAGTTTTCATATGAAGCTCGTCTAATAACCTTTGTTATTAGATATGAAAAGCTTCGTCCCTAGGACGAACTATGTCAACTTAGACATAGCTGAACGTCTCTTATTGCTTCATCAACATACGTGTTTAACGATCAACCAGCGCCTCACTCTTCCGGCTTTGCCAAAACAGCCAGTTGGGTCAACCTATTGGCACAGTGTCGCTGTCGATACACCAGCACCAAAATAGTAGCTTGCTAACGACAGTGCTATTATCAGTGCCTTTGCCATCTCGATGTTCATCTAGGGAAGCTCACCATCAACCATTTAACCCATACCAAAGCCGTACTGCTGTTTGCCAGCACCATGACGGTGATGTCGGGTGCGATTATTGCGCCTGCTTTGCCGGGTATCAGCCGCCATTTTTCGGATCATCCGCAGGTGTTGATTCAACTGATCCTGACGCTTCCTGCGCTGATGATTACGCTGTTCAGCCCGCTAATGGGCTATCTGGCCGACCGGTTTGGGCGCAAGCCTCTACTCCTGATGATGTTGTCCATTTATGGCCTGGCGGGTGGAGCGGGCTTCTTGATTGATAGCGTGAACCTGTTGTTAGCATCACGGGCGCTGATGGGCATCGCCGTGGCCGGTATTTTAAGTATTAGTACTACGCTAGTTGGCGACTATTTTGATGGCCCCGAGCGAGTGCGTTTTTTGGGTCTGCAAAGTAGCTGCATGGCGCTCGGTGGCGTGGTGTTTATTAATCTGGGTGGGCTACTCTCCGACTGGAGTTGGCGGGGGCCTTTCCTGCTTTACCTAACCGGGGTGTTTCTACTGCCTTATGCCTGGGCGATGCTCAAGGCGCCTAAGCTTCAAAGCAATGCGCAGGCAGGCAGCGTCAACGCGCCAGTCAAGGTCGACTATATGCGCACCGGGATTGCCTATCTGGCGGGCATGCTGAGCATGATGATGTTTTACATGTTTCCGGCGCAACTGCCTTTTTTACTTTCAGAGCAGGGTGAGGTCAGCGGTTTAGCCATCGGCATTGCGCTCTCGACCGCCGCCTTTACCGCCAGCATCGTGTCGTTCTGCTATGGCTACTACAAACCCTTTTTGTCGGTCATGACGATCTATATAGCGGGCTTTGTACTGGCCGCGCTGGGCTTTCTGGTGGTGGGCCTTACGCAGAGTTATGCCATGGCGATTGTCGGCGCGGCCATTTCGGGGCTTGGCCTGGGCGCCTTTATGCCCAACACCACGGCCTGGCTGATGCGTATTACGCCACAGCGAGTGCGTGGCCGCGTGTTTGGTGGCTTTACCGCTACCTTCTTTCTTGGTCAGTTTATCTCGCCCATTGCGGTCGCCCCTGCGGTTACCTGGCTTGAGTCACTGCGCAATGTCTATACCGGCATGGCCGTGCTCTGCTGCGTGTTGGCGGTGATACTGGTGATCCTGAGCAGGACGCTGCTACGCGCCGACAGCACGCTTTAAGCGGTAGCAACGTTTTCATACCAAGCCGATAATCAAGAAGGCGAAAATACCAACCCTATGATGCTGACAAAGATCAGCACCGCGCCCAGCACCCGGAAGAACACGCCTGTATCGGCTTTGATGATATAGCGGTGCGCCCGCTCACCCACCAGGTGCCCGGCATACGCACAGGGCAATAGCCATAGCTGATGGATCAGCTGTAGGTCCACACCGGCAAACACAAACGAGATCATCTTGATCACGACCAGAATGAACCACAGCACGAACATGGTATCGCGCAGCTGCTCCTTGGCGACATGTGAGGCAAACACCGCCACAATCAGCGGCGCACCAATCAGCGACGTACCGCTGACATAGCCGCCCAGGGCCAGCAGCACATAGTCGACGTACCTGTTGTTGCTTTGAAACGGCTTATTGAGCACATAGCCAACAGCGTAGACCAGCACGATGCCGAAAATGATGCTGGTCATGATAGAGGCAGGCAGCGTTAACAGGCCCACCACGCCAACCAGCTTGGGGATGATCATAATTTTCAGGGCCTTGCGTAAATAGGCCCAATCAATATTGCTCTGTGCCGACGCGTTGCCACTCTCTCGCTTTATTTGGCGGTTACCCTGCCAAGCGATCCAGCTGGAGAAGATCAGCAGATGAATGGCGATAATTGGCAGGAAAAGTAGTGGATCGTTAACCACCAAGAGTAGAAACGGCAACGCCAGCACCGCGCCGCCAAACCCCAGGCTGGTTCTGACAAAACCGCTCCAGGCAAAAATCAGCCCGATCAACGCATACTGATACCACAACAAATCCGCCATTCACTTGCGTCCCTGGTTATCACGTTGGTTATCAAAATGATGATCCGCCTACCGCCCACCAGCTGGGTAATAGCGCCTGCACGCGGGTGTGGGCAAAACGATCATCCATTAATACCACAACCCCTTCATCAGAGGGGCTGCGGATCACCCGTCCGGCGGCCTGTACCACCTTGATCATCCCCGGAATGCGGTAGGTGTAGTCATCGCCCTGGCCAAATCTTGCCGTGAGGCGCGCTTTAAGGGCTTCGTTGAAAGCGTTAAAGGGCGGTAAGCCCAGCGTTGCGATAAACGCACCAATCAGTCGGTCGCCGGGCAGGTCGATACCTTCAGCAAAGGCGCCGCCCAGCACCGCAAAGCCGATGCCCTGCCCACCCGGCGTAAAACGCTGCAAGAACGCTTCGCGCTCGGCTTCACGCATGCCCGGCGTTTGGGCAAATGCAGGGATGTCAGGGTGCTGTTCACAAAACAGCTTAAGCGCGGCATTGAGGTAGGTGAAACTGCTAAAAAATGCTAGATAGTGGCCCGGCGCCTGCTCATACTGCTGGGCCATTTCGGCCACCATCGGCGCAAGCGATGCCTCCCGGTCGCGAAAGCGGGTCGAGATATCCCGGCGAATGCACACTTCAAGCTGGCGGGCCACAAAGGGCGAGCACACTTCGCGCCACACCGTGTGCGCTGGCAGGCCCAGCAAATCACGGTAATAATGGGCAGGCGTTAGGGTGGCTGAGAACAGTACGGCACTATGCGCAGCGTTGAAGCGTGGCGCTAAAAAGTCTGCCGGTATCAGATTACGCAGACCGATTAGCGCCTTCCCTCGGCCTTTTAATGTGAGATCACACAGCGAGTGATCGCCGAAATTCTCCGCCAGGCGGCAAAATGCCAGCGCCTCAAACAGCAGCTCCTGCAGCTCATAAGAGATATCTTCGGGGTGCTCGCCCAGGTGGTTGGTGATCGAGGCGGCAACGTTCTGAAGGGCGCCCACCAGCTTATCGGGTAGCGACTCAAGCAGGTGATAGCCTTCCCGCTCAGCATCATCCGGCTTACTTTCGGCGACATCTTTCACCACGGCCTGCCACTGCCGACCCAGGCTTGCCAATGAGCGGCTCAGGGCTTTCGGGGCGCTACGCTTAACGCGATTAAAACGCTGCTGGTCAAGCTCGGCGCTATACATGCCACGTGCCCGCTCAACCAGGTTGTGCGCTTCATCCACCAATAATCCCACTCGCCAATCATTAGCTTGTGCCAGGCCATGCAGCAGCGCATGGCGATCAAACCAGTGGTTAACGTCGCCCACAATCACATCGGCCCAGCGCGCCAGTTCCTGGCCCAGGTAATAAGGACAAACACTGTGAGTAAGCGCTAACTTGCGCAGCGTTTCGCGGTCCCACCCGCTTTCAGCCACGGCGGCCTGGCGTGCAGCGGGCAGGCGGTCATAGAAGCCCGCCGCTAACGGGCAGGCATCACCATGGCAGGCGGTTCCGGGGTACTCGCAGGCTTTTTCACGGGCAATGAGTTCCAGCACACGCGGCGCGCTGTTATCAGAATGTTCGGCGGATTGTACAGAAGAGCGAAGCTGAGCCAGGGCGTCCAACGCCAAGCGGCGCCCGGGTGTTTTCATGGTCAGAAAAGCAATCCGATCAAGCTGCTGACGAGGCATGGCGGTGAGCATGGGAAACAGCGTGGCCAACGTTTTGCCGATCCCGGTAGGCGCCTGGGCCAGCAGGCAGCGCCCGGTGCTGGCGGCCTTATAAACATCTTCGGCAAGCTCACGCTGGCCGGGGCGAAACGTGGCATAGGGAAAGCTGAGTGTTGTTAACGCTAAATCACGCGCCTTGCGATGCACCGCTTCCTGTTCGGCCCAGGCAATAAAGCGCTCGCACTGGGTGATAAAAAACGCCTCAAGCTCAGATGCTCGCGCTTTCTGGCTAAGCAAAGTCTCTTTTTCAGTGGCGATATCCAGATACACCAACGTCAGCGTAACTTCATCCAGGCCGCGTTCTTTGCATAACAGGGCGCCGTAGATTTTTACCTGCGCCCAGTGCAGCGCGCGCTGGTTGTCGGCCATGCGCTCAAGGCTACCGCGGTAGGTCTTGACCTCCTCCAAACGGTTTTCGGCAGGATCGTACCCATCAGAGCGTCCGGTGACGGCCAGGCTTTTGTAGGTACCGGAAAGCGGCATTTCGGCAATATAGTCATCGCCTCGGCGGCTGGCCACCAGGCGATGCCCGGCCATGCCTTCCTGAGCACTGGGCGAAGGGGTAAAGCGGTGATCCAGGTCACCCTCGCGGGCGGTAAAATCACACAGTGCGCGAACGGCTATCCGATACTCCGCAGCGCTACTCATAACGTACCTAGCGAGTCAGCCAGCCACTGCACGTAACATACTGCAACCGGAATACGATGCTGATGAAAAAATGCCAGCCAGCGGCGCTGGTTATCCTGAAGCCGGTCACCAGGGCCTTTCACTTCAATAAGCCGATAGCGGGGTTCATTCTTCGGTGCGTTGGGTAAAAACTGGATCAAGTCGGGCAACCCTGCCCGGTTAGCTTTAAGGTCTTGTAAAAGCCGTTCAAAACAGGCTTTCAAGTGGGCGGCAGGCAGGCACTCAAGCGCCAGCGCTAAAAGCGTTTCATCCAGCAATGGCCAGTGCACAAAGGGGGACGCCAGGCCGTGTTTTTGCTGCCTGGTTGTGTGAATCGTCTGCCGGTAGCTGCCATCCTCTAGCTGTGCCAGGCACTTATCAAACAAACCACGCCGCCGAGCGACGAAATCTTCACGATAAAGATCCGCAGGCCCGCTATGAAACGGATGAAAAAACGCCCCTGGCAGAGGAGCAAAGATAGCGGGCCAGCAGAGCAGGCCAAACAAGCCGGTGATTAGCATGTTTTCCGCATAGTACACCGGCGCTTCAGGTGTGCCGACGTGCTGCCCAACGGCGCGCTCTACCGGCTGAGGGCCGGGAAGCATTAACTCCCAGCGCGTGTAGGCGGGCTCATGCACCGGCGGCTGCGCCTCCATTTTCAACTTTTTACGCAGCCGAGGCAGCAACCGAGCGAGTGCCTGAGCTTCGGTTTCATTGGGCGTAAGTCGCTGGGCATTCGTTGCCAGCTCAAATGCCTCCTGATACCTCCCCAGCCGCTCCAATACGCGCAGTTGGCGAACGCGGGCTTCGCTGCTACCCGCTTGTGCATAAAGTAAAATGGCCTGCTCGGTTTGGCCACTGCGCTCCGCTTCGCGGCCCATCTGCAACACCACGCGGGCATGCCGAGTCGCTAACCAGGCGTTAGCGGGTTTGGGCGGTAGCTCATGCTGTAGATGTTCAAGTGGCTCGCCCTCTTCAAGACGCTGCCTAAGCCTATGCAAGACGAAGTAAGCATTCACTTCTTCGCGTTTCTGAAAGGCACGCGAGGCGGCGGTGAACGGTACCTTTTCAAACCGCTGAAGCCCAAGCTCCGTCAGCACGAACTCGGCCCAGTCCTGGCGCAGGTTGCCAAAGAACATCAGCCGTAACCGGTCGCACACGTCCATTACGTTAAGGCGCACGATGCTGTCCGACGCTTTTGGCCACCACTCGGTTAACGGTTTTATCTCAGTGAGCTGGGGCGTTAGCGTGGCCTGGAGTACCGCTTTGCCAGCAGACGCGGGCAGCCCCGCATCGCGTATAGGCGTTGCCAAGGCTGAGCGCAGCTCGGCCAAGCGCAGTTGATGAAACAGCTCATTCACACTCAGCGCCGGGGCAGTATCCACCCAACCAAGCGAGGCCAAAGGTGCGAGGGCATCTGCCGTGTCGCCTATTTCCGGGTAGTTGAGTTTGTAAAGCCGGAACAGCTCGCCCTTGCGCATTACCATACGGGTAAGCAACGCCTGGGAAGAGCGCGGCAGCGTATCAAAGCGGCTTATAAAGGTGAGTTCGTCGGTATCTAGAAGGTCAGCGTGGCGCTCACCCACCCACCCCAGCACGAAGCGGAAGTTCGTCAGGTAGTAGAAGGGGTCGTCGAGCGAAGCAGTAACGGAAGTGGCAGAAGCACTGTTCATGCATCCATTGTATCAGCGCGATTTGCCCCGCGTCATGGGCTATTTCAGCCCACGCGGTGCTGCCTTAACACCTCAAGTGCATCATCCACTTCGTCATGGGAAACGCTGGAAGACACGGGGGATTGGCGGGTGGTGCGAGGCTTCGCACTATCACCTACCAGTACGTACCATTCGGCTTCGGTGAGGTAGTGCTGACACCAACGACCCAGGCCGTCGGCGACTACGTCACGGCTCTGCTCGCCACCGCGAAAGCCGTGGGCCAAGTAAAGCAGGTCCTGCCGGGCGGTGCGCGCACGGGCATTGCCGCCATGCACCTTGGAAAGCGGGCAGCGCCGGTCGTAGGCCGCGTTGGTTAACGCATTAAGCCAACGCTCCAATTCATGCCCCTGAATACCGCCGTAAACTGCCACGCCTGCGCTCCCTGCCCGTTAGTGGGGGCGTTAGCCTGCCCTAATAAAGGCCAGCTGTCATCTATCTCGCGAGTTTATCTGCTCAAACCCTTGTAGCACATTGACGACGTTGACACCTATTTCTTCAACCGCATAGCCTCCCTCCATTAAAAAGGTGGTGGGTAGACCGGCTTCTGCCAAACGCTTGCCCAAGGCAATAAAGTCATCGCGCTTGAAAGTGAACGCGCTAATAGGGTCGCCTTCGAAGATATCCACGCCGAGCGATACGATCAACAGCTCACACTCATGGGTTTTGATGGCAATAAGCGCCTGCTCCAGCGTTTGCATCCAGGTGGCTACGCTGGTGCCAGGCGCCATCGGGTAGTTGAGGTTGAAGCCCTGCCCTTCGCCCGTACCGGTTTCATCGGCGTAGCCTAGATAGTAGGGAAAGGTCACATCAGGGTCGCCATGTAGCGAAGCAAATAGAACGTCGTTACGCGCATAGAAAATCTGTTGGGTGCCGTTGCCATGGTGGAAGTCGACATCCAGCACCGCCACGCGGCGTCGGCCTGCATCCAGCGCGTGCTGGGCAGCAATCGCGGCATTGTTAAAAAAGCAGTAGCCACCAAACTGGTCAAATGCAGCGTGGTGCCCCGGCGGGCGGCACAACCCAAAGCTGGGCTCTCCCGTGGCCAAGGTATATTCCTCAGCACCCAACGCGGCGTCCTTACTCGCCATGGCCGCTTCAAAGGTGCCTTCACAGATAGAGGTTTCCGCCGCAAGCGCGTAGTAGCCAAGCTGGCCACTCACCGAGAGCGGAATTTTATCCTGACGCAGGGTGCGCGCTGGCCAGATATTGGGGATCGCCTCACCGCTATGCCCGGCTGCTTGCCATGCCTGCCAGCAGGTTTCAAGGAAGCTGACGTAACTGGCGTCGTGAATCGCACATACCGGCTCAAGGCCATAGGCGTCAGGAGCGCGCACTTCGAAACCGGCCTGGCGCAGTTGTTCGAGCACCAGGTCAACACGCTCGGGGCACTCAAAGGGGCTGACAAGTGCCCCGTCATGAAGCTCCGTTCGCGCCTGGCGCAAACGACTATCCTCAGAGAAAAACGTCAGCATGTTGGCTCCTGAATAACCGGGAAAGGCGGCAGGCTCGTATAAAAACGAGCGCTTTAGCTTTACGTTAGCTTAATCCACTTCTATCGAAAGCGGCCAGCGCGTTGCCCAATGACGTTTTTGAACAGAGGTTTGCTGTTTCAACTGATACTCCGCCCGGCTGGCGGCGGCCCTATCTTCAAACGGCTGGGCGCCCAGCAGAGCAACCGGTGGGTTAGCACGGGTATAACGCGCCCCTTTGCCCGCACAGTGGGCGCGATAGCGTTTAGCGATATTGTTGGTGATGCCCACATAAGTCCCGCGTCGGCACTCTAATAAGTAAACATACCAAGGGGTTGAGGGTAACGACATCCCAGCTCCTTAGGGAGATAAATGGGCAATAAAGGCTTGCAGGGCTTCCACTGGCATCGGCTTGGCCAGTAGATAGCCCTGGAAAATATCACACTGATAGCCCAGCAGGCGCTGATACTGCTCTTCGGTCTCCACTCCTTCAGCCACGACCTTGAGCCCCAAGTGGTGAGCCATGGAGATAATCCCTTGCACAATCGCCGCATCATCGTAGCTATTGGTGAGTTCATTAATAAAGCTGCGGTCAATTTTCACCGTGCTAATAGGCAGGTCCTTAAGATAACTAAGGCTTGAATAGCCCGTACCAAAATCATCAATCGACACGCCAATATGCATACTGCGCAGGGCATGCAGCGTATCGATCGCGCCTTCAGCGTTATCCGTCAAAATACCTTCGGTCAGTTCCAGACTCAGCTGTTCAGCCGGTAGGCCGGTGGTTAGCAGGGTTTGGCGCAGCGTGGCAAGAAAATTGGAGCGCTGGAACTGGAGCGGTGAAAGGTTAACCGCCACACGTATTTTACCCAGCCCTTGTTGCGCCAGTGACTGCATATCCTGGCAAGCACGTTGGAGTGCCCACTCACTGATCGGAATAATTTGCCCGGTGGTTTCTGCCAGCGGAATAAACCGCGCGGGAGAGATAAAGCCTTTTTCCGGATGCTCCCAGCGCAGTAGCGCTTCTACACCGGCAAGCTTTCCTTCCCGATTCATTAACGGCTGGTAATGCAGTGCGAACTCTTCGCGCTCAATGGCTTCCTGGAGATCATTACGCAGCACCATGCGCTCGCTAACCGTATCGGTAAACGCGTGGGTAAACCACTCGTAGGCATTACGCCCTTGCTGCTTGGCCTTGTACATCGCCATATCGGCTTGTTGAATCAGCGTTTTTGGCTGAAGTGTATCTGGCTGGCTCATCGCGATACCGATACTCGCGGTCAGGTAAAGCTCTTGGGATTCAATACGGTAAGGGCGCGCTAACATAGGCAGCAACCGCTCCACCAAATCAACAACGTCAGACTCGTCGTTAATCGCCGTTTGCAGAATAACGAACTCATCCCCGCCCATACGGGCAACCGTATCCTCAGGCCTGACCGCATTGATAAGCCTACGGGCGACTTCGACCAACACCTGATCACCCACTGCATGCCCCAAGTTGTCGTTAATGGGCTTGAAATCATCCAGATCCACAAACAGCACGGCCAGACGCTTTTTATCCTTACCCAGCGTAGAAAACTGCTTTAACAGCATTTCCTCAAAGAATGTACGGTTAGGCAGGCGGGTCAGGTCATCATGTGAAGCATTGTGAGCCAAACGCGCCTCGTACGCTTTATGCTCGGAAATATCTTGCTGCACGCCGACAAAGTGCGTTACCTGATCGTCCTGGTCGCGTACCGGCGCTATATACAGATCATTCCAGAATAGCGTGCCATCTTTGCGGTAATTGCAGATAGTGACGTTGACGTCTTTCTGCTCATTAATACAAGCACGAATGCGTTGGATAACCGCCGGATCGCTGCCAGGCCCCTGAAGCAGGCGACAGTTTTTACCAAGGATTTCCTCCTGGCGATATCCCGTTATTAACGTAAACGCTTTATTGGCATAAACAATGGGCAAATCAGGCTGTCCAGCATCGGCGATCACAATGCCGTTAACGCTGGCTTCCACACTGCGCTCCAGGATACGCAGGCGAGACTCCTGTTGACGGGCAGCTGTCACCTCCTGAGCAATGGCATGCACCCCTTGCACGGTGTTATGCACCACCATCGGCAGATGAATAATATCCAATTGATGCAAACGACCCGCGCGGTCTTTCAGATTGAGTTCATATCGGTCAATCCCCCCTTGCAGGGCCGTTTCAATATAGGCCTCTACGCGCGTCACATCCTGTTCAGCAATAAAGAAGGTGAACGGCTTGCCGAGCATTTCCTCAACGGAGTAACCGGTCAGTGACGCGCAGGTGGCATTGGCCGTTACAAAGCAGCCCGCCTCATCCAGGGTAAATACCGCATCAGGATGATGGGTAAACAATGAGCGATAGCGCTGCTCGCTCTCCTCCAACGAGCTCCGCACCTGAAAACGCTCAACAGCCAGCGCCATCAAGCCAGCCGCTTTTTCAATTCGCACCGTATCGGCACTGCCTGGGGTGCTGGGCTTTGGGTAGTAAACTGCAATAGTGCCTACCAGTTGGCCCTCGCCACCGTAGACAGGGCTCGACCAACAGGAGGCAAGCCCCGCCTGTTTGGAAACGCCATGATAGCCCCGCCAGCGCTCGTCCTCGGCAATATTAGCGCATATCACCGTTGCCCCCTGATAGGCGGCACTACCACAAGCGCCATTATTCGCGCTGATCAAAATGCGTTGTATCGCGCTGCGATAAGCGGCGGGCAGTCGGTCTCCCGCGATGAATTCCAGGTGAGTACCTGTCTCGTTAGCCAACATGACAGAACAGATTGCCGAAGGTAACTCGCGCTCCAACATAAGACACAGACTTTCCAGCGTTTCCTTTAGGGGCTGCTCTTGGGCAATCATGTGCTGAATCGCCTGCTGGTCTTCCAATGACTGACGCGTCTGAACAAGCTCGCGGGCACGAGAAACACTGACGCTCACAACGCCAAGACTAAAAGCCAACAAACCACTAAGCAGCAAGCTGCCTAACGCAACCGCAAACGACAGCAGGTTCAATTGATGCCAGTTGTGCTGGTTACCTGGGTAGACATAAAGCACCAGGTTAATGCCGCCGGGCAAGCCGATATAGCGTGACGCCAGCGCAAGCTCTGGCGTTTCCATGCGGTCGGCAGCAAAACCAGCGGGGTGTAGCTTCATCAGCGGCATGTCATCACGATTCACTCTCACCTGGAAAGGGCCCACCTCTAGGCGCAACTCGTTTTCCAACATGGTGGCCAGGTTAAAACTGGCGAACAGGTAACGATTGTTAGCGGGAACCGGGATAACAAATACCGCTTCGTGGGGTCGGCTGGTATCCGTCATCAACATCCTTGGACGACCGAGCGGAATTTGCATCCAGGCACGTGTTTGCTCTTCCTCCAACTGCTGACGTAGCCATCGTTCCATTTCAACCGTCCGCCCCACTCCCCACTCCCAGGACAACTGCTGCTGATCAACTATCGCAATGGCGCTAATACTGGGGATGTCCCGCAGATAGTGTTGTGCGTCATTATCCAACAGGTTCACATCCCAGTCTGTGCCCATGGCGTTCAGCCGCTCCGCCATTCGTTGCATTAATCGCAAGCGGTCTTGTGTTGCCCGCTCGATATTGAGTTGAACGTTATCCAATAGATAGGCGGCTTGCTGTTGCAGCGACGTTTGTTGATAAGCGTTTAACAATAACCAGATAAAACAACTGATCGTAACGCCCCATAGCGAGGCGACGACGGTCACCCGACCTGGATTTAGACGTTGCGGTTTACCCCGTAAGCCTGCTGCCAGCATGGCGGTACCTAAAAAGCAGGTAATGACCAATGCACTCATGGGCGACGATGAGAACAGAGGAGATGCACCGCTTAGCGTAAGCCATAGTTTTCCAACCACAAAAAGGGCAAGCCCCCACAGGCTTAGCCCACCGGCTATCCATAACCAGCGCCGCCATGCGGTAGAAAGCCCCAACCAAAAGCACACCCCAATCATTAAAAAAAAGCCTGCCGACAAGCTGGTGATACGCGGCCCATTGCTGAGCCATGAGTCGCCTCGACCGCCTTCCAGGCTATTATGTACCAAGGTGTAGGTGACAACCAAAAACAGAGATAAGATACTGATAGTTCTTGTTTTTCTCCACCCCTGAAGCGACGCCAGCAGCGCAATGCCGACCAGCAGAGTGACCAGTGCTCCATCCGGCACTAGCGTTGCAAAAAATGGCCGTGTCGGCACACTGAGACCGACCACCACCCCGACGACTCCCATGCAAACGAGGGTTGCCGATATCATAAGTAGCAGGGTTTCCAACGCCAATTGGCGCGTATTTATCCGCATGGTTCTACGCCCCATCAGGCCTTGGCATTGATATCTTTCACCGTCCCAAGTGTACCCGTTCTGTGAGTGATACCAGCTCATTAAATTGCTCATCCAAATAGTCGCGATAAGTGCTCAGCGACCGATAATCAATTAATGAGCCATACTCATGTGTAATCCGATGACGTAATGGCTCGCTGGCAAGCGCGTAAGCTAACGCATCGTTCAAAACGGCAAGCTCTCCCGGTGGTGTTCCTGCAGGCGCAAACACACCTCGGTCGCTCGTATGGACCAGATCAATTCCCTGCTCACGAAGCGTAAGAACGTCCGGCAACCCAGAGAGTCGCTCACTCCCCGCTACGGCCAGTGGCACCAAGGCACCCGAGACAAAAAGAGTGCCCGCCGAGGGCAGGTTAAGCATGGCGAAATCAATTTCTCTAGCCACCAAAGCTTCTACCTCGGAGGCCGTATCAGGAAAATGAACCAACTGTACATCCGAGAGCGAGATACCGCTTTGTTCAAAAAACTGCAGCCAGAACAAGTGGTCGGTGGAGTTAGCGATAACGCCAAACTTGAGCGGGGTTGAGGAAGTCTGCACTAACGCGCCAATATCGCTGGCTTGTTGAGCCGCATGCCCTGCATACGTGGCGGGAATATTAATCGTGCGAACCAGCAGTGACACCGGCGCAAAGTCTGCATGGGAAAACGAAGCGAGCCCCGCCAGGTACGAAAGATCAATCGTTTGATGACTACCGAGCAACGTATAACCATCGGGCGAGGCATTTTTGACATACTGAGCGCCCCGCATGGCTTCACGACCGGGCATATTAACCACAAGCACTGGCTGGTCTAGATAAATTTGTGCCGTGTCAAAAATATCCCGAAACAACACATCGGTCGCCCCTCCTAAACCAAAGGGAATGACAACGGTAATTTCTCTATCCGGGTACCGATTTTCAGCAAACGTGAACGTCGTTCCCCACAATAACAACCCACTGACAAACCCTAATGTGATGCAATAACGAGCGAGTCCCCTGCCACTATATGCCATGACATCAACCCCTCGTTTTTATTAGTTAACGCATAGCTACTCTTTGCAACATAGCTTTAATTTTCGGCCGCTACCACAAAAGCAGGGATCGTTACGCCGCGGCTTGAGACGCACGACCTCAGGCGTCCCATCCACGTACCACCACCGGCTCTGCTCAAACACGAAACGCGAGTTTTCTTCAAGCATGTGCCAGCGGCCACGCTCTTTGAAATAAGCGCGAAAATGAATATAACCTTTATCAGCATCGGGGGGCGTCTCTTCGGATGCTGCTTTAACAATGATGAGAGCTTTCCACTCGGTGTTAAGGTCCGGTGATAGCGCTTCAGGGCGAGTGCTCACGTGCCAAGTGGCAAGCACGTAGTCGCATAGATTCAGCGCAAAGGCACTGTAGCGAGAGCGCATTAGCGCTTCCGGGGTAGGGGCTGGCGCGCCATCGTGGTAACGGCCACAGCATACGTCAGTCGACAACCCTGTACCGCAAGGGCAACTTTTTTCAATTAGAGACATCATAGAAAGGCTCATATATCACGGTCACTTAAGCCTAACCGATAATCCTTAAAACCGTCCTACACATGGCCTATGTTTTATTCGATTTTGGTCCCATGTTAAGCGTATAGTGGCTGAGCAAGATTTTTTTGGCTTACGGAGTACGAAACACGACCCAATATTCTTTCCAAATGCAGCGGAGGTTCTCATGAAGGTTTATAAACCCGAATGGCAGTGCACGTTTAGCGTAAACGAAGGCGCAGAAGAATCAGCCAACTGGAAAGAGCGAGTCGCCTGGCGGCTGCGGGCGATAGCCGACCGTTTGGACGGTGTTGGTCGGACGCTGAAGGTTAATTGTCATGTTTCTCCTCAGGTCAGCCAGGAGGAAATGGATACCTGCCTGGGCAAAGGGTTTGAAGTCACCCAGCAGCTATTGACCCAACTGGCGCACCAGCAGGCGTGTGAAGATGTAATGCGCAATGCCAAAGCCGAGCTTTTCGAGCATAACCATCAGCACTGAAGTGGTTCGCAAGCAGTCTCGACTTTCCACTCCGCAACGGGGTGGGAAGTTTCTTGTAGGATCACTTTATTGCTTCGTCAGCCTTGCTGATCAACATCCGAATGAACCCCTCCAGCAGCGGATTCGCCTCCCCCTTTCGGCTCACCGCCACCAGCATGGTACTGATGTCAATGTCATTGACAGGTAGAAACACGACATCTCTTCGGTTATTGGTCGTAATCGAACCGCTCACTAACGTGACTCCCAACCCTGCTCCCACCAGAGCCAACGCCGTGTGTATTTCAATCGCGTCATGGATGACCGCTGGGCGCACGCCTCTTTCGTCGAGATACGTCAGCATCTTTTGACCGAAAGGGCTACGTTTATCTTTCGGATAGAGAATGAAGGGTAATTGCTCGAAATCGCGGATGGAAAAGCTGTCGCGCTTGGCCAGCGGATGATCGATGGGCAAGGCGACCCAGAAAGGGTCATTGATGATAACCTCGTACTGCATGTCCGCCTGCCGCTCGAAGGTGCCGATGAATCGCGAGACACCGACATCGATGCGGTGCTGCCTTAATCGCTCTTCCTGATATTCCGACAGTACTTCAACAAGATCCAGATGAACCTCTGGATGCTCCTCACGGTAACTCTTGATCACGCTGGGCAATAATGAAAAAAGCGTTGAGCGGATGAAACCCACTCCCAACCATCCACCGCTCCCATTAGCCACTTGCCTAGCCTCTTGCTCCAACCGTGAAGCCTGAGCCAATAGCTCTTTTGCACGGGGATAGACGAACTTTCCCAGCGAAGTGAGCTTCATCGGCCGCGTTGCGCGATCAAAGAGCTCCCCACCCAAGACTTGTTCCAGCAGCGCGACCTGCGCACTGATAGCAGTCGGCGCCACAAAAAGCCGCTTGGCAGCCGCACTTCCGCCACCGGCATCGACCACTTCGCAGAAATAACGTATCTGTCGTAAATTCATTTTTTTTGGACTTATGTGCGCTATTCGCTGATTGATTAAAGATAATCGATTATAGACAATCAATAGACAATAGTGAAATTGTTGTCAACCTAGGAACACAATAATGATAAATAAGCATCTCGCTTCACAACTCAGTCAGTTCAGTAGCGCCTCTATCTATGAAGCGCAAGGTGCTGTCGGCGCACTCGACAGCGGTATCAAGCCTCTCTGCTCCTCCATGCGCCTTTCTGGGCCCGCGTTCACGGTCGATATACGCCCAAGCGACAATCTCATGCTGCATTACGCCTTACTGCATATTCAGCCGGGTGATGTACTGGTGGTCGATGCCAAGCGCTTCATCGAAGCGGGTCCTTGGGGGGATATTCTCACCGAGCAGGCGATCAGCAAAGGCGTTTCGGGTCTCATCATCAACGGTTCGGTCAGGGATGCCCAAGTGATAAAAACGCTGGGCTTCCCTGTCTTCTGCCGCGGCTTGAGCATCAAAGGCACCGCCAAGAAGCAGCCGGGCAGAATCAATGTTCCTATTTGCATCGGGGACACGGTCATTCACTCAGGGGACTATGTGTTTGGAGACGAGGACGGTGTCGTGGCGGTTCCGCAGCAGAATCTCGCTGCGGTGCTAGAAGCCACTGTAGAGCGCGAAAGCACTGAAGCCTCATACCGAGAAGAGATCAAGAAAGGGCGCAACACAGTCGATCTGCTCGGCCTGAAGGATACCTTGCAGCGCCTCGACCTGGTCTGAAGCCGGCGAAAACTATGTCTTTTCAGACCATGGCCATTAGACGCCAGCCACGCATCCATAACTATAAATCTATACGACAGATATAAAGAAAGAGGTTAAACATGAAAACGATAACAACCATCAGCATACTCTCCTGCCTTTCACTGCCCATGATGTTCGCCGCCCCTGCGGCAGCGGATACCTATCCAGAAAGGCCCATTTCGGCGCTCATATCCTTCGGCGCCGGAGGTAATACGGACGTGGGCGCACGTATCCTGTTTCCGGGCGTCGAGCGCGAGCTTGGCGTACCACTCAATATCATCAACCGTCCAGGCGGCGGTGGCTGGGTAGGTTGGACGCAACTGCTCAATTCACCCAGTGACGGCTACACCCTGGGATACATCAACACACCCAACTTGATCACGGGCTACTTGGACCCCCAATATCGCCGTAATGTCGACCTGGATGACTTCGAGTTCATTGCCAACCATGTCACGGACTACGGTGTTATTTCGATCAATAAAAACGAGACACGCTTCAGCAATATCGACGAGCTGGTGGAGTATGCTCAGTCAAACATATTGACAGCATCCACCACGGGGGCAAATGGTGATGATCATATCGCCATGTTGAAGATGAACCGCCACTACGATACGCAATTCGTGCCTGTACATACCACCGGCACCGCAGAACAACGTGCCGCCATTCAGGGAGGTCACGTCGATGTCAACTTCTCCAATGTGGGCGATACCAACATGGCGCATCGCAACGGTGACCTGAACATCATTGCGATCATGGCGCCGGAACGTTCGGCGTTCATTCCCGACGTTCCCACTCTTGAGGAGCTTGGCTATTCAGGCGTGATCTCTTGGTCGGCACGAGGTATCGCAGCACCAAAAGGGATCGACCCTGCTCAGCGCGAGCTGCTGGAGGCAGCATTCGTTCGCGGCATGCAGGACCCTGAGCACATGGCCAAGATGGAAGAGATGGGCCTGATGGTCGATATCCGCACTGGAGAGGCCTACCGAGAGATGCTGGAGGAAGAGGAGGAGAGCGTTCGCGCACTCGAAGGCCTGCTCGGCTGGTAGTCCGAGTCCCTGGCCGCGGCAGTTTCCCACTTCACGGCCAGCCCCATCTCACGCCGTTCTCTACAAGAATAAATTGGTGGTTTTATGAAAACGCTCCATATGGACGTGGCTATTGGGTTAGCCATGCTGCTGTTCACGATCGTGTTTTATAGTCTCACAGTGATGATGCCCGCTGACCCAGCGGTGTTCCCCAAACTCATTCTTTCCGTTTTAGGCCTGTTTTCGCTACTGATCCTCGCCTCGGGCATCTCCAAGACACGGGGCCCCCTAAAGGCAAACGTCAACTCCGCGCCCATTTTCACCCATGTGCGCGGTCCTGCCGTGACGTTTACCGCCCTGTGTATCTATTTAGCGCTCATCAGCGTACTTGGCTTCTTTACGGCCAGCTCCCTCGCCGCCATTTTTTTCATGTTTTACTTTGGCCTCAAGTCGTATGTCCAAATGTTATTCGTCCTCGTGCTGATGAATACTTTTGTCTATTTACTGTTCGTCTGGCAGCTTCGTATCTCGCTGCCTACCGGACTACTTTTATAGAGGAGAGGGATCATGACTATTGATACGACCCTGCTATTGTCGGTGCTCTCCCAGCTTACCTCTCCAGATGTTCTCCTCATGCTGGTCATTGGGGTCCTGGGGGGCATTTTCCTGGGCGCGCTGCCAGGACTGAGTGCCACCATGGGCATTGCCCTGTTAATTCCAGTAACGTTTGGAATGCAACCCGTAGCGGCGATGGTATTGCTTGCAGCCATTTATGCGTCGGCCGTATACGGGGGATCCATTACGGCGATCCTGATTCATACGCCGGGCACTCCGGCATCAGCCGCGACGGCAGTCGATGGCTATCAAATGACGCTGCATGGCGAAGGGCTCAAGGCACTGGGAACATCCACGCTCTGCTCCGTCATCGGCGGCCTAGTGAGCGTGGTGGCCCTGCTATTACTCGCGCCTCCTTTGGCACAAATTTCGCTGCGTTTCAGCGCACCGGAATATTTTCTAATCGCTATATTCGGCTTGACCATTATTGGTAGCCTCTCGAGCGATGCTCTAGTGAAAGGCCTCTCTGCCGGGCTGCTGGGTCTATTGATCAGTTTAGTAGGGGTCGATGTCATGACCGCCTACCCGCGCTTCACCTTTGGCGTGGCTGAGCTGGAGAGTGGAATTTCGTTGATTCCCGCCATGATCGGCCTCTTCTCTATCTCGCAGGTTATGATTCAGTCGGAGAAGCTGCACAGTACCCACGCCCCTAGCTCCCAAGCCCCCACGTTGAGCGGGCAGCTCTTCCCCAGCCGAGTAGAGTGGAGAAAACTGAGGCGCACGATTTCACGCTCTTCGGTCATTGGCGTAGTGGTGGGCGCCTTACCGGGCGCAGGCGGCGACGTCGCCTCATGGGTGGCGTACAACGAAGCCAAGCGCAATGCCAAACAGCCGGATCGTTTTGGCAAGGGCGAAATCGAGGGGTTGGCAGCAGCGGAAACAGCCAATAACGCCGTGACCGGCGGCGCCATGATTCCCTTACTTACGTTGGGTATCCCAGGCAGCGCGGCGACTGCCGTCATGCTGGGCGGCCTGTACATTCATGGCTTGCAACCCGGGCACGAGCTGTTCAGCGTCAATGCGCATATCGTCTATGCCATTATCGTTGGACTGCTGCTGGCTAATATATTGATGGGTATCGTCGGCTTGGCGTTGGCAAAGCAGGTTGTCAAGGTAGCGACGGTACCTTTTGCTATCCTTGCGCCGATCATCGTGATTCTGTCGGTCGTGGGTTCCTACACCATCAACAACAGCATGTTCGATGTTTATGTCATGGCCGCGTTTGGACTGCTGGGCTACCTGATGAGAAAGACCGGCTTCCCGACCGCCGCCATTGTGCTGGCCATGATTCTAGGTGCGATGGCCGAGATCGGTTTCCGTCAATCGCTGGTCATGTCGAAAGGCAACATGCTGAGCTACTATTTTGATCGGCCATTTTCACTGCTCCTCATGGGGTTGATCCTGCTGGCCCTGATCTCTCCCCTCATCCTGCGCTGGAAGCGGTACAAGGCTCAGCAGGAGGTCTAGCGCGAACCGCTCAACAGCAGCCATGGCGGGTCATCGCCATGGCTGCTCCAGCGCCTTCCCCAAACAGCCCATAAACGCCAGGCACGCCTCAAGTTCGCTTTTCTCAATATATTCATCCGGCTGATGCGCTTGAGCGATACTGCCCGGACCCAGAATAATCGTTTGTAACCCTTGGCCTTGAAATTGCCCCGCCTCGGTGGCGTAGGCCACTGCGTGGTTGCAGCACTTACCTGGCAGGTGGTCCTTGGCCAAGCGCAGTACAGCGTGGTTATCTCGGTCGGCAAGGCCTGGCACCGTTACATTCAGCGGTTCGGTCGTAATCTGTACGTCCTTGCCACGCGCCCTTAGCTCGGCACTTAACGTATCGGCATACGCTTCAAAACGCGCAAACACCTCATCAAACGTCTCGGTGGGCAGGTGGCGTATTTCCCACTCAAACTGGCACTCTCGCGCCATGATATTGATGGCCGTACCGCCCTTGATCTTGCCCACGTGGAGGCTGGTGTGGGGTACGTTGAACGCCTCATCCACTTTGCCCTCCTCCACCAACGCCGCCATGGTGTCTTCGATGAAGGTGACCAGTCGCGCTGCCACATGAATGGCCGAAGTGCCCTGGTTCACCTGACTGCTGTGCGCTTCGCGCCCTACGACGGTGGTGCGCAGATTAGTGGCGCCCTTCTGGGCCACGACGGGCTGCATGCTGGTCGGCTCACCAACAATGACGTGCGCGGTGGTTGAGTAGTGCTCGTAGAACCGTTTGATCAGCGCAGGCGCACCGACACAGCCAACCTCCTCGTCATAGGAAAAACCAAAATAGATCGGCTGCTGCAAAGGCGTTTTCACCCACGTGGGCACCATGGCAAGAGCGCAGGCAATGAAGCCTTTCATATCACAGGTGCCACGGCCGTAAAGCTTACCGTCCTGGCCGTCATGCAGGGCGAAAGGATCCGTCGACCAGGGCTGGCCTTCCACCGGCACCACATCGGTATGGCCAGAGAGCATCACCCCACCCGGCGCATCAGGGCCTATACGGGCAATCAAGTTCGCCTTGGTGCCGCAGGGGCTCATCACCCGTTCGGAGGCGGCGCCGTACTCTTCAAGATAAGCTTCGACAAATTCGATCAGCGCCAGGTTAGAGCCACGGGAGGTAGTATCGAAAGAGACCAGTTTGGTTAATAGCGCTATTGCGTCACTCATACGACTCTCATTAGTTATGCACATTGTCTCAACCCTATCATCGCCCTCGCAGAGCGCCTACTACCAATGCCCTTGGATAAAACCCAAAGCTTTTATAAAACCTTGGTCCAGTTAGCATTCATCAAAATGTCATCTACACTCACTAATGTTCAGTGCACCCACAAATCTTAAAAACGCATTGTGCCACCTGGCTCTCGCCAGGCCCAAAAGGAGCTTACATGTCTCGTTTTATGTTACGCGCGTTATCTGCCGGTATTGCCGCGGCCACTCTGAGTGTTTCTGCCCACGCCGCTACCGAGATCACCTGGTGGCACTCCATGGGCGGCGAGCTGGGCGAGCGCTTGAGCGCGCTTGCCGAAGACTTCAACGCCACCCAGGATGAGTACCGTGTCACGCCTTCCTACCGGGGCGAATACGAACAAACCATGGTGAACACCATTGCTGCCTTCCGCGCAGGCGAGCAGCCCCACATCGTACAAATTTACGAAGTGGGCACCGGCACCATGATGGCCGCCCAGGGCGCTATCTATCCGGTGTTTGAGCTGATGGAAGAGCACGGCAACACCTTTGATCCGGCTGATTATCTGCCCGTGGTAACCGGTTACTACACCGACACCAACGGCAACATGCTCTCCATGCCGTTCAACTCGTCCACACCGATTCTTTACTACAACAAAACCATTTTTGAAGCGGCTGGCCTCGACCCTGAATCACCGCCTACTACGTGGGCTGAGATGGGTGAGATGGGTCAGCAAATCGTCGATGAAGGCGCGGCCTCTTGCGGTTTCACCATGGCCTATGCGGCTAACTGGGTCGGCCTTGAGAACTTCTCAGCACTGCACAATCAATCCATCGGCACCCAGGAAAACGGCTTCGGCGGTCTGGACACCGAGTTTGCCTTTAACGGCGACGTACAGGCGCGCTTTTGGGATCAGTTGAAAGAGTGGTCGGATAGCGGCGTCTACAGCTACGCAGGCCCAGCAAACGGCCCGGACGCGGCACCCTCGTTCTATTCCAGCGACTGCGCGATGTACATGAACTCGTCAGCATCACGCGCCGATGTGTTGGCTAACTCCGACTTCGACGTAGGTTTTGGCATGCTGCCCTACTACGACGACGTAGACGGCGCACCGCAAAACTCGATCATCGGCGGCGCGACTCTGTGGGTGCTTTCTGGCCACGAAGACGACGAGTACACCGGCGTTGCTGAATTCCTTGAGTACCTCTCCTTGCCTGAGATTCAGGCCGAGTGGCACCAGGGCACCGGCTACCTGCCGATTACCACCGCCGCTTATGAGCTGAGCCAAGAGCAGGGTTACTACGACGAAAACCCAGGTGCGGATATCGCCATCGAGCAGATCAACTTAAACGAGCCGACAGAGAACTCCAAAGGCCTGCGCTTTGGCAACTACCCCCAAGTGCGCATGGTTCTGGACGAAGAGTTCCAGGCCGTACTAGCCGGCGACAAGAGCGGTCAGCAAGCGCTGGATGATGCGGCAAGCCGCGGCAACCAGATCCTGCGCGACTTTGAGGCAGCCAATAACTAAGCACTTCGCATTACTTGTCAACAAACCCCGGCTTTTATAGCCGGGGTTTGTTATAGGAGCCATCCCATACGCCCAAGTCACCGGGGCCTATGGGATGGCTTACTTCCTGGCAGCTGAGCACAGCAGCCAGCCGCACCAACGCCCGTACGACAGGATGTGTCATGCAGACCAAACGTTCCACCTATCAAAACCGGTGGCTCCCTTTCTTACTGTTAGCGCCGCAGTTGGCGATTACGCTGGTGTTTTTTATCTGGCCGGCAAGCCAGGCGGTTAAATCGAGCTTCGAGCGCACCGATGCATTCGGCTTTAAAACAACGTTTGTCGGTCTGGAGAACTATGCACGCGTTCTGGCCGACCCCAGCTACCTGAACGCGCTGGGGCGCACCGCGATTTTTTCCGTCTCGGTGACGGTGCTTTCCATGAGCCTGGCGCTTTTACTGGCCGTTTGCGTCAACCGTGTGCTGAAGAGCGCCAAGTTCTACACCACGCTTCTGGTATGGCCCTACGCCGTCGCCCCAGTGGTAGCAGGTGTATTATGGTGGTTTCTGTTCAACCCCACCATCGGCCTCCTGCCGCATCTGCTCGACTGGTTCGGTATCAGCTGGAATCACCGCGTTTCGGGCTCTCAAGCAATGATTTTGATCACCATTGCCGCCGCTTGGAAGCAGATCTCCTATAACTTCCTGTTTTTCCTGGCAGGGCTGCAATCTGTGCCGCAGTCACTCATGGAGGCAGCGGCCATTGATGGTGCGGGCCCCTTCAAGCGCTTCTGGACCATCGTGCTCCCGCTTCTATCGCCCACCACCTTCTTCCTGCTGATCATCAACATCAACTACGTGATGTTCGACACCTTCGGGGTGATCGATGCCACCACCGCTGGCGGGCCTGGCCAAGCCACCATGACATTGGTCTACAAGGTCTACACCGATGGCGTAGCGGGGCTGAATATAGGCTCCTCATCCGCCCAGTCGGTCATGCTGATGGGCATCGTGATTATCTTGACGTTTATCCAGTTCCGATACGTGGAACGCCGGGTCAACTACTAGTGCGTTAAGGAAGTAAACATGGTTGAAAACAGACCCTTTCTAAATATTCTGACCCACCTGGTGCTCATTGCAGGCGTATTGGTCGTGGCGTTCCCGGTATACGTGGCCTTTATCGCCTCGACCCACGAATCCAGCGCCTTCGTGCGTGGGGTGTTGCCGCTGCTTCCCGGCGACAACATGTTTGCATCCTACCGGCAGATGCTCAGTTCCGGTTGGCAGGTAGGCGGCACGCCGCCGGTCTGGCTGATGCTGGGTAACTCGCTGATCATGGCGCTGACAATCGCGATCGGCAAGATCGCCATTTCGATTCTTTCCGCTTTTGCGATTGTCTATTTCCGCTTTCCGTTTCGCATGCTGGCGTTCTGGATCATTTTTATCACGCTGATGCTGCCGGTCGAAGTGCGCATCATCCCCACCTACGCCGTTGTGGCAGATCTCGGCATGCTGAACTCCTATGCGGGCTTAACCCTGCCACTGATTGCCTCTGCTACTGCGACCTTCCTGTTCCGCCAGTTCTTCATGACCGTGCCGGAAGAGCTGATGGAGGCCAGCCGAGTGGATGGCGCCGGGCCGATGAAGTTCTTCAAGGACATACTGCTGCCGGTATCGATCACCAATATCGCCGCTCTCTTCGTGATCATGTTTATTTACGGCTGGGTGCAGTACCTGTGGCCACTGCTGGTCACCACCGACGAAGACTTCTACACCATCGTGCTGGGCATCAAGCGCCTGATGGCCTCGTCCGACCGCGTACCCGCCTGGAACCTCATTATGGCGACCGTCACGCTTGCCATGCTGCCGCCGGTATTAGTGGTGCTGTTTATGCAAAAACTGTTTGTGAAAGGCCTGACCGAGACGGAGAAATAAGATGGCCAGTATTACCTTGGAAGGGCTTAGAAAGACCTACGCTGGCGATGTTCAGGCAGTGAAAGGCGTCGATCTTGCGATTGAAGACGGTGAGTTTGTGGTGCTGGTAGGGCCTTCGGGCTGCGGTAAATCCACGCTGTTACGTATGGTGGCCGGGCTTGAAACGATTACCGACGGCACGCTCAAGATTGGTGATCGGGTGGTCAACAGTCTCGAACCCGCCGAGCGCGATATCGCCATGGTATTCCAAAACTACGCGCTCTATCCGCACATGACGGTGTACAACAACCTCGCTTACGGGTTGAAAAACCGCGGCTTTAAAAAACCCGAGATCGAAGAGCGGGTACGTAAAGCGGCCAAAATGCTTGAAATCGAAGAATTTCTTGCGCGCAAGCCGCGCAAGCTCTCCGGCGGTCAGCGCCAGCGCGTCGCCATGGGCCGGGCATTGGTGCGCGAGCCCGCGGCCTTCTTGTTCGACGAACCGCTCTCTAACCTGGATGCCAAGCTGCGTGTGCAGATGCGGGTGGAGATCAAGCAGCTTCAGCGGCGCTTGAAGACTACCAGCCTCTACGTAACCCACGACCAGTTAGAAGCGATGACGCTGGGCGATCGCTTAGTGGTGCTTAGCGCTGGCAAAATCGAGCAGGTAGGCACGCCCATGGAGATCTACGCGCGCCCTGCGTCGATGTTCGTGGCAGGGTTTATCGGCTCGCCTGCGATGAACATGGTGCCGCTTGAGTACCTGCAAACGCGCGGCACCCATGACCTGCTAGACGATCTTCCCGCCGAGACCGACACAGTCGGCATTCGCCCGGACGATATGCGCCTATCGCCACCCAATGCCCCCCACCTGGTGGTCGACTCCACGCTTGAGCTTTTTGAAGCCGCCGGCGCCGAAAGCCACCTTTACGTGCGGCTCGCCGACAGCGACCAGCCCACTGTGATTCGGGTGAGTGGCCAGCCGCCGGTCAACGAAGGCGAAACGCTACGCTTCTATGTCACCCGCGAAGCGCTGCACCCGTTTAACAGTGTAACCGGCCAGCGCGCGGGGGATTGACTCGCCTTTTACGAAAACAACAGCCAGTAGAAAAAGAGCAAGTAAAAAGGGGCGCTATAGGCTAGGTTTGAGAAAGCATTATTGACTATTATCCACTTTGGCGCCCCTATAGATGCGAATGGGTCTTCTACCATGCGTCCTAAACCCTCCTTACTCGATGCCCTTTACCGTACTCATGCCAGACGTGTTCAGGCCACCCTGATCCGTCTGCTGGGAGACTTCGAGCTTGCCGAGGAAGCCATGCAAGATGCCTTTGTCGCCGCAGCTCAACAGTGGCCTGCCAAAGGCGCCCCCGATAACCCTCAGGCGTGGCTGATCCGCACCGGCTATTACTGCGGAATCGATCAAATTCGTCGACGCAGTACAGCACGACGCCGGGCACATTTGCTATTACCGATGGAAGAAACCTGGGAATTCGACGATGTCGCTATCGCAGATGACTCACTGCGGCTGCTGTTTACCTGCTGCCACCCAAGCTTAAGCATAGAAGCACGCCTTGCGCTAACACTACGAGAGATGTGCGGGCTAACCACCGAACAAGTCGCCCGTGCCCTACTGATGAAACCTTCAACCGTGGCACAGCGCATCGTACGGGCAAAACGCAAGATTCGCGATGCGCATATTCCCTATGCGGTACCTGCGCCGGAGGCATTGCCCGAGCGTTTGCCGGACGTACTCCAGATTATTTACCTGGTTTTCAATGAAGGTTATTCAAGCAGTAGCGGCACGGCGGTGGTCGATATCAGCCTGACCCGCGAGGCGCTACGTCTTGGCGAGGAACTGGCAGCGTTGCTACCCCAGGGTGAAGTGTTTGGGCTACTGGCACTCATGCTGCTTACTAACGCCCGCCGGGATGCCCGCCAGGATCAACAAGGCGGCCTGGTCACACTGGAAGCGCAAAACAGGCGCTTATGGCACCAGAAGGAAATTCACACAGGTATTGAGTGGCTCGAACAGGCACTCGCCCTTACCCCTGTTGGTTTTTATACCCTCCAAGCCTCAATTGCCGCCGTACACGCCCAAGCCCATGACCCTGGGCAAACCGACTGGGCACGAATTGTTAGGCTGTATGACGCTTTATGCCGCCATTACCCATCGCCTGTCCTGACCTTGAATCGCGCGGTGGCCGTTGCCATGCATGATTCCCCAGCAACCGGATTGAGCCTGCTTGATGAGCTATCTCATCATCCTCAACTCTCTCGCTACTATTTATTGTATGCGGCACAGGCGGATTTGCTACGTCGACAGGGCAACAATGACGCCGCGCGCGATGCCTACCAAAAGGCCCTGACATTAACCTCTCAGTATCCAGAAAAACGCTTTTTGCTCGACAGATTGACCGAACTTTAAGCATCGCTATAAAAACATCGTTATAAAAAAATAATCTGCAGGCCTGTCGATTTGCGAACACGCCAGACGTCTAGAGAGTATCCACCACAATAAAAGAGACTCTCAATGAAATTCATGCTGATACGGCGTGCCGATGCGGCCACCGAAAATGGCGTTATGCCATCCCAGGAAATGCTTGCCGCCATGGCTGATTACAACGAGCGCATGATGCAAGCCGGTGTACTCGTAAGCGGCAACGGCTTACATCCAACAAGCGATGGCTGCCTGATCCAGTTCAATAACGGCACTCCCACTATCCTCCCCGGCCCTCTGGCTCCTGCCAGTGAGCGTATCGCTGGTTATAGCGTGCTGGAGACACCTTCACTTGACGTCGCTTTGGAGTGGGCACAACAGTGGCCAACGCTGGATGCCGACGGCAACGTACTCCTTGAGCTAAGGCGCTACTTTACACTTGAGGAGTTTGAGCCCGGCGCAGGCCTGGATAAGCATCACGACCATGCTCGCGTACCGGATGCCATGAATGTGTATGTCGCCTTTCCTGGCACCTGCCGGGAAGCCATGCAGTTCTATGCCGACGTGCTCGGCGGCCACATAGAGTGCTTGCTGACTTACGCAGAAACCCCAGCAGCGGAACATGTCCCCCCTTCACTGCATGACCGCATCATCCACGCCTCGCTGAACCTACGCGGTCGTCGCTTGATGGGCGCCGACATGGCGCCTGAACAGTACATGCCACCACAAGGCGTGCAGATTCAGCTGGAGTATCAGGAGATCGAGCAAGCCTCCCTAACCTTTACACGGCTTGCCGAAGGCGGAGAGGTGATCATGCCTTTTGAACCAACATTCTGGTCTGCAGGGTTTGGCATGGCCACTGACCGCTTTGGCGTGCAGTGGATGATCAATGTGTCGGCGGATAGTTGCCTTTCTACTGAAGGAGAAACGCCATGAAATATGCGGCCTTAGTGTACTACCAGGAACAACTTATTAGTGCCATGAGCGACCAGGCGTGGCATGACCTTAATCAGGAGTGCATCGCGGGGGTAGAGCGATTGAGTGCTCAAGGAAATTACCTAGCCGGTGAAGCGCTGCAGCCAATAGACACTGCTACCACGGTGCGTGTACGCAATGGCGAGACAGTGATTACCGACGGCCCGTTTGCGGAAACCAAAGAACAGCTGGCCGGTTTTTACCTGCTCGAAGCGCGTGATTTAAACGAGGCCCTACAGCTAGCCAGCCGCATTCCACCCGCGAGACTCGGCAGCATTGAAGTACGCCCCATTCGAGAACTCCCGCCCAAAGCCCAGACTGGAGAAGCATCATGAGCACCACCACTCAACGCTATATTGATGGTTTCGTCGCGGCCGTGCCCACGGCTAATAAAGAAATATTCATCGAGCACGCCCGTGTTGCTGCCGAAGTTTTCAAAGAGCATGGCGCGCTGCGGGTAGTCGAGTGCTGGGGCGAGGATGTCCCCGAAGGGGAAATCACCTCTTACTCCATGGCTGTTCAGCGCAAGGATAATGAAACCATTATCTTTTCGTGGATCGAATGGCCATCCCGCGCCGTGCATGATGAGGCGATGCCCAAGGTCATGAAGGACCCGCGCTTACAGCCGGATATCAATCCAATGCCGTTTGATGGCAAGCGGGCGATATTCGGTAGTTTTGCCACGCTTATCGATGAGTGACCAAGCTTCTGCCTGGCTTTCATGACTCTGAATAAGGGCCGCCTCTGCGTAACGTCCGGACGGCCCGTCATCCACGTTTAATGCTGGCGAGCCTGGTCAGTGATGCGCCCTTCGACCTGATAATCCACGCCACCTAACGAAACCATATAGTCACGCAACATTTCCCAGTCGGTATTGCCAACAATGGTGCTGCGCTCATCCTCATAGGCGGCTTCTAACGCGGTATGGCTGTCGCCACCAGCTGCGGTAAAATGGTTGGTGGCGATGGTGTAGGTACTTTCAGGGTCTACCGGCTGCAACATGCCATTCTGCGTCACCTTCAGGCTTACAACGCGCTCACCAACGGGTTGGCGACTGTCATATACCAACTCGGTACCGTTCGACACCTGCAGGAAACCGCCGTTTTCATCCGGGGCATTTGCCAGTCCAATCTCGAACGTTTCCAAAAGCTCCGCGCCCGTCACGCTCACCAGCGCCAGGCGATTGCCAAACGGCTGCACGGCAACCAGCTCACCCACACTCACATCACCCTGGGCGATGGGCTCACGAATACCGCCGCTATTTTGAATGGCCAGCACGGTTCCCGGGTTCACCCGGCGGGCAGCAACAAGCTGACCATCGGCAATCAGATTTCCCAGCGCCGTTTCATCGGCACGCACGCTCTGTTCATCACCCTTGCCGTGGCGGGGGTTAGGCAGGGCTGAAACCACCCGAGCGCCCACCAGCGTATCGCGTACCTCCTCAATTTTCGCGGTATACGGCGCCAAGAGGGCGGCAGCTTCGGCGTCTGGCTCGCGCTCTGCGGTGGCAAGCAGCTCCCCGTTAGCCTCCAGTACGTTGCCATTATCATCGAACGTTACCTGCATGACGCCCAGGTGCTGACCGTACTCGCCTGCCTGACCAATCACGGTGGGCGCTATCGGCTCGCCCCGGTCGTTTTCGGTTAGCATAACAGGGGCTTGCAAGTGAGTATGGCTGTGCCCGCCGATGATCACGTCCACTCCTTCCACATGCTGGGCGAGCAGCAGGTCATTGCCCATACTCGGGTCGCTGTCGTAACCTAGGTGAGTAAGCGCGACGATCTTGTTGACCCCTTGGGCTTCAAACGCTTCCACCATCGCTTCAGCGGCCGCCCTATAATCGCTAATGGTTACCTTACCGGGGCTGGAGACGGTCTCGCTGCCTTGCGTGCTTAGCCCGAAGATGCCGATTCGCTCGCCACCTTGCTCTACCACAATGCCATCGTAAAGGTGGCCAGGCTTAGGCTTATGTTCGAGCCCAGTGCTGATCGAATTGCCTAGTAGATCGGCAAACTCGGGCGAGGTAGAGAAGTCCAGATTCGCGCCCACAATGGGGAAGTCAGCGGCGGTAAAGAAAGCCGCAAGAGCCTGATGGCCCTCTTCCGGATCGCCCAGGTCGAACTCATGGTTACCGGGCACGAACGCGTCATAGCCCATCAGGTTCATGAACTCGACGGCGTCCTGCCCTTGGTATTCGGTGAAATAGAGCGTACCCGAAAAGATATCCCCAGCGTACAGCAGCAAGCCATCGCCGAACCGCTCGCGCGCCTCGTCCAGCGTGGTGATGAGCTGAGGGTAGTGGTCGGTACGTCCGTGCAGGTCATTGGTATGAAAAATGGTCAGCGTATAGGGCGCAGCATACGCCGAGGTAGTAAGCAGCCCCGCCGCTATCCCTAGCGTAATACTGTGAGGAATAAGACGCATCAGTATGGTTCCTTTTATATAAGCGTTATAGCAAAACGATAGCGTGCCCTAAAAGCCTGACAAATTGGTGACGGTCCTTATGCATGTCATTTCAGCGCACTCATTTACCTTAGCTTAAGTGATACAAAAATAGCCTTTTACCTCATTTTGCTCACGGCAACAGGCAGACTAAATAGTCCTCACTGTTCCAACCACCATGTCATGAGATAGAGATAAAACCGTCATCTTCGCTACACCCAAGTGTCATCAACAGCTGCCACTCTATGGAGCCATCACTCCATGCTAGGCAAGCTACAGCTGCGTTGCCTCTGATATCTCCTCTCTTGGGAAGCTCACAATGCACAAGTCACTCCTCGCGCTTGCACTCTCCACCGCCGCAACGCTGGCAACGACCGCCACCACCTACGCCAATGAAGATTTAAGCGACATCTGTCCTAATCCGCTGCGTATGGCCGACACGGGGATTGAAGGCATGGGGCCACTGGCAGAAGCGTTTGGCCCCTTCGCTGAGGCGTTTGAGGAAACGACCGGACTTGAGCTTAAGATGTTTAGCCTAAGCAACCGTACGGCGGCGGGAACAGCGCTTCAATATGACGATGTGGACCTGGTATTTGCCGGTCCTTCGGAATTCGTGCTGTTCGATCGCGAAAGCGATATTGAAATCCTGTTCGCCATCGAGCGCCCACACTATGGCAGCAGCTTCTATGTGCCCGCCGATAGCGATATCGAATCTCTTGAAGATTTAGCAGGCAATCGCGTAGCGCTGAAGGATGTTGGCTCTACCAGTGGACATATTTTCCCAAGCCAAATGCTGGTGGATGCCGGGCTGGATATTAACCGGGACCTGGAAATTATCATGGCTGGCGACGCGCGTATTGCTGCCCTGATCAATGGCGATGTCGATGCCATGGGCGGCGGCAATCGCGACATTGATGAGATTCAGGCAATGGATCCTAACGGCGAATACCGTGTTATCGCCACTAGCGATGTACTGCCTGGCGACCCCGTGGTTATGCGGGGCTCTTTAGATGATGCCTGTAAAACAGCACTGCGTGACACGCTAAATGCCAATGCCGATACGCTGTGGAGTGCATTGATTGCCACAGAGCGCAACGAAGGCAAATTCTTAAACCGAGACTCATCGCTGGGCTTTGACCGCACCAATGAAGATTACGACGTAGTCCGTCAAGCGTACGAAGCCGCGGGCATTCCCCTTTAACGGTTAGGTACCCAACATGCACAGGGACGTGCCGTTTAAAGGTTTCAACATGATGGCCTATAACTTCCCCCTCCTGGCAGTAACGCAGGAGGTTTTTGTATGAATGCGATCACGATTACTGACTTGCATAAATACTACGCAAAGCTTCATGTACTACGCGGCTTAAATCTCAGCGTTACTCAAGGCGAATGCGTTATTTTGCTGGGCGCCAATGGGTGCGGCAAATCGACGTTGATGCGCTGTCTCAACGGATTGGCCCCCCACGACCAAGGCAGTATCCACATCCTGGGTGAGCCGCTAACGCGCCTGTCGACAGCCCAAATGCGCAGGCTGCGCCAGAAAATAGGCGTTGTGTTCCAGCAGTTCAATCTGGTGCAAAACGTGAGTGTTTTTCAAAACGTTTTATACGGTGCACTTGGCCAGCAGCGTTTAGGACTTCTCACCAGCCTTGCCTGTTTCGCCAGTGATGAGCTGCGCGAGCGGGCGATGGCGGCGCTTGAGCGAGTAGGGTTGGCGCATAAAGCACAGGCTGAATGTCGGGCACTTTCAGGCGGCCAACAGCAGCGCGTGGCCATCGCCAGAACACTTATGCAGGATGCCGAAATTATTATTGCCGATGAGCCTGTTGCCAGCCTTGATCCTAAAGCCGGCCGTGAAATCATGGATTTATTGCTGGATGTCGTGACAGAGCGAGGCATGACGGTGCTCTGCACGCTGCATCAGCTAGAGCTCGCCCAGCAATACGGCGACCGTATTGTGGGGATGAAAGCAGGAAGAATTGTCCTGGACTCGCCACGCCAACAGGTCGAATTAGACGATATGCAGCAACTGTATCAAGGCGAGACCCGTGTCGATCAACCACTGCTTTCGACCCCTACTCGTTTAACGCCCGTTCCCCACTAACTGCCGAGAGCAGCCCATGCCTACTAATCGTCCGCTTGCGACGGCGTTGCCGCCCCGATTTAAACGACCGTCACTGTTTACCTGGGGTATTGCGCTGGCGTTTTTAGCCCTGTTTATTCAAGGCACCATGGCGACCAACGTCACGCTTGAGCGCTTGCTGCGCGGGGTCGTGAATCTGAGCCATTTTTTGGGCCGCGCTTTCCCTCCCGATCTCAGCAATCTAGATGTATTGGCATGGTCGATGTTTGAAACGCTAAACATTGCCATTGTGGGCGTGACGATTGGGGTAATACTTAGCCTACCGTTTGCCTTGCTGTCGGCGCGTAATACCACCCCCGCCTCCTGGGTTCGCACCCTAACGCGGTTTATTGTTTCGACGATGCGCACCATTCCAGATTTGATTTGGGCGCTTATTTTCGTGGTGGCCGTTGGCTTGGGCCCCATGGCTGGCGTGCTGGCGATCATCATGGACACCATTGGTTTTGCAGCGCGCTTTTTCTCGGAACGTATCGAAGAAGTCCACCCGGGCCCTTCTGAAGCGCTTAGCGCTACCGGTGCGGGTAAGCTTTCAGTGATCGGCGGCGCAATTTTGCCGGAGACGCTGGCTTCCATGACCGCGACTAGCCTATATAGCGTCGAAAAGGCCCTGCGCTCAGCGGTTACGTTAGGCCTGGTCGGCGCTGGCGGCATCGGTGTTGAGTTAGCTGCTGCCATGCGGCTTTTCAATTTTGATCGCGCACTGACTATTATTCTATTCATTCTGGTGGTCGTGATTGCCTTTGAGCAATTGTCCTCACAAATCCGGAAACGAGTGATTTAGCGCACAATCAAATATAAGCGCTTACTTATCTAAAATCGCCGTTGGCTGTCACTATAAATGCGCTAATACAGAAGGCCGCGGCGTCTCCGGAATACTCATTCAAATTCCCCTTTCACGCTTTAACTTAAGTTCAATCCCGGGCCGCCCGCTTTTACAACCCTCCCCCCTTGACTACCTTTTGACCAATACATCTGCGCATTAAAGAGGACTGATACCAGGATAAAAAACAAGGGATCCATGGAGGAATGCCCACATGAACCGACCGTGCACGATTACGTTTGATGATAAAACATTAACCGGCAACGCCGATGAACCGCTAATCGACTTTCTAAAAGCCCAAGGCATTAACTTACCCAGCGTCTGCTATCACCCCTCCCTGGGGCCTATCGAAACCTGCGATACGTGCTGGGTTAATGTTAACGGCGAGATAAAACGAGGCTGTACGCTGCGTACCGAAGAGGGTCTTAACGTTTCCAGCCAAGACAGAGAGGCCGAAGCCGCTCGCCATGAAGGAATGGATCGCTTGTTAGCCAAGCACGAGCTTTACTGCACCGTATGCGAGAACAACAATGGCGACTGCACGGTGCACAATGCACTGGTAGAAATGCAGATACCCATCCAGCGCTACGAATTCACGCCCAAGCCTCATGAAAAGGATACTTCTAGCCCTTTCTACACCTACGACCCGGACCAGTGCATTCTGTGCGGCCAATGCGTGGAAGCGTGCCAAAACGTCGAAGTTAATGAGACGCTGAGCATCGACTTTTCCAGCGAAAACCCGCGCGTACTCTGGGATGGTGGCGAAAAGATCAACGACTCAAGCTGCGTACATTGCGGCCACTGTGTAACGGTTTGTCCGTGTAATGCGCTGCAGGAAAACAGCATGTACGGCCAGACAGGCCCGCTGACCGCACTGCCCTGGTCGCTTAAACGGCCGATGATTGAAATAGTCAAGGAAGTCGAAAACACCACCAGCGCCATACCCATCACCGGTGTTTCAGAACTGGATGCCGCTTTGCGCGAGCCGGGCATCAAACGTACAAAAACGGTATGCACCTACTGCGGTGTAGGCTGCGCGTTTGAGATGTGGACCCGTGATCGCAACATTCTTAAGGTTCAGCCCACGCCAGATGCCCCGGCTAACGGTATCTCCACCTGCATCAAGGGCAAATTTGCCTGGGACTTTGTAAACAGTGAAAAACGCCTCACGACACCGCTGATTCGGGAAAAGGGTCAGTTCCGTGAAGCCAGTTGGGACGAAGCGCTGGATCTGGTGGCGAGCCAACTGATAAGCGTGCGCGACACCCACGGCCCACAGAGCGTGGGCTTTATTGGCTCCAGTAAAGCCAGCAACGAAGAGGCCTACCTAACGCAGAAAATTGCCCGGCTGATTATTGGTACCAACAGCGTGGATAACTCATCCCGCTACTGCCAAAACCCGGCGACTAAAGGGCTTTTCCGCACTGTGGGTTACGGTGGCGACGCCGGTACCATCAAGGACATAGAGCAGGCTGAAGTAATGGTGCTGGTAGGCAGTAATACCGCCGAAAACCACCCAGTGATTGCCTCGCGCATCAAGTCCTCACAGAAGCTGCATGGCCAAAAGCTGGTGGTGTTCGACCCGCGCAAACATGAAATGGCCGAGCGGGCGAATCTTTTCATGCGCCCCAATGTCAGCACCGATTTAATCTGGGCGTCGGCGCTATCACGCTATATGTTCGATAACGACCTGGCCGACCATGAATTCCTCGGGCGCTGGGTCAATAACGTCGATGAGTATCGTGAATCGCTGACGCCGTTTACGCTTGATTTTGCCGAGCAGAAAACCGGCATTCCCAAACAGCAATTGATTGAGGCCGCTGAATTAATCGGCCGGGCAAAACGTGTCTGCCTGCTATGGGCCATGGGAATTACGCAGCATAGCCACGGTTCGGATACCAGCACCGCGCTCTCCAACCTGCTGTTGGTCACGGGTAACTACGGCAAACCGGGCACCGGTGGCTACCCCATGCGCGGTCATAACAATGTGCAGGGGGCCAGCGACTTTGGCTGCCTGCGCAATATGTATCCAGGCTATGAAAAGGTTACCGACGAAGACGCCCGTAAGCGGTGGGCCAAAGGGTGGGGCGTTAAGCCTGAACAGCTCTCCAGTGAAATCGGTTATGGCAACTTCCTGATGGTGCAAGCCGCCGCCGAGGACAAGCTTAAAGCCATGTACATTATTGGCGAGGAAACGGCCTTCTCCGACTCCAATACCCATAACGTCCATTCCGCGTTTGAAAGTCTCGATTTTATGGTAGTGCAGGATGTCTTCTTGAGCCGTACCGCAGAGTTTGCCGATGTCGTGCTGCCCGCCTGCCCCAGCGTCGAGAAAGACGGCTCCTTTGTTAATACCGAGCGGCGTATTCAGCGCTTCTACCAAGTGCTTGATCCACTGGGCGACAGCCGCCCAGATTGGCGTATTTTAACGGACCTTGCCGCGCAAATGGGCCACGACTGGGGCTATAACCACCCCTCCGAGATCATGGCAGAGTGCGCATCTATATCCCCCATGTTCGCGGGGGTCAGCTACGAGCGCCTGGAAGGCTGGAAGTCGTTGCTCTGGCCGGTTGCCGAGGACGGCACCGATACGCCACTGCTGTATACCGATGGATTTCCGACGGAGGATGGCAAAGCTAGCCTGTTTCCGCTGGAGTGGAAAGAGCCTTCAGAGGCCTCGGATAAAGAGTACGGCCTAATGTTGAACAACGGTCGTCTGTTGGAACAGTTTCAGGGAACCAATCAGACTGGCCGCTCGCCGGGTATTTGTGACCAGGTAGCCCATGGGTTTGTTGAAGTTAGCCCCGAGCTTGCCGCCGAGCGCGGGATCGAAGACGGCACATGGGTCAAGATAGCTTCACGTCGGGATAGCATTGAGTTTCCAGCTATCGTCACCGAGCGTGCCGCAGGAAAAACTCTTTTTATGCCCATTCACTTCGGCAAACTGGGGGTTAACTCGCTGACCGGCGAACATAACGACCCCGATGTGCAAACACCTGCCTATAAGGAAGTTGCCGTAAAGCTTGAAGTGCTCGACAAACACACCGCCCTCCCGCTCCCCAGTAACAACTACCGCTACGGCCACCGTACGCCCAATAAGGGCGTTGCGGTCGAGGTCAAATGGGCAAAGGATGACTACCAGCTTCCGCCTGCCCAGCAAACCAATCCGAGGAAAATGTGATGGCCGAACGAATTTCCTACGACGTGCCGCCGCCTACTATCGGCCCGGATGCTCAGGAGGAACTTGATAGGCTGGTGCAAACGCTCCATGAGCACGGTCTGCTGCGGTTTGCCAATGACATGGTTGCCTCTAATCATGAGCTAATGCGTATTGCGGTAGACGGGTTAAATAAACCCGGCTCGCTTAACACTATTCAGAACTTATCGGTCATCGTGATGACGCTTTCAACGCTACCACCAGATCGGTTTTACCAAGTGATATTTGCGCTTAAAGAGGGAATTGAGCAGGTTGGCAACCATCGCCATGAGGACAAGGCCAAGCACAAGGAGCAAGCACGAAGCCAGGACAAAGAGAAAGAAGAAAAAGACAGCGCCCCCGGCATCACCGGGGTGTATCACATGCTCAAAGATGACGAGCTGTGGTATGCCCTTAAACCGATTCTGGCAGGCCTGCGGGCTTTTTCCGAGCGGCTGGACCAGCCCATAGATAAACCGGTGACGGATTTCACCAGCAAGCCTACCGAAGGGCCTTAAACATATTGCTTAAGGCTGTGTATGGTTATTAACGGTGGCGTGAGTTTAATCCTTCTCAAGATAGACAGTCCGAGAGGGGAAGGCAAAATCGGCGTCATGACCATGCACGATAGTGATGATATTAAGGTAGATATCTTGCTGGATCGCCAGCCATTCAGCCCATTTCGTGGTCCTGGTAAAACCATAGACCATAATATTTAGTGAGGAATCCGCAAATTCGTTGAAGTAGACGAGGAGAGTCTGCGTGAAATCAATGCCGTCGTGCTTCTGAAGCATCGCGCGAATATCGTTGACGACGGCGGCAACCTTGTCGGCATCCTCGTACCTGAGGCCGACCGTAGTACTGATGCGCCTGTTACGCATCTGCCCCGGATTTTCGACGCTGATCGTTGAGAAAACGGAGTTAGGGACGAAGAGCGGGCGGTTATCGAAGGTGATGATCTTCGTCATTCTCCAACCGATTTCCTCGACGGTACCCTCAATATTACGGTCTGGAGAACGAATCCAGTCGCCAAACTTGAAGGGGCGGTCGAAATAGAGCATCACGCCGGAGAAAACATTGCTTAGAACATCCCGTCCGGCAATACCGATGGCGATACCGCCGAAGCCGCCAAAGGCCAAGAGGCCCGAAAAGCTCAGGCCCAGATGTTCACTGAACAAAAGCAGTAACACCAGCACCATTGCAAGTTTAAGGATGCGAGCGATGCTTGTGGCCGAGGTTTTATCGCTTCCCTTCGTTACCTGATCGGCCGTCAGGCGGTTAATCAGCAGGAAGGTTTGCTGCATGGCGGTCAGACCAATAGCCACCAAGGTCAGGTCGTCAATGATATCCGGCTTTATGGCGGAGACCTTCCTGTCGACCAGTATCTGATTGATGGTCTTATTCAGAGTCAGCAGGAAACCCGCATTCGCGGCGAACAGAACAACGTGAACGGAGATGCTGTGGGACCAGCTCTTTCTTTTCCGCATGATAAAACCGGAGGCCAGCGCGACCGTCAGAAAAGCTATCAAGAGCCCCGCATTTATCCAGTCGTTGATCATCATGTTTCCGTTCCTTGTTCCAGGAGCCGCCAATTTCGCCCAGCTTCATCGCCATGTAAAACCAGTGTTCATTCATGAATACCCATCCAAGCATGGCAAATCTTCTTTATTAAAACGTCATTAGAGCCTAATAAAACATACCACTTCTTAGCAACGCACTACCAATATGCTCAAGCAACATCACAGAACGTAGTGGCATGCGCCCACGGCTCTTTTTAGTTGTCCGTGAAAACCCTATTGTCCTAATAACACTGCAGCACACCCAACGGTAAAAAAAATAGCCAACGAATCTTTTATTATAAAATTCCTCTTTCAGTTGCTTTTATCAGGTTGTAATCTATTAATAATAACGCCGTTAAAAAGCAGGCCTATCAATAAGTAAACAAACGGCGATTGATATTTATGTCACTAGTTTTTCACTGTCCTGACTTGGCAATGTCATCGTTACCGGCCACACTAAGTTAAAATATGATTAAGGGGCGTATCGTTTATGCGGCTATGTATTGTGAGTGAAACGTGGTCACCCGATATTAATGGCGTTGCGCACACGCTAAGCCGCATTAACCACGAACTGCACCAGCAGGGCGTAACGGTCGACGTGATTCGCCCGCGCCCCAAAGTACCCGGAAGCGCTACGCATATTGCCCAGGAAATGCAGGTTAAATCTGTCGCTTTACCTGGCTATGCGGAAGTACAGGTAGGCTTGGTAACGCCCGCTAAGCTGCGCCGTTTCTGGCGTAAGTACCGTCCTGATACGATCTATCTTGCTACCCAAGGCCCGCTTGGCTGGGCGGCACGACATGCGGCGAGGCAACTCAATATTCCTCTGGTGGCGGGCTGGCATACCAACTTTGACCACTACTGCCACGATTACGGTGTGTCGTGGTTATCCTCTGCCACGCGGCGCTATTTACGCTACTTTCATAATGGTTGTACCACCACGCTGGTCCCCACCCATTTACAAGCCGAGACGCTACGCCGCCAAGGCATTCACGGTGTTAAGGTGCTGTCGCGCGGGATCGACGGAGAGCGCTTTTCACCCGCTTTTCGGGATAGCGCGTTACGCCGCCAATGGGGAGTGAGTGACCATCAGCCAGTGGCCATTTATGTCGGTCGTTTAGCCGCTGAGAAAAACCTCTCGCTACTCCAGGAAACACTGCAAGCCATGCGTGAAGTGCGCCCGGATATGGCCCAGGTCATTGTGGGCGATGGCCCAGCGCGTGCGCAGCTTGAAAAGGCGCTACCTGATGCACACTTCACCGGGTTCGTCGATAAACATGAATTAGCCCGCCACTATGCCAGCGCCGATATCTTTGTCTTCCCTTCGCTGTCAGAAACCTGGGGTAATGTGATTACGGAAGCCATGGCCAGTGGTCTGGCTGTTGTGGCCTATCGATACGCAGCAAGCGCTGAACTGATCGAAAATGATCAAAACGGCATGACGATAGCGCTTGATGATGGCGACGCGTTTCAGCAAGCGGCCGTCGAGCTCTGCCAACACCCCGCCGACTATGCACGGCTAGGGCGTGTTGCGCGCCTTCGCGCACTTGAGCAAAGCTGGTCGGGCATTGCAGACCAGTTTATGCAGTACCTTCAGCAAGCCCAGGAGAATTACCATGCGTCCGCGCCCGCTTGTCGTATTCGATCGTCTTGATTTGCTGGAGTGGCGCCTCTGCCAGCGGGTGACACGACTCAACCTGTTTCGCCCGTGGCGAATTCTCTTGCAAGCCGCCAGTCGAATAGGTGACTGGCCTATCTGGGTACTGCTGATAGCCGCTCAGCCTTGGCTACAGCCGGATGGAACCTGGCGTATGGTGCAATACGCCAGCATCGCACTGCTGGCGATGGCAGTATACCGCCTGGTCAAAACGCGCCTGTGCCGCGAGCGGCCTTTTATCACCTACCTGGGGGGCGTGCATTGCGGGGAGCCTGCGCGTGACCGTTACAGCTTCCCTAGCGGCCACACCATGCATGCCATGCTGTTCAGCGTACTGGTGGCAGTCCATACGCCGTGGTTGCTGCCTTTAGTAGTGCCTTTGGCCTTACTGATTGCGATTTCTCGTGTTGGGCTTGGATTACACTACATTAGCGATGTTCTTGCAGGCGCCGCTATGGGTTATGGCTTTGCTCTACTTAGCCTCTATTGGGCAGGCTAAACATTAACTATTCGCCAATTTAACCACGACGCACTACGTTAAAACCAACCCTGTCATTTACTTGGTCTTGCGAAGACGGCATACGCCCTCTCGCATTCATTATCGGACGCATGGTGCCCGACAGAGGCCGTGGCCGCTGGCAGAAAAAATAGCCCGCCGCGTTATGCTCACCCCAAACGATCATGCCCACTTTCGTGGGCATGATCGTTTAGTGTATGTATCATTCTTAGAACGCGCCGTTGGGCGGTAAACATCAAATATCGGGCGGTATGTCTTCGTGGTTTTCTGTTGTGACCATAAAAGAGCTTTTAAACATCATGTATAACCCGATGGCGGAAAACACCAAGAACAGCACAAACATGCATAACATCAATCCCATCGCCATAACGCTTGTTCCTGAAATGCGCGGCTACTGCATTGGCATGTTCTAACCGCTTAGATTTAGTATGCTGCAAGGATAGACTAAATCGGCGACGTCATCTGTACAAATCTTTTGCAGATTATAAGCAGAAAGCAACAATGTTATAACTTTCAACAACTTAAAAAAACACACAACGCAAAAAAACCACATCGCTTACGCGAAGTGGTCATTTTGCATCTCAGCCAATCCTTGGCCTCGACGATTAGCATATCCTTATGCTAATACAAATGAGCGGATGAGTGTCCTTTAACGTCCTGTTCTTCTACTTGGCTCCTGCCTTCCCTTACTTCCTACCAATCCGCTCATGTTGTTCCTACTCATGATATTGCAGGCTTTAGGCCAACCACCAACATAAAAACATAAAAACAATTAAATCAATGACTTGAAACAAAAATACTTTTCTAAAAAACAACTAAAACCCTCTTTAACCGTGTGCAAAAAAGGCACATGCGACAAAAAATACCTGCCCATTAGATGGCAACCGTGACACTAAGCGCCACTGGGGAAGCTGAACGTTTGGCCATTGCTCACTTTATTTCGGCCAAAACGTACTACTTATTACCCTAACGTGTTATTGCTGGCTAATATAAAGAGAAGGCAAGATACTTCGAAGGCGCACTTGGTATGGGCTACTGCGTTGCTGAGGCAGCCGTACTGTTTTATGCAAGAATGGTTTTACGCAAGACTGTTTCTACTCACGACTATTTCTGATCAACAAGAAGGGATCATTCAATGAAACGCACATGGGCGATGGGTGTAGTGCTATTAACCACACTGCTGGCGATCAGCGGTTGTAATACGATTCATGGCGCGGGAGAGGATATCTCGGAAGGCGGCCAGGCGATTGAAAGAGCAGCGGAATAACCATAATGATGACCGTCTATCTTTCACACGGCTTGGAAAGCGGGCCCGGTGCCTTGAAAATTCAAGCACTCAAAGGGATCGCCGAAACGCTCGATGATTGTGAGCCGGTCGTTATGGATTACCGTGGCATGGCAGAGCCCCCCAGGCGGCTGGATCATCTGTTGGATACTCTGTCAAAACGCAATGATAACCCCGCAGCATGTGTGCTAGCGGGTTCAAGCTTGGGAGGATGGCTGAGCGCTGCGGTTAGCGCTCAGCATCCCCTTTTAGGTTGTTTTTTACTTGCCCCTGCGCTTGGCTTACCGGCGTACCCCGAAACCTCGCCGATAATTCAGGCTCAGCTTACCCATATCATCCACGGCTGGCAGGATGACGTCGTACTGCCCGGCCCCGTTATTGAACGCGCCCGGTTGCAGCAACTCTCGTTACGGATGGTTGATGACGACCATCGTCTTCACGCTAGCCTGGACACCATACTGAGCGACTTTGAGCGTTTTCTAACGCAGTGCCAAACGCTTACCAAGCAATCAATGCTCGTTTAGCGCGAACAGTGGCACCATTATTCGTCTGCCAGGGCGGGTAGCAGCGTCTTTAATTTACGCGTTAGTGTATTGCGCCCCCAGCCTAACAATTCCGCTGCTTCTCCTTTACGCCCACCGGTATGTTTTAACGCCGTCTCAATCAGAATTTTCTCAAAGTCGGGTACGGCCTCTTCCAACAGATGTGTATGCCCTTCGGCCAGAGCACGGTCGGCCCATTCCCGAAAGGCGGTGCGCCAGTCGCCGTGGCCACCGCTTTCAGTTGCCTGGGGGGAGCGTAGCTCTGGCGGTAAGTCCTCCACCAGAATTTCACGCCCAGACGCCATTACCGTTAACCAGCGGCAGATATTTTCCAGTTGGCGCACGTTACCCGGCCACGACAGGCGCGTCAGGTGCTCCTCGGTTTCAGCCGTGAGTACCTTGATGTCGGTGGCAAGTTCTTTGGCGGCTTCAGCAAGAAAATGCCGTGTGAGTCGTGGGATATCCTCACGGCGTTCGGCAAGACGCGGCAAGTGAATGCGGATAACATTCAGGCGGTGAAAAAGGTCCTCACGAAAGCGCCCATCATCCACCAGCGACTCAAGGTTCTGGTGTGTCGCGGCGATAATCCGCACGTCGACCTTGACCGGGGTATGTCCGCCCACTCGGTAGAACTCACCGTCGGCCAATACGCGCAGCAAGCGAGTTTGGGTTTCAGCCGGCATATCACCGATCTCATCCAGAAACAGCGTGCCGCCGTTGGCCTGTTCAAAGCGCCCCTGGCGCTGGGCAGCGGCCCCGGTAAACGCGCCTTTTTCGTGGCCAAACAGTTCAGACTCAATCAGATCACGCGGGATAGCCGCCATGTTCAGGGCAATAAACGGCTTGCCCGCCCGGGGGCTGTGCTGGTGGAGTGCCTGGGCTACACGTTCTTTACCGGTGCCCGACTCGCCATTGATGAGCACAGTAATATGCGAATGAGAGAGCCGCCCAATGGCCCGAAACACCTCCTGCATGGCCGGGGCTTCACCAATGATTTCTGCGTTCAAACCTTCGGGAACGCTGATCGGTCGTTGGCGCTCGCGCGCATGAGCCACCGCCCGGCGCACAAGCGCCAGCGCTTCATCCACATCAAACGGCTTGGGCAGGTACTCAAACGCACCGCCTTGATAAGAGGCCACTGCACTGTCGAGATCCGAATGAGCGGTCATGATGATGACCGGCAAATCCGGGTGCGCCTCACGGATGTGCGACATAAGATCCAGCCCATCAATGCCCGGCATGCGAATGTCAGTCACCAGCACATCCGGTGGGGTTTTCAGCAGTCGTTCCAGTACTGTATCGGCGCGTTCTATGCACTCTACATCAAGATCCGGCTGTGCCAATGCACGTTCAAGCACCCAGCGGATAGCGCGATCGTCATCCACAACGACCACCCGTGCAACCTCGTTACGTGTCGCCTCTATCATGATGCTTCTCCGGTGCAATTAATAACCAATGGAATCAGTAAGCGGAACTCGGTGTGCCCGGGGCGTGAGTCACATTCAATCAACCCTTGATGCTGATGCAGGATCGACTGAGCGATGGACAACCCCAATCCGCTGCCTTCAGCACGCCCTGACACCATCGGGTAGAAGAGCGTCTCTTTAAGCCCTTCCGGGATACCAGGGCCGTTATCGATCACACCCACCTCGCTCACTAACCGGTGGCGCTCAGCACCCAGGGTGAACTGGCGCCGGGCACGGGTGCGCAGCATCAATTCGGGCACAGGGGTCTCGGCATCGCTCATGGCCTGCACGGCGTTCCTGGCCACGTTAAGCACGGCCTGGATCATCTGCGCCTCATCCCCGGAAAGGTCCGGCAGGCTAGGGTCGTAATCGCGGCGGATGGTGATATTCGGATGTTCAGCCACCAGCAGCGTTCTTACCCGCTCCAGCACTTTGTGGATGTTCACCGGCGCGTGCTTAACAATGCGATTCGGGCCAAGCATCGAATCCACCAGATCACGCAAGCGGTCAACCTCCTCCACGATGATATGGGTAAACTCACGCAATTCAGGCTTATCCAGGTCACGCTCTAATAGCTGAGCCGCCCCGCGGATGCCGCCCAGCGGATTTTTCACTTCATGGGCCAAGCCCCGGGCCAGCACTTTGATGGTTTCCTGGCGCGTGGTGAGCGCTTCCTCGCGGGAAATTTGCATCAAGCGGTCACGAGGTTCTACTTCCAGCAGAAGCTCGTCTTCCGACAGGGGCGTCACGGTGTAATCCACCGTCAGCGCCTCACCGTTAACCGGGGTAATGCGCGCCTCGCGCTGGGTGTAGGGATGAAAGGCATCCCGCGCCTTGGCCAACACCTGGTCGATACTTTCATCACCGCCCAGCAGGGTATCCAGGCTGCTCCCCTGCACACGGCTAAAGCTTACTGCCAACAGCGCTTCGGCGGCAGGGTTCATCCAGCGTACGCGGAGCTCACCGTCCAGCAGCAGTACTGCCATGGAGAGATGTTCTAGTAAACGCTGATACATGAAGTGTCCTGAATGTCGCTGATAAAAACGTTCAATACGTAAGAGAAACTGCAAAAAGCACGCCAGGTTGGCCCCTTTCATCAGCATGCACGCCTTGTGGGCGCCAAGCCTTGATTCAACGAGCGTTAAGCGCGCAACCTGCCATGGTGCGATCCACCACATGCACTATTTTAGTGCATGGAGTACCGTTAAGGCGTACCCTTTCACTGGTTAAGTGCAATAAAAAACCCCGCCGAAGCGGGGTTTTAGGGCTATCGCGTCAAAACGCGATTAGCAGCTGTAGTACATATCAAATTCGATGGGGTGCGTGGTCATGCGAATACGCTCCACTTCTTCCATCTTGAGTTCGATATAGGCATCAATCATATCGTCGGTGAACACGCCACCTTCGGTCAGGAACGCACGGTCAGCGTCGAGCGCTTCCAGAGCCTGGTCCAGGCTGTTGGCAACGGTCGGTACCAACTTGCCTTCTTCTGGCGGCAGGTCGTACAGGTTCTTGTCCATGGCATCGCCAGGATGAATCTTGTTCTTGATGCCGTCGATACCTGCCATTAGCAGAGCAGCAAACGACAGGTACGGGTTAGCGGTCGGGTCAGGGAAGCGGGTTTCAACGCGCTTGCCTTTGGGGCTTACCGTATAGGGAATCCGGATAGAGGCGGAACGGTTACGGGCGCTGTAAGCCAGCATAACCGGCGCTTCAAACCCCGGTACCAAACGCTTGTACGAGTTGGTCGAGGCGTTGGTGAAGGCGTTCAGAGCGCGTGCGTGCTTGATCACACCGCCGATGTAATACAGCGCCATTTCCGACAGGCCTGCGTACTCATCACCGGCAAACTGGTTCTGACCATCTTTCCAGAACGACTGGTGAATATGCATACCAGAACCGTTGTCACCAACCAGCGGCTTGGGCATGAAGGTCGCAGTTTTGCCGTACGCGTGGGCCACGTTGTGGATCACGTACTTCATTTCCTGAACTTCGTCCGCCTTCTTCACCAGCGTATTGAATTTAACGCCGATCTCGTTCTGCCCCGCATTCGCCACTTCGTGGTGGTGAACTTCAACGGTCTGACCAATCGCTTCCAGGGTGTTACACATCGCGCCACGAATATCGTGGAAGCTGTCGACCGGAGGAACCGGGAAGTAACCGCCTTTAACGCGCGGACGGTGCCCCAGGTTGCCACCCTCTACCTGATTACTGGTCGCCCAAGCGCCCTCATCGGAAGAAATCTTGTACATGGAGCCCTGAATGTCGGACTTCCAATGCACTTCGTCAAAAATGAAGAACTCAGGCTCCGGACCGAAGAAAGCAGTATCGCCCAAGCCGGTAGACTCCAGGTACGCCTCAGCGCGCTTAGCGATAGAACGCGGGTCACGGTCATAGCCCTGCATCGTGGCAGGCTCGATGATATCGCAACGCAAAATCAGAGTAGCGTCTTCGGTGAAGGGGTCGAGGAAAGCAGTGCCGTCTTCCGGGCGCAGGATCATGTCGGATTCGTTAATGCCTTTCCAGCCCTCGATTGAGGAGCCATCGAACATTTGGCCATTCTCGAAGAACTCTTCGTCTACATCGCGGGCAGGCACGGTAACGTGCTGCTCTTTACCACGAGTATCGGTGAAACGCAGATCCACCCACTTAACATCATGTTCTTCAATTAGCGCGAGAGTCTTGGCTGACATTGTGCCTCCGATATGGGCGTGGCTTAAAGCATGTAACAGTAAGCTATCGATAAAAGTGTTATTAGACAAACCCCGTCATTTAATAAAGTGCGTGCCTGACAGGCCTATCCTTTTTATTCGCTTAACGTTTGCCTGAAATTGAATCACACATCGCCTAGCGATCATTTCAAACCGGCTATTGTTGTAGCACGCCGAGAGGCATCTGCCTACGGTGGCTAGCCGCTGACAAATATAATGCAGAGAACATGCCAACCCTGCACCAACATGTCCTACGAAATCACTAACCTGTTGTTTTAAAGTATATAAAAAATGCGCCTACATGCCTCTCTATGACGCATAAATATTTCCCGAGGCTTCTAAACACACGCTGACCTGTTTTTTTGACCCAAAATAGATCAAATATAAGTATAAGCGCACCTAATTGGTGCATAAAAAGACATTGAGCGCCCCTCTCAGCTTCCAACCCACCGCACGGCGCGTCAACGCCCTACACTTTTAGTCGCTTGCCAAACATCATGGCCCCGGCTTTTGTGGTGTTCGCCATTTTATTGAGCAGGATAGAGCCCGTGGCACCCATCACTATCAGCAGCAGCACGTAAACCGCTATAGGCAACGCCAACGGCATCACCAGTGCATCGGTAATGGCAAAAAACATGGGGTGCGCCAGGTAAATACCAAACGAATACTGGTTGATATAGCGCACCCAGCGAGGCGCTGTGATGTCTTTTAAATAACGCATCGCTACAAACGTTGAGAGCATGAACAGCGGTATCACCCACACTTCCTTGGATGAGAACTGCAACCAACCCGCCACACTGGCCGCGACCAGCAGGCAAACCAACACGACCAGCCACAAAGGCCACGACAGGTACTGCATCCATAAAGGCCGCAGCGGTGCCTGGGCTCCACTATCAAAGGGGTAGTAACGCACCAGCACCAGGGCTAGAAAGAACAGATATATCCAGCCCAGAGGCGCCACCCAGAGCAGATACCCCGGCAGCGCCACACCCAGCCAATACGCTACTCCCCAGTACGTCATACTCACCCAACAGCTCACCCACAGCCACGGCACCGGGTTAAAGCGCCACAGCTGCCAACGGGTAAACAGCCAATAAGCGATATAAAACTGCATGGCGATAATCAAGAAATAACCGTGCCACCCGGCGAAAACAAAGTACTCCAGCGCATTGGCGGCAAAGCCTACCGGCTCCCCTGTCATATACAGCTGAACCCACTCGGCTGTCGAGTAGATAAAGCCATAAACCAGATAAGGCAGCATGACGTACTTCACCCGTTGGGCCAAAAAGCCGGGCGGCACTGCCTTGTCATAGCGCATGGCAAACACAAACACTGAAATGAACAAAAAGATCGGCGTGCCCAATACCAACGGCAGGCGCATCAGGTCGGTGGCCAGGTTATCCACACGCTGATTAACGTGGTCCAGCAAATGAAATAAAAACACGGCCACGCAGCCGTACGCACGCAACCAGTAAATTTCCTCTATCCTTTTATGCATACCTGCTCCATGTATGCTTGACATTCGCCTGCGCTGAACAGTGTCGGCGGGTACGGTGTACGACGCTATAACCCTGCGATAATTCCCGGAGGCTGTTTGTCACTCTTCTCATTTTCAAGTGTATTTCATGGGTTGTTACGTTCCTTGTTGACCAGCCTGGCAGCCTTGGCGGGCCTATGGAGCCTGTTTAACACCGCCGTTGCTGGCGAGGTGCACTACGACACCTTTGACTCGCCCACGCTGGGCCACGACTACCCTTACACCGTGTATCTACCCGACCATTATGACGCCAATGCCGCCGAGCCTTACCCAGTGGTTTATCTGCTCCATGGCTCTTTTGGCAACGAACGAGACTGGCTAGCCAAGGGCAACCTTGCCCAAACCGCTGATCGTTTGATTCGCGCGGGGCACATTCCTCCTGCCGTTTTCATCATGCCCGGTAGCCGCAGCTGGTGGGTAGACGGCCATAATGAGGCCGCCCGCAGCGCCTTTTTTAACGACCTGATGCCGCATGTTGAAAACCAGTACCGAGTGGGCGCCACGCGAGCGCTTCGCGGCGTAGGCGGGCTATCCGCCGGAGGGTTTGGCGCGCTTAACTTTGCCCTGGAAAAGCCCGAGATGTTTGCCGCCGCCGCAGCGCTAAGCCCGGCAAGCTATCTTCCGTATCCGCCGAGCAATTCCTCAGCACACCGCCATCCCGCGTTTTTGGATGAGCAAGGCAATTTTGATACTGCTTTATGGGACCAGCTCAACTACCCCGCTTACCTTGAAGCGTATCGCATTAACGTAACGCCCCGGCCCAGCGCAGAAGAGAGCGACATCCCGATCGTGCCACTTTACATTAGCGCAGGCCGCAGCGATGTGTACGACGCCGAGTTTCACGCCCGCCAGCTACGCCAAGCCATGGAACGCATTCAGCCTAATGATGTACGCTTGGACCTCTACCCCGGCGGGCACACTTGGCGCGTTTGGCGTGCCAGCCTACCTGCGGCCTTAACCTTTATGTTTCAGCACATTGGCAAGGGCCCCATTAACCAATAACTAGCAAAATCAATAAAAATCAAACTACACTTGTGTTTTTCGGCCCACTTACAAGGAAACCACGATGCATCGACATATCGAATGGGAAGACCCCGGCAAAGACAGCGTATCCAAACTGTTTGCTAACGACCACCATGAACACGCCCGCATTGGCACCGGCGATATTTTATCCGCCCGCTACCAAGGCAAAATTGTCCACGTAAAAGTGGAAGCCTACCGAGAAGAAGACGCCGTTAGTATTGGCAGCGTTGCCGCCATCATGGACACCAAAGGCCACCATATTAAAGGCCTTCCTGATCTCAACATCGGTGACATCGTCCGGCTCCCCGATGACAAGCGCGCCTTTGAACACTGGGACAAGGACAAATAAGCGGTTCCAACACCGCTATTTCAAAGAGCCTCCATTGAGGCTCTTTTGCTTAAAGCTGGCCTCTAGCGTTAATTCCAAGGCAGCACTACAACCTCACCAACTTTCAAGTATTAACCCATTCAAGCAGCGCGGCAGTAACCGTTAGCGCACCCGCGATGGAGGGATGGCCATCTAAATACCCCGGCTCTTTATCGCTCGCGCAGGGATCAACTTTTCCATTATCGCTCATATCGACCACTGACGGTTCATCCCCGCCTGTGCGGGGATCGCCTTTAAGCGCCATTGACCTTAGTCATACTTAGCGATTAGCCACCGCGCAAACTGCCTTTCACGTACATGCTACGCTTAATGCCATCCCCCTTTGATGACAGGACTTTCCCGATGCGTTTACACCCTCTTTTAGGCGTACTGCTGTGCGTTGTGGCACTGCCAGCCTTGGCGCAACCCACCAATGAATGGGCGGGCTACGACGATGTATTTGAGCGCGGTGCGCGGCAGGCCAATGTGTGGGAGTGGGGTTGGACAGGTATTTATGGCGCAAGCCTTGTGGTGGATGCTTATCAGGCCAGCGAGGCAAGCGACCGCGATGACCGTTTTGATGCGCGGATCGGTGTGGTGAAATCAGCATTGGCGCTTGGCGGGGTGTTGTTGGATAGCCAGCCACACCAGGCGGCGTTGGCGCAGTATGAGCGCTTAAAAGCCCGTGGTGAGCTAAGCGGTGTGCAAGCGCTGGGGTTGGAACTTGCCCAGGCCGAGCGGGCACGCCGTGGCTGGGGTGAGCGGGTGAACTCACTGGTGATTAACGGCATTGCGGGCGGTATTATTGCGGCCGATGGCCGCGAGCGTGACGGGGCGATGAACTTTGCCATGGGCATGCTGGTCAATGAGCTTCAGATTTGGACCCAGCCCAACCAGGCGTCTTCCGCTATTAACCGCTTTCAGCCCGCCCGCGTTTCGCTTGGCCCGGTGACGATGGACGGCGAGTACGCGCTGCTGGTCTCTCCCCAACAGATTAGCGCTACATGGCGTTACTAAAACGCCCTGTAGATAAGCACCTTTGGGAGGAGTGAGTAAGCGCGTTTGCCATTGTCACGACGCAGTAAGCACGTAAAATATTCAGCAATTTTTTTGGCTTCGCCAATTGTTATGTTATAACTTATTCTATTGTTAAGAGGGTACTCTGTGAGTCATCGCACACACCGCCATAACCGGGAGGGGCCTTGCCACTTCTCTTTAATGTCATTGTCGGCCACGAAACGGCTGCTATTGGTGACGATACCGCTTGTGGCGCTGTGGGCGCTGGTGGTGTGGGCTGGCGGGTGGCCCAAATGAGTCAGCGCACGTCATCACGCTTACAGCTTAAGAATTTGCACTTGGCCCAAGGGCATCGCACCGTGCTTGAGCATGTGGATGGCGATATCAGGCCGGGGGCTATTACGGCGTTAATTGGTGCCAATGGGGCCGGTAAAAGCACTCTGATCCAGGCGATTATGGGCGAACTTCGCCCGGCAGGTGGCAACGTAATATGCAGCGTTCCTTCTGAGCGCCGTGCCTGGCTGCCCCAGCAGTTGGCGCTGGATTTAACCTTTCCCATGAGCGTGGAAGAGCTGGTCATGACCGGGAGTTGGCCAAGCCATGGGGCACTGAAAGGCTACTGTGCGGTGCACTACCGTAAAGGTCGCGACATCATGGCGCGTTTGGGTATTTCGCACTTGGCTCACCGCCCTTTAGGCGAGCTTTCCGGTGGCCAGCGCCAGCGGGCCTTGATTGGGCGTACGTTAATGCAGGAAGCCGAGCTGCTACTGCTGGATGAGCCTTTTGCCAACGTGGACAGCGACACGGTCGATATTTTAATCCGCATCCTGCGCCAGATGGCCGATGACGGTACGACGATTATTATCGTTCTGCACGATATGGACCATTTACGCCGCTTGGCCGATGAAATATTGATGTTAAACGGCGGCCATGCCCGCTGGGTGGCACCCAGTGAACTACATCATCAGCAACTGCCCGCCCAAGCAGTACCTTTTTCACTGGGAGAGCACCATGCTGGAACTGCTTAATACGTGGCTGATTGCGCCGTTTGATTACGGCTTTATGCGCCGCGCGGTGGTCGGCGGGTTAGCGCTGTCCATTGCGGCCCCGCCCTTGGGCGTTTTTCTGGTGCTACGCGGCATGAGCCTGATTGGCGATGCCTTGGCTCATGCCATTATGCCGGGCGTGGCAATCGGCTTTCTACTGGCCGGGTTCTCGCTGCCCATTATGAGTATTAGCGGCGTCTTGTGCGGATTAATGGTGGCACTACTTGCCGGGGCAGTATCGAAGATAGGCGGCCAGCGTGAAGATGCGGCCATGGCGAGCTTTTTTATTATCTCGCTGGCGGCGGGGGTCATGCTGATCTCTATGGGTGGCAGCAGCGTTGATTTAACCCATGTTCTGTTTGGGTCGATTTTGGCCGTTAACGCCACCGCATTACTACTGATTGCAGGCATCAGCACGCTGATTTTGGTGACCCTGGCCATCATCTTCCGCGCACTGGTGGTGGAGTGTTTGGACCCGCTTTTTTTACGCGGCCAAAACAGCCGCAACGGCTGGGTGCACAGCGTGTTTTTAGCCTTGCTGGTACTCAACATGACGGCGGGCTTTCAAACGCTGGGCACGATGATGGCGGTGGGTTTAATGATGCTGCCCGCCACTGCCGCGCGTTTTTGGAGCAGGCGCCTTGAAGGCTTGATGGCGATTGCCGTTGTGATCGCCATGGTCGCCAGTACCGGTGGCTTGCTGCTCTCTTTTCATCTGGATATTCCCTCGGGGCCGAGCATTATTCTGCTGGCCGGTGTGGGCTATCTTTTCTCGGCGATGTTTGGGCGCTACCACAGCCTGGCTGCCCGGCTAAGGCGTAAAACAGCCCCGCTCAGCGCTGAGGCATCTACGTAACATCATTCAACAGGAGTCGGTATGTCTTTACGGTTATCTTCGCGCTTATTGGTTGGCGTATCCGCCATGTTGGCACTGCCCGCGGCCATCGCAGCAGACCGTGTTCAGGTGGTGACAAGCTTCTCCATCCTGGCCGATATGGTCGAGAACGTGGGCGGCGAGCACGTTGAAGTAACATCGCTGGTGGGGCCTGACGGTGATTCGCACGTCTACTCCCCTCGCCCAAGCGATGCACGCGCACTGACAGAAGCGGACCTTGTGGTGTTCAACGGCCTACTGTTCGAAGGCTGGATGGAGCGGCTCATTGAATCCAGCGGCTACAACGGCGCATTGATAACGGCCACCGATGGCATTAACAAGCTCGACTACCATGATCATGGACACGACCACGATCACGATCACGACCATGGGCATGACCATGATCACGGACACGACCAAGCGCATGGTGAATTTGACCCTCATGCCTGGCAGGATATGGCCCAAGCGCGGATTTACGTTGCCAATATTCGTGACGGATTGATTGAGGCCGATGAAACTAACGCCGATGAGTACCAGGCTAACGCCGATAACTACCTGGCCAACATGGCAGAAGTCGATGCTGAAATTCGTGAGCTCATCAGCGAGATCCCGGCCTCGACCAGCGTGATTACTGGTCACGACTCCTTTGGCTACTTCTCGAATGCTTACGGCGTCAACTTTTTGGCACCTACCGGCTTATCGACCGAAGTAGAACCCAGCGGCGCCAGCATGGCCGAGCTGGTGGACGTGATCAACGACCAGAACGTACAAGCCCTGTTCCATGAAAACATGACCAATCCTGCGGTCATTCAGCAACTTTCTGAAGAGACGAGCCTGCCGATTGCCGGAACGCTGTATGCCGATGCGCTCTCTTCCGAGGGCGAAGCGAGCACCTACCTTGGCATGATGCGCCACAATGCGGTAGTGCTGCACGAAGCACTGGCCCAGCCGGGCCATGATGACCATGCGCATGACGGCCACGACCATGCACATGACGATCATGACCATGACCATGACCACGGGCATGATCACAGCGAGCATAGCCATAGCCACTAGGCATTGGTTGCCATGGTCAGCCACTCTCTAAAACAGGCCATGGCTTGGGTTTCTGGCCGCGACTGTAAGCGCGTCAGCCAGTACCCGCCTAAACTCACCGCGGTGCTGAACGGTTGTACCAAAGCACCGCTGGTGAGCGGGCGTGAGAACATTGAAGGCGGCGCCAGGGCAATGCCTACGCCCTGCTGTGCGGCTTCTATCATGGCAATAGAAGAATCAAACACGATACTTCTTGGCACAGAAACACTGCTTGATAACCCCGCCGCCAGTAGCCACTGCGTCCACTCATCGGTGCGATAAGAGCGTAGCCATGTTTCACCCACGACATCGGCCGGCGTCTTTAGCCGGGTGGCGATGTCAGGCGTGCACATGACCGACAGCGAGGCTGGCAACAAGGGCTGGGCCGCAATACCGTGCCAGGCGCCTGTTCCAAAGCGGATAGCAAAGTCGAACCCTTCCGCGGCCATATCCGTACGGTTGTTATGGGTCGAAAGGCGCAGATCAATAAACGGATAACGCTCCTGAAAGTCAGCAAGCCTGGGCAGCAACCAGCCGACAGCGAACGTGCCCACCGCGCCCACATTCAATACCTCCCGATAGTTCTGCTCGCCTAATTGATCCAGCGTGTGCGTAATCTGATCAAAAGACGCCTTGAGGACCGGCAGTAGCATTTCGCCCTCTTGCGTTAACATCAGCCCGCGCGGCAGGCGGGTGAACAGCGCTACCTTCAACTGGCCTTCCAGCAATTTTACGTGATGACTAACGGCCGCTTGCGTCACGCATAGCTCGGCGGCCGCTCGGGTAAAACTCAAGTGCCTGGCCGACGCTTCAAAGGCGCGCAGGGCTTTTAGCGGTAAGTAGGGACGCACGATACAGACCCCCAAATTTTTCTAATGGCTTATGCAAAATATCGCTGTTTGTCACCTTGTACGGTTCGCCGTAACGTAAGCAACGAATCAGCGGGGCCAACGCCCGATGTTAATAAACAACACGTAACGAGTTTCCAGATGAACAAGATGTTAACAGCAAAGAATGCGCTTATCGTGGCAGGTTCGCTCCTTGTCAGCGCTTTTGGCTATGCGAATGATGAGCCACGCAGCCTTCCGGTAGCGTCGGTGGTCAACGACACCATCGTGGACTTGATGGATGTGCACAATATTCCGGGCATGGCCGTGGCGGTGAGCGTTAACGGCACGCCCTATTACTTTAATTATGGGGTCGCCGATCAAGAGGCAGGCGTGCCGGTAACCACCGATACGCTGTTTGAGCTAGGCTCTGTCAGCAAGACGTTTACGGCGACGCTGGCGGCTTACGCTCAGGCCAGCGGTGCTCTGTCACTTTCCGACCCTGCCAGCCAGTACCTGCCAGCCCTTGAAGGGAGCGCCTTTGATAACATCAGCCTGTTAGAACTGGGCACCTACACGGCGGGCGGGCTGCCGTTGCAGTTTCCTGATAGCGTCAACAACGAAGACGACATGATCGCCTACTATCGCCAGTGGACACCGACGTATGCGCCAGGCACCCATCGGCTCTATTCAAACCCGAGCATTGGATTACTCGGTTACCTGACCGCCCAGCGTCTTGGAAAACCTTACGCCCAGTTGATGGAAACGCATGTGTTTTCAGCACTCGGCCTTGAGCACAGCTACCTGCAGGTACCTGAAGACGCGCAGGCGAACTACGCCTTAGGGTACTCAAAAGAGGATGAACCGATTCGGGTGAGTCCCGGCGTGTTGGACGCAGAGGCCTATGGGGTAAAGTCGAATACCGCCGATATGCTGGCCTTCATTGACGCCAACATGGACAGCTCAGCAGTAGACGAACCCCTACGCGAAGCACTGGAAGCAACACAGATGGGCTACGTCAATATGGGCGATATGACCCAGGGGCTTGGTTGGGAACGCTACGCCTACCCCGTGTCGCTTGACCAACTACAAGCAGGCAATTCGATGGAGATGGTGCTGGAGGCTAACGAGGCCGAGCAGCTTCAGCCACCGTTACCGGCAGATAAAGATGTATGGTTTAACAAGACCGGCTCAACCAATGGCTTTGGCGCTTATGTCGCCTTTGTACCCAGCCAGCGAATGGGCATCGTGATGCTCGCTAACCGCAATTATCCCAACCAGGCGCGTATTGAGGCCGCCCATCATATTCTGACAACGCTTGCGGCTACCCCCTGAAAAAAGACCGCTTTTATGCAGCGAGCCTTCTTCGAGGCTCGTCATTAAGGCGGTCTTTTTGCGTTGCATTTTGGGTTGTGGATAAGGAGACTTGCACTACCGCGATAACCACCCCACTGCAAAGAGCCAATACCATGCGCCTTAACGCCGACTTTAGCCACTTTGCCTGCGTAACGCCGGACCAATATCAATGGGTCGATTCGCCCAGTGCAGGCGTTATGCGCATGATGCTTGATCGCATCGGCGAGGAAGTAGCCAGAGCGACCAGTCTGGTACGCTACGCGCCCAACAGCCAGTTCACCGCACATACCCACGACGGCGGAGAAGAGATTCTTGTACTAGAGGGCGTGTTTGGTGATGAACATGGCCGCTACCCCGCAGGCACCTATCTGCGCAATCCTATCGGCACGGGCCACACCCCGCACATAGGCGATGAGGGTGCGCTCATCCTGGTGAAGCTTCACCAGTTTGCTGCCAATGACATTCTTCAACTGGCCGTTCCTGCTCACCGCTTACCTTGGCAGCCAGATCGTCGCCCGGGTATTACCTATAAAATGCTGCATACCTTTGGCCAGGAGCGTGCCAGCCTGGAACAGTGGGAGGCGGGCGTGACGATTGCCTACCCAACGCTGGGCGGTGGCCTGGAAGCGTTTGTTCTGGAAGGCACCTTGTGCGACGGCGATACCGAATACCCGACGGGCAGTTGGTGTCGCTACCCTCCCGGCGCCGCTCCCCAACTTAGCGCGGGCAGCGAAGGGGTCAAGCTCTACTTAAAACGTGGGCACCTGCGGCTTGATTAACGTGTCAGGCCAAGAAATGGTAGCAGCGTAAGCAGTGCCACCATGACGACCGCCACCATTACCAGGGTGACCTGAAAGGGATGCGCCGCCAAGCGGCGCCATAAGGTAGGTGCATCGCCTTGGCTCACGGCCTCGGCGTGCGCTTGCCGAGCCTTGGTGAAGCGCTCGGCTTGATACACCGCCAGTGCTGCTTCGGCCGCCTCACGCTGGGTTTCATCACGCAGCCAGATCGCATCCACCCCTAAGCGGAAAAAACCGGCCTGCGTTTCATAGGTATCAAAACCATGTTCTGCCAGTAGTGAGCGGACTTCCATGGCTTCTTCATCGGTAACGTAGCGCAGCCGAAACAGCAGGTGTGCCATATCAGTCGCCCATCGCCGCCATTAGGTCGGCCTGGATAACTTCGATCCAGTAGCCGTCCGGGTCTTTCACAAAAATGACGCCCTGCATTTTGCCTTGGTCTGCCCGCTTTATGAACGTCACATCGTGCTCATCAAACCATGCCTGGGCCGCTTCCAAGTCCGGCACGCTAAAGCAGATATGTCCAAAACCCTGCGGTTCGGCATTGCCATCGTGGTAGGCAAAATCGTCCTGGTCTTCGGTGCCCCAGTTATGGGTAAGTTCTAACAGCCCCTTTTGGCTGAAGGTCCAGGCCGTACGCGCTTGGGTATCTTCCGGCACCTGGTCGCTGGCTTCCAGGTTCGCCAGAAAGTAGAGCGAAAACTGCATCTCTTCAAAATCCAGCCGACGCAGTACCTGCATGCCAAATACCTGGGAGTAAAAGGCCAATGAACGCTCGGGGTCTTTCGCCCGTAGCATCGTATGGTTTAAGCGAAACCCTTGGGTTTGCGCAGGGGCCGGACGAACGCCTTTATGCTGTTCACCTTGCAATGTCATCTTAGGCTCCTTATGGGATTATCTGCTAAACGAGTTGATTGAGCGGTTATCTTTGACAAAAACCATACCGTGCACAAGCTTATAGCTAACCGTTTCACACCGCATGATGCCGTTGTGATGACATACCATGAGGGCAGGACAGCCATTATTCCAGCCCCGTTTACCCTACCGGATTCCCCCTTACCCATCGCCTGCGCTTTACAGCACCGCCCAAGGCAAGGATAGTAGCCAGACGACAGGGGCGCTTGAGACGCTCAAGCTGAGATGCACCCTTAGAACCTGAACCGGATAATACCGGCGTAGGAAGTCGCGGTGTCATCGCACCCGATCTACGCTGTGAGGTGGCCATGACATCACTCCCGCTGAGCGACGCGCTTTCCGCTGTACAGCGCACCACACCGTTAGTGCACTGTATTACCAATTTTGTGGCGATGAACAGCACAGCTAACTGCCTGCTGGCTGTCGGCGCTTCCCCTGCCATGCTGCATTCTATCGAGGAAGTCGCTGAATTTACTCGCTTGGCCGGGGCACTTTCGATCAATATCGGTACGCCTTCACCACACTGGGCAGAAGGTATGCAGCTTGCCGCTAGAACGGCCAACGAGAGCAATACGCCTTGGGTATTGGACCCGGTTGCGGTGGGCGCCACTTACTACCGTCAAACGCTTTCACAAACGCTATTGGCTTTTAAGCCCAGCGTGATCCGTGGCAATACCTCAGAAATCATGACGCTTTCCGGCTTGACCCACGCGGGCCGAGGAGTGGATGCCACAGCCTCTACGGATGAAGCGCGTGAGGCCGCCATTAACCTCGCCATGCAGCAGGGCTGTGTTGTCGCGATGACCGGTGTGCAGGATTTTATTACCGATGGAACCCAGCACTGGCGTCTGAGCGGCGGGCACGCGCTTATGCCACGTGTCACTACGCTTGGCTGCGCGTTAAGTGCCACCGTTGCTGCCTTTGTAGCGGCCAGCCCCGAAGCTCCTTTGAACGCCACATTAGCCGCACTTACAAGCTTTGCTATCGCGGGTAGCCGCGCTGGACAACAGGCGGCAGGCCCGGGCAGTTTTCAGGTAGCACTGCTGGACGCCTTGTATCAGCTAACACCTACAGACGTCCGTCAGTTTACCGGGCTGGAGGAAGGCTAATGCGTTTTGATCTTTCGCTTTATCTGGTAACTGACGCTCAACTCTGTAAAGCCGCAGGGCTAGAGCGCACCGTTATTGAGGCCGTCAAAGGCGGCGTCAGTTTTGTTCAACTGCGCGATAAACACGCAAGCGATACCGACATGATTGAACAGGCCAAGCGCTTGAAAGCGGCCCTAGCGGGTAGCGGGGTACCACTGGTGATTAACGACCGCTTGAACGTTGCCTTGCAAAGCGGCGCCGATGGGCTGCATGTCGGCCAAAGCGATACAGCGGTTCAAGAGGCGCGCACGGCCATGGGGCCAGAGGCAATCATCGGGCTTTCGATTAATACCCTTGAGCAGCTTCACGCAGCCCCCGTGGCACTGCTCGACTACGTGGGCCTGGGCCCGGTGTTTGCCACCCAAAGCAAGCAGGACCATGCTAAACCGTTAGGGTTTGAAGGCCTGGCTCAGCTAGCCGCGGCCTGCACCTTGCCAAGCGTGGCCATCGGCGGGCTAAAGGCTGATCACGCCCAGCAGGTCGTTGCAGCCGGTGCCAATGGCTTGGCGGTTATCTCCGCCATTTGTGGCCAGCCTGACCCTTACCAGGCCGCACGGGCGTTTGCTCGACCATGAACCAGCTCGACCATATTGCCGCCTTTGTGAAAGTTGCCGAGCTTGGCAGCTACACGCGGGCCGCCGAGGCGCTGGATCTTTCCCGCACGCGGGTATCGCGCATTGTCATGGCCCTTGAAGAGACGCTCGGGGTGCGGCTTATTCAGCGCACCACGCGACGCCTGCATTTAACCGCCGAGGGCGAGCGCTACCTTGCGCATGCCCAAGCAATTTTACAGGCGCTTGATGAGGCTGCCGCCGACGTAGGCAGCGGTATTTCTGAAATAAGCGGCCGTTTGCGCATCAACGGCCCCATGAGTTTTGGCATGCGTCACCTCTCCCCGCTGGTAGCGCGCTTTATGGTGGCGTATCCTGGCCTAGATGTACGCTTGGATTTAAGTGACCGCCGCGTGGATCTTCTCGAAGAGGGCTACGATGTGGCCATTCGTATTGGCAGCCTGCCCGACTCAAGCCTGATCGCCAGGCGTCTGACGCGCTGTCAAATGCTGTTTTGCGCATCTCCGGCGTACCTTGAAACCCATGGCGTGCCGGCAAACGCTGAGGCGCTTGCGCACCACCGCTGCCTGCGTTACCGAAGCGGTTTAGCCAATAACGACTGGCGTTTTGAGAATATGACGCTGACACCCCAAGGCCCGCTTGAAAGCAACAATGGCGATGTTTTAACCCATGCCGCCGAGGCAGGCATCGGTATCGCTCATCAACCCAGCTTTCTGGTAACGGAGAGCATTATCGCTGGACGCCTGGTTCAGGTACTGCCACAGATCCCTCCTAAGATGCTGGATATTCATGCTATTTATCCTGCGCGGCGCTTTTTACCGGCCAAGGTAGAACGGTTTATTGAAGTGTTAGCGGATGCGTGGGGCAGCCCGCCTCACTGGGAGCAGGAGATGGGATTGTCGCCTATTTCGCAACAGTGATGTCTAATACGCGTGGATTATCTCTGCCGCAAACGGACGTAAAGTATCTCCATTGCACTTGCACCACTGCCCAATGGAGATATCCCATGAATGCATCTACTTCCACCATGAGCACCAACCTTCAGCCCCACGCCATCGCGCTGCTGCGACTATCACTTGGCGTGATGGCACTCGCCCATGGCCTGACCAAAGTGTTTGTGTTTACCCTGCCAGGCACGGTCGGCTACTTTGAGTCACTGGGCCTGCCAAGCTTTATAGCCTACTTAACGATTCTGGGCGAAGTTGGCGGCGGCCTGGCCTTGATTCTGGGTATTTATACGCGCTGGATTAGCCTTGCGATGATTCCTTTATTGCTGGGTGCTACGTCCGTGCATCTTGGCAACGACTGGATGTTTTCCAATGCGGGAGGTGGTTGGGAATTCCCGGCGTTCTGGACCGTTGCCCTGCTCGTGCAGGCTGGCTTAGGCGGCGGCAGCTTTACACTGAGCCGTGGCGTTAGCTAATCGCTTTAGGCGCACCCTAGCGACTTTTATTTATCAAATTTTCTCCGCCACACTTTTGCTCGCGCCTTGGTAACTGCCAAGGCCTTCTGCCAGGAGACGTTGTTATGCTACCCAGTCTTTTTATATCCCACGGCTCTCCCATGCTGATCCTCACCCCTACGCCTGCCCATCACTTTTTACGTTCGCTGGGCAAGCAACTGACGCCCAAGGCGATCATTGTCGTTTCGGCGCACTGGGAAAGTCAGACGCTGAAAGTCAGTAACAGTCCTTGGCCAGAAACCCTTCATGACTTCGGCGGCTTTCCCCGCGAACTGTTCGAGCAGCAGTACCCGGCACCTGGCGAGCCTGCACTGGCCAACCGCTTGGCCAAATTACTGGGTGCCTCAGAAGTTGAACGAGGATTCGACCACGGCACCTGGGCACCTCTTTCGTTGATGTTTCCCAAGGCGGATATTCCTGTCGTTACGCTATCGCTGCCTGTGCGTTGGTCCAACGACAAGCTGATTGAGCTGGGCAAGCGCCTAGCACCACTGCGTGAAGAAGGCATTCTAGTAATCGGGTCGGGCAGCCTGACCCATAACCTTTACGAAACCATGCCGCTCGATAACCCAATGCCCAACTGGGTCGGCACTTTTGCAGAGTGGGTCGATACCCAGCTTGTGAACAATGACCGTGAGGCGTTGCTTGCCTGGCAAGCGGCCCCTGAAGCGAGCAGAAACCATCCAACGCCCGAGCATTTTCAGCCGTTACTGGTAGCCATGGGCGCAGGCGGTGATGTCACACCGCTCCACCGCAGTGTTGAGCATGGCGTGCTGGCAATGAACGCGTACGCCTTTGCCTAAGCGGTTGTGCGCGTACGCGTGCATGGGTGAAAAGCCGTTGTGGGTCGTGGCATCAACCATAAAAACCCTCACCAGCTTTATGCTGGTGGGGGTTTTTTACATTTAAAAGAAGGCTTAAAGGCTTGCGTTGACCACCATGCACTCCATGCCTTGCAGTTGTAGTTCACGGCAGGCTTCACGGGCGCGGTGCTCATCCAAAGCCACCAGGCGAGCACGGTATACCGGCGTTTGGCCTTCAAGCGTGTCCACCTCTACGCGCCCGGCTAAATTTTGCGTTAAGCGTTGGGCCGCTTGTTGTGCCAGCTGCTGAGCCTGCCCTTGCTGGCTAAATGCACCCACTTGGATACCCCAGGCGCCGGTCGGGGGGGCTTCCACCAAGCGTTCACTTTGAATAAAAGCCTGCAAAGGGTCAGCGTTAGACGCGCGAGCTCCCTCGGCTGGGCCTTCAACGGTGATCGTGGCAAGTTGCTCATCTACACTAGTACTGGGGGCAGGCGACAACGCGGTCGTTTCAATACTGGCAAGCATTTGGCTTGGCGCGGGTGTTGGCGCCTTGGGAGGCGCCACGGGAGGTGTAGAACCACCAAACCCCATAAACTCCTGAGAAAAACTGGTATTGGCGATCCACGTACGATGATCGCGCAGCTCAGCGCGCATAAAGCCTCTGTCCAATAAATTGGCCATATGAGTGTCACGCGATGCAGCGCTAAAGCCGCCCATTACAATGGCGACTAAACGGCGGCCGTCATGCGCCGCTGTCGTCGCTACGTTAAAGCCAGAGGCACGAATAAAGCCGGTTTTTAAACCATCGGCGCCGGGATAGTCACGTACCAGACGGTTATGGCTGGTATGACGTTTATCCCGATAGGTAAATTCCTGAAGCCCAAAATAGTGGTAATACTGTGGAAAATCCTGCATGACACGCACCGAGAGCGTGAGCATGTCCCGCGCGGAGGTGATTTGCTGGTCATCAGGAAGTCCCGAGGCATTGCGGAAGGTCGTGGCCGTCATACCTAACTCTCGCGCCTTTTCGGTCATAAGCCGCGCAAAGCGCTGCTCGCTACCGCCCAACGCTTCAGCCACCACAACGGCCACATCATTCGCCGAACGCACAGCCAGGGCGCGGATAGCGGTATCGACAGGAATAGTACTGCCCGCAGAAAGCCATAACTTGGTAGCGGGCATAGCCGCGGCCTGGGCAGAAACAGCGAGGGGTTCATTGAGCCTTAAAGTGCCGCTTTCCAGCGCCTCAAAGGTCATGTACAGCGTCATCATTTTGGTCAGCGAAGCAGGATAACGCGGTGCATCCACATTTTCTGCGTATAAAACTTCACCGTTATCAAGATCGACCACAATACCTGCGTAACGTGGATTCGCCTGCACGGTCGAGGTGGTGATGATCAATAGCAGTAACATCGTTACCGCAAGCCATGCCCTCGACGCCTTGTTATCGTTTACTCCCCTCGTCACCATGTTTGCCCCTTGATGATTCATTTACGCTGGAAACGAGACTCACTCTTTTTCCTCGACCTGCACGCGTACACCCCCGCATTGAATAATGCGCCATGAATCATCTCCCAAGGGTAAACAACTGCAGCGCCGATGGCCCCGTCAATTCACTCTAGACTAGCACGCTCGTCGGACAATTTAACGCTTTATAGCGGCATTACTCGATACGTCAGGCATAAAAAAACCGACCCAGCCGGGTCGGTTTTCATTCTGCTTTAAAGATGTAGCAACTAAAGATTTACTCTTCAGCAGCGGCTTCTTCAGCAACCGGACGGTCTACTAGCTCAACGTACGCCATAGGCGCGTTGTCGCCGGTGCGGAAACCGCACTTGAGAATACGGATGTAGCCACCCGGACGCTCGGCATAACGCGGACCCAGCTCATTGAACAGTTTGCCAACGGCTTCTTTGGAACGTGTGCGAGAGAACGCCAAACGACGGTTCGCAACGCTATCCTGCTTGGCTAAGGTGATCAGCGGCTCGATAACGCGACGCAGTTCCTTGGCCTTGGGCAGGGTTGTCTTGATGACTTCATGTTCGACCAGCGAGACAGACATGTTCTTGAACATGGCCTGACGATGCGAGCTGGTGCGATTCAGATGACGACCACTCTTACGATGACGCATGGTTGTAATTCCTTACCAAACTGGGACTCGAGTCGACACTCACGCGGAGGCCTTGTCGTCCTTCAGGCTAGCGGGCGGCCAATTTTCCAACCGCATGCCGAGGGACAAGCCGCGCGCCGCCAAAACGTCCTTGATTTCATTCAAGGATTTTTTACCGAGGTTCGGTGTCTTCAACAGCTCAACTTCTGTGCGCTGGATAAGATCACCGATATAGTAAATATTCTCGGCTTTTAGGCAGTTCGCGCTGCGAACGGTCAACTCAAGATCGTCTACGGGGCGCAATAGGATTGGATCAACGTGATCTTCTTCCTCTTCGACTTCCTGCTCTTTATCAGCTTCCAGGTCGACGAAGGCGGCCAGCTGCTCTTGCAGAATGGTCGCACTGCGACGGATAGCCTCTTCCGGATCCAAAGTACCGTCGGTTTCCAAATCGATAATCAGCTTATCGAGATCGGTGCGCTGCTCAACACGAGCGGCTTCAACCGAGTAGGAAACGCGGCGGACAGGGCTGAAGGTGGCATCCAGCTGCAGGCGGCCAATAGCACGGGTCTCTTCATCAGAGCCACGGGCGTCAGCCGGTTCGTAGCCACGACCCAGCGCTACCTTAAGCTGAATTTTCAGCTCGGCACCTTCATTGACGTGTGCAATGACGTGGTCCGGGTTGACGATTTCGACGCTATGATCAAGCGCAATGTCGCCAGCAGTGACGACGGCTGGGCCCTGCTTGTTCAGCGAGAGCACCGCCTCATCGCGGCTGTGCATCTTGATCGCAACATCTTTCAAGTTCAGGAGGATTTCGATGACATCTTCCTGCACCCCTTCGAGCGCACTGTACTCGTGCTCTACACCCGCAATTTCAGCCTCTACCACGGCAGCGCCGGGCATAGACGAAAGCAGAATGCGACGCAGTGCATTCCCCAGGGTGTGACCAAAACCACGCTCGAACGGTTCGAGAACGATCTTGGCATGATGTGCGCTGATTTCTTCGACCTTGATGTCGCGAGGACGAAGAAACTCTGTCACTGAACGCTGCATATGAACACCTTTCAGGCTGCCAAACGGATACTGAGTTCTTAAGAACCGTACTCAAGAGCATCTGGGCGGTTAGCTTTGCTATCCCGCCCAGGCTTCAAGAAGCAGATTAATTAACGCCGCTTACTTGGAGTACAGCTCGACGATCAGGTTTTCGTTGATGTCGGCAGTCAGGTCACCGCGTTCAGGCAGAGCCTTGAAAGTGCCTTCCATCTTCTTGGCGTCGATTTCAATCCAGAGGATATCGCCACGGTTGGCCGCAATGGTCAACGCGTTTTGAATACGTGCCTGGTTCTTCGCCTTTTCGCGAATAGCAACAACGTCACCCGGCTTCACTTGGTAGGAAGCAACGTTAACGGTGCGGCCGTTCACGGAAATCGCCTTGTGGCTAACGAGCTGACGCGCTTCAGAGCGAGTCGAGCCGAAACCCATACGGTAGACGACGTTATCCAGTCGGGACTCAAGCAACTGCAACAATACTTCACCGGTCGCACCTTTCAGGCGAGCAGCTTCTTTGTAGTAGTTACGGAACTGTTTTTCGAGTACGCCATACATGCGACGTACTTTTTGCTTCTCACGAAGCTGCAAGCCGTAGTCTGAAAGACGCTGACGACGCTGGCCGTGTACACCCGGGATTTGCTCGGATTTACACTTTTTCTCGAAGGGAGTCACGCCACTCTTCAAAAAGAGATCGGTGCCTTCACGACGAGACAGTTTGCACTTCGGTCCAATATAACGAGCCATGAATCTGTCTCCTTAAACGCGGCGTTTCTTAGGCGGACGGCAGCCATTATGGGGAATGGGCGTCGCGTCTACGATGCTTTGCACGCGGAAGCCTGCGGCATTGAGTGCGCGCACGGCGGATTCACGACCGGGACCTGGGCCTTTAACCAGTACGTCTACGTTTTTCACACCATACTCGGCTGCAGCAGTCGCTGCACGCTCGCTTGCTACTTGAGCAGCGAACGGGGTGCTCTTGCGAGAACCACGAAAACCCGAACCACCGGCAGTTGCCCAAGAAAGAGCATTGCCCTGGCGGTCTGTGATCGTCACGATCGTGTTGTTAAAAGAGGCATGGATATGCGCAACGGCGTCCACTACCTGCTTTTTAACCTTTTTACGGTTACTACGCGGGTTAGCCATGTTGATGTCTATTCCTGTCTTTACGCCAGAACGTGCGTGTTATTTGCGGATCGGCTTACGCGGGCCCTTACGGGTGCGCGCGTTAGTCTTAGTCCGCTGACCACGCAGCGGAAGACTACGACGATGACGCAGACCACGGTAGCAGCCTAAGTCCATGAGACGCTTAATGTTCAGCGTAACATCACGACGAAGGTCGCCTTCTACGGTGTACTTACCAACTTCAGAACGCAGGGTATCCAGCTCTTCGCCAGATAGTTCCTGGATCTTGGTAGTCAGCGCAATACCGGCAGCAGCACAGATATGCTGCGCGCGAGTACGGCCAATCCCGAAGATATAGGTCAGCGCGATCGCCGCATGCTTGTTGTCCGGGATATTGACGCCTGCAATACGGGCCATCAGCTTACTCCGAAATTTGAGCGGCTTGCTCGTTTATTCATCTACAAAAGGCGCAACAGCATACCCCTTTAAATGCCCTAAGGCAAGGGGTATGCCGAACACCCACTTAAAACAGCGTAGGAATTAACCCTGACGCTGCTTGTGCCGTGGTTCGATGCAGATGACGCGAACAGCGCCATTGCGACGAATGATCTTACAGTTACGGCACATTTTCTTTACGGAAGCTCGAACTTTCATCGTTCTTTCTCCAAAAACGGCTCGCGGCGCGCCAATCGTAAGGCGGCGCCTCAGCGCATGATGCCGCCGCTACCGTAGCCTTTCAGGTTGGACTTCTTCATCACCGAGTCATACTGATGCGACATGAGGTGTGACTGCACCTGAGCCATGAAGTCCATGATGACCACTACCACGATCAGGAGCGAGGTGCCGCCAAAAAAGAATGGCACATTCCAGGCAACGATCAGGAACTGGGGCATCAAGGAAACCGCAGTGATATACAGAGCACCGAACAAAGTCAGACGAGTCATGACTTTATCGATATAGCGAGCGGTCTGCTCGCCGGGGCGAATGCCCGGCAGGAACGCACCTGACTTTTTCAGATTGTCAGCTACATCCTTCGGATTGAAGACCAGCGCTGTGTAAAAGAAGCAGAAGAATACCACTGCCGCCGCGAAAAGCAAGATGTAAAGCGGTTGCCCAGGGGCTAATGCTTGTGATGCACGCTGCAACCACTCCATACCTTCACCTGCACCTACCCACTGACCAATAGAAGCCGGGAAGAGTAGAATACTGGACGCGAAGATCGCAGGAATAACACCCGCCATGTTCACTTTCAAAGGCAGGTAGCTGCTTTGGCCTGCATACATCTTGTTGCCAACCTGGCGACGTGGGTAGTTCACTTTCAAGCGGCGTTGGCCGCGCTCAATGAACACTACGAATGCCACGGTGGCAATACCTAGCACTGACAGCGCTAACAGCGGAAGGACATTCCAGGCCCCTTCGTTACGAGCAAGTTCAAACGCTTGCCCCACGGCACTGGGCAGCCCAGCGACGATACCAGCGAAGATCAGCAACGAAATACCGTTGCCAATGCCCTTCTCGGTAATCTGCTCACCTAGCCACATCATAAACACCGCGCCTGACACAAACGTAATCACGGCGGTGAAATAGAAGCTGAAGTCAGCGCTGTAAGCGATGCCTTGGCTAGCCAGACCGACCGACATGCCGGTAGCCTGGACAAGAGCCAGTATCACCGTGCCGTAGCGGGTGTACTGGCTAATCTTGCGGCGGCCGGACTCACCTTCCTTCTTGAGTTGTTCAAGATGGGGTGAGACCGCAGTCATCAGCTGCATGATAATCGACGCAGAAATATAAGGCATTATGCCCAAAGCGAGGACGCTCATGCGCTCCAGGGCGCCACCCGAGAACATGTTAAACATGCCCAGGATGGTGCCCTGTTGCTCCCTAAACAAGGCAGCAAGCTGGTCAGGATTGATACCGGGAACGGGAATGTGGGCACCGATACGGTACACCACGATGGCGAGGAGCACGAAGCGCAAACGCGCCCACAGTTCACTCAGACCGCTGCCCATCGCCGGCATATTTCCTGACTTGGCCATTTAGTCCTCTACCTTGCCGCCAGCAGCTTCGATCGCTTCACGGGCACCTTTGGTGACCTTGATACCACGAACGGTAACTGCCTTGTTCAGTTCGCCTGAAAGGATGATTTTCGCGTGTAGCGTTGCATCCTTCAGCACGTTGGCTTGCTTCAGCGTTTCCATAGTGACTTCGTCACCAGCAACCTTGGCAAGTTCAGCCAGGCGTACTTCTTCAGAGACCAATGATTTAGCAGACGTAAAACCGAATTTCGGCAAACGACGCTGCATGGGCATCTGACCGCCTTCGAAACCAGGCTTGACGCTGCCGCCACTGCGTGATTTCTGACCTTTGTGGCCACGGCCACCGGTCTTACCAAGACCGGAACCGATACCACGACCAACACGCTTTGCAGCGGGTTTGGAGCCCGGGGCCGGGCTTAAGGTATTAAGCTTCATGGATTACTCTCCCTCAACACGCACAAGGTAATTAACCTTGTGGATCATGCCGCGAACGGCAGGGGTGTCTTCCAGTTCAACCGAGTGACCGATGCGACGCAGGCCCAGGCCTTTCATAGTAGCCTTGTGCTTGGGCAAAACGCCGATGGTGCTGCGGATCTGGGTAACCTTGATCGTTGCTGCCATGGTGCCTTACCCCGTGATCGCGTCGACAGACAGACCGCGCTTGGCGGCGATGTCTTCCGGTGCTTGCATAGCAGAGAGACCTTTTACAGTCGCTCGTACCACGTTAACCGGGTTGGTGGAACCGTAGCACTTGGCCAGTACATCGTGGACGCCAGCAAGCTCTAATACAGAGCGCATAGCACCACCGGCGATGATACCGGTACCTTCGGAGGCTGGCTGCATGTAGACCTTGGAAGCACCGTGACGGGCTTTTACAGGGTACTGCAGCGTGCTGCCTGCAAGGTTAACCTTGACCATGTTGCGACGAGCCTGGTCCATTGCTTTCTGAATTGCGACCGGCACTTCACGCGCCTTGCCACGACCGAAACCAACACGACCTTTACCATCACCCACGACGGTCAGCGCGGTGAAGCCGAAAATACGACCACCCTTGACCACCTTGGCGACGCGGTTAACCTGCACTAACTTCTCTTGCAGATCACCGTTTTGCTGTTCGTTCTTCGCCATCGTAAAACCCTTTAGAATTCCAGGCCGCCTTCACGAGCGGCGTCGGCCAGAGCCTTCACGCGACCGTGATACTTAAAGCCAGCACGGTCGAAGGCCACCTGGGTGATGCCTGCTTCTTTAGCGCGTTCAGCAATCAGAGCACCGACCTTGGAGGCCGCATCTGAGTTACCGGTCGCACCCTCGCGCAGTGCTTTGTCCAGCGTTGAAGCGCTGGCCAACACTTTGCCACCATCCGGCGAGATAATCTGCGCGTAGATGTGACGCGGGGTACGGTTGACGCACAGGCGATACACGCCCAGCTCGCGGATCTTGGCGCGAGCACGGCGGGCACGACGGAGACGAGATTCTTTCTTCGCGTTCATAACCCTGCCTTACTTCTTCTTGGCTTCTTTGCGACGCACCTGCTCGTCGGCGTACCGAACACCCTTGCCTTTATACGGCTCAGGCGGACGGAAAGCGCGGATTTCTGCGGCGCACTGACCGAGCATCTGCTTATCCGCGCTTTTCAGCACGATCACGGTGTTTTTCGGCGTTTCCGCTGAGACACCTTTCGGCAGTTCGTAGTCGACCGGGTGCGAGAAGCCCAGTGAAAGATTGAGCGTCTGGCCCTTAGCTTGGGCACGATAACCGACGCCAACAATTTCGAGAGTTTTTGTGAAACCCTCGGATACGCCCGTTACCAGGTTCTGAACCAAGGCGCGGGTAGTACCGGCCATTGCCCAGCTCTTGGCAGATTCGCTCGGGGCGAAGGTCAGCTGGCCATCTTCTTGACCAATCACCACGTCCTGGTGAATGGGCAGTGACAGCGTGCCTTGGCCGCCTTTGGCGGTCAGCTGGCTAGCATCGATTTTGATCTCGACACCAGCAGGCACTTTAACCGGATATTTCGCTATGCGGGACATTCCAGCCTCCTAGAATACGGTGCAGATGACTTCGCCACCTACACCCGCCTGGCGTGCGGCACGATCGGTCATGACACCATTAGAGGTGGTGACAATCGCGATGCCCAGACCATCGGCAACCTTGGGCAGGTTGTCCTTGCCCTTGTACTGACGCAAAGACGGCTTGGAAACCCGCTGAATGTGCTCAATGACCGGCTTACCCTCAAAGTACTTGAGAGTTACGGTTAGTGCAGGCTTAACACCTTCAGCAACCGTAAAGTCGGTAATGTAGCCTTCTTCCTTTAGCACGCGGGCCACTTCCACTTTCAACTTGGAAGACGGCATGACTGCCGTCTCCTTGGTGGCCATCTGCGCATTGCGGATACGGGTAAACATATCCGCCAGAGTGTCTTGCATGCTCATTTAATGTGCGCTCCTGATGATTCTACGTGGCGTTACCAACTGGACTTTTTCAGACCAGGGACGTCGCCACGCATGGCGGCTTCACGCAGCTTGTTGCGGCCAAGGCCGAACTTGTTGTAAAAACCGTGCGGACGGCCCGTGATGCGGCAGCGGTTACGCTGGCGTACCGGGCTTGAGTCGCGCGGCAGTTGCTGCAGCTTCAGCGTCGCCTCGAAGCGCTCTTCCTCAGACGTATTCACGTTTGAGATGATTGCCTTGAGCTCAGTACGCTTGGCCGCATACTTCTCGACCAGCTGCGTACGCTTGAGCTCACGCTCTATCATACTTTTCTTAGCCATGATCCAACCCTTATTTCTTAAACGGGAAGTTCAGTGACGCTAGCAGCGCACGACCTTCCTCGTCGGTGTTGGCAGTAGTAGTGATAGTGACATCCAGCCCCCGAATGCGATCGATTTTATCATACTCGATCTCCGGGAAGATGATCTGCTCACGCACACCCATGGAGTAGTTGCCGCGACCGTCAAAAGACTTCGGGTTAAGACCACGGAAGTCACGCACGCGAGGAATCGCAATGTTAACCAGACGGTTCAAGAAGTCCCACATACGCTCACCGCGCAGTGTTACCTTGACACCAATCGGCCAACCTTCGCGCACCTTGAAGCCCGCGATGGACTTACGTGCTTTGGTCACCAGCGGCTTTTGACCGGACAATTTCTCCAGGTCACCGACGGCATTGTCGATCAGTTTTTTATCACTAACCGCTTCACCGATACCCATGTTCAGAGTCACTTTCGTGATCCGGGGTACCTGCATAACGTTGTTGTAGCTGAACTGCTCTTTGAGTTGAGCTACGACCTCGTTTTGATAACGTTCTTTCAAGTTCGCCATTTTGCTACCCGACTCGCGTTAGGCGTCGATCTGCGTCTGCGTCGACTTGTAGATACGTACCTTGGTACCGTCTTCCTTAACTTGGAAGCCGACGCGATCCGCCTTACCGGTCTCCGAATTGAAGATGGCTACGTTGGACGCGTGAATCGGAGCCTCACGCTCGACGATACCGCCCTGATTTCCCGCCATGGGATTCGGCTTGGTGTGACGTTTAATCATGTTCACACCAGATACCACGAAGCGGCTTTCTAATACCCGCTTAACGGTACCACGTTTGCCTTTATCCTTCCCGGCGATGACGATGACTTCATCGTCACGTTTGATCTTTTGCATATCCGCCTCGCTCCTTACAGCACTTCAGGCGCTAGGGAAATGATCTTCATGAACTTCTCATTACGAAGCTCACGAGTAACCGGCCCGAAGATGCGCGTGCCGATCGGCTGTTCGTTGGTGTTATTCAACAAAACCGCCGCATTTCCATCGAAACGGATCAGCGAACCGTCACTACGACGGACGCCACTACGGGTGCGAACGACTACCGCTTTTAAGACTTGGCCTTTTTTGACCTTGCCACGCGGAATAGCTTCTTTCACCGTTACCTTAATGACGTCACCAACGTGAGCGTAGCGACGGTGTGAACCGCCTAGCACCTTGATGCACTGCACCCGGCGCGCTCCGCTGTTGTCGGCGACATCCAGCATTGTCTGAGTCTGAATCATCGGTTTTCTCCAAACCTAATCTGACTGCACTGATCGGCAGGCTTTAGGTATTAACCCTTAGCCTGCTCAACCACCTCGACCAGCGTCCAGGCTTTCTTTTTGGAAAGCGGACGGCACTCCTGAATGGAAACCGTATCGCCTGCCTTAGCCTGGTTCGCCTCATCATGGGCGTGCAGCTTGGTGGAGCGCTTAACGTATTTTCCGTAGATCGGGTGACGTTCACGACGCTCGATCATAACGACGATGGATTTATCCATCTTGTCGCTCACCACCTTGCCGGTGAGCGTACGAGTTTTTTTCTCTTCGGCCATCTCAATCACCTGCCTTCTCGTTGAGCACAGTCTTAACGCGGGCGATATCCCGACGGACCTGCTTGAGCAGATGAGTCTGGCTCAGTTGGCCAGTGGCCTTCTGCATGCGCAGGTTAAACTGCTCGCGGAGTAGCTCGAGGAGCTGCTCTTTGAGCTCTCCTGCTGACTTTTCACGAATTTCCTGGGCTTTCATCACATCACCGTCCGTTTCGCAAAGGTGGTGGATAAGGGCATCTTCTGGGCGGCCAGTTCAAATGCTTCACGGGCCAGCTCTTCGGATACGCCTTCAATTTCGTACAGGACCCGACCCGGTTGGATCTGGGCTACCCAGTACTCAACAGAACCTTTACCTTTACCCATACGAACTTCGAGCGGCTTCTTGGAAATCGGCTTATCAGGGAAAACGCGGATCCAGATTTTACCGCCACGCTTAACGTGACGTGTGATCGCACGACGGCCGGCTTCGATCTGACGCGCAGTGATGCGGCCGCGACCAGTAGCTTTCAGACCGTACTCCCCGAAGCTGATCTTGCTTCCGCGATGCGCCAGGCCACGGTTGCGGCCTTTCATCATCTTGCGGAATTTCATACGCTTGGGCTGTAACATCGACTCGCTCTCCCCTTACCTGGAACCTTTCTTCTTGGGCGCGTTGCCGGCAGGCTGCTGTTGCTTAGCCTTGGCACGTACTTCCTCGATACCGCCGAGGATTTCGCCCTTGAAGATCCACACTTTAACGCCGATGACGCCATAGGTGGTGTGAGCTTCGTAAGTGGCGTAGTCGATGTCCGCACGCAGAGTGTGCAGCGGAACGCGACCTTCGCGGTACCATTCGGTACGTGCGATTTCGGCACCACCAAGACGACCTGACAGCTGAATCTTGATGCCGCCAGCGCCAAGACGCATTGCGTTCTGTACCGCGCGCTTCATGGCACGACGGAACATGACGCGACGCTCAAGCTGACCCGCTACGTTAGCAGCGACTAGCTTGGCATCCAGCTCTGGCTTGCGAACTTCTTCGATGTTCACATGAACCGGAACGCCCATCATTTCGGTAAGATCGCGACGCAGACGGTCGACATCTTCACCTTTTTTACCGATCACAATACCCGGACGGGCAGTGTGAATGGTGATGCGGGCGTTGTTAGCCGGACGCTCGATGTGAATGCGGCTTACGGAAGCGCTTTTAAGACGCTCTTCCAGGAAGCTGCGCACTTCGAGATCGTTATTGAGCTTATCGGCATAGGCGCCGCGCTCGGCATACCAGACAGAAGCATGGTCTTTGACGATGCCCAGTCGAATGCCTGTTGGATTGACTTTCTGACCCATCTGGTCGACTCCTACTTCTCGGCTACCTTGACGGTGATGTGGCAGGTGCGCTTCAAGATACGATCCGCACGCCCTTTGGCGCGCGGCTTGATACGCTTGAGCGTCATGCCCTCATCGACGCAGATGGTCGAGACACGCAGCTCATCGATATCCATGCCGTTATTTTCTTCCGCATTCGCGATGGCGGACTGAAGCACTTTCTTGACCAGCTTGGCAGCCTTCTTCGGTGAGAAGGTCAGCAGGTCAATAGCTTCGGCGACCGGTTTACCGCGCACCTGGTCAGCCACCAAACGGGCCTTCTGTGCGGATAAAGCAGCGCCACTCAGCTTAGCTGTGACTTCCATCTCTAAATCCTCTCTGGCTTACCGTTTGGCTTTCTTGTCCGCAGCATGCCCGCGATATGTGCGAGTAGCAGCGAATTCGCCAAGTTTATGACCCACCATTTCCTCGGAGACGTGCACCGGGACATGCTGGCGTCCGTTATGGACCGCAATAGTCAGACCTACCATGTTGGGCAGGATCATCGAACGACGCGACCAGGTCTTGATCGGTTTACGGTCGTTCTTCTCCACTGCAGCCTCTACCTTCTTCAAAAGATGAAGGTCAATGAAGGGACCTTTCTTTAGTGAACGTGGCACAGCCGTTACCTCTTAAGTTCTTGGCAATTTCGATTAACGCGTCTTGTTACGACGACGGATAATCAGCTTGTCGGTGCGCTTGTTCTTACGCGTCTTGTGACCCTTAGTCGGTATACCCCACGGGGATACCGGGTGACGACCACCACTGGTGCGGCCTTCACCACCACCATGCGGGTGATCTACCGGGTTCATCGCGACACCGCGAACAGTCGGACGCACGCCTCTCCAGCGCTTCGCACCGGCCTTGCCAAGTTGACGCAGGCTGTGCTCGGAGTTGCTCACTTCGCCCAGTGTTGCGCGGCACTCAGCCAGGATCTTACGCATTTCGCCAGAGCGAAGACGCAAGGTGGCGTAGTTACCTTCACGAGCAACCAGCTGAGCGCTAGTACCGGCACTGCGAGCAATCTGCGCGCCTTTACCCGGCTTCAGTTCGATACCGTGAACGGTAGAACCAAGCGGAATGTTGCGCAGCGGCAAGGCATTGCCTTTTTTGATGGGCGCGTTTACACCAGATTCCAGCACGTCACCCGCGCTGACACCTTTCGGTGCAATGATGTAACGACGCTCGCCATCTGCATATTTCAATAGTGCAATATGCGCGCTACGGTTCGGATCGTGCTCAAGACGCTCAACAGTGGCTGGAATGCCATCTTTGGTGCGCTTGAAGTCGATCAAACGATAGTGCTGACGGTGACCACCGCCCACGTGGCGGGTGGTGATGCGACCGTTATTATTACGGCCACCGGACTTGGACTGTTTTTCCAAAAGCGGTGCATAAGCACGGCCTTTGTACAGCTCCTCGCCAACGATCTTGACGACGTGGCGACGACCGGCGGATGTGGGTTTGGTCTTGACGATTGCCATTATCCGTACTCCTGCCCTTATTCGGCGCCAGAGAAGTCTTCGAGCGTTTCACCCGCAGCCAGGGTCACATACGCTTTGCGGTAACCCTTACGCAGACCAACGCCGTGTGCAGTACGCTTGGTTTTACCCTTAACGTTCAACACTTGAACGCTGCCGACCTGTTTGCCGAACAGTATTTCAACGGCTTTCTTGATCTCGGGCTTGGTAGCATCAGATGCCACCTTGAAAACGTACTGGTTGCGCTCTGCAGCCATCGCGGCCTTTTCGGTCACGTGCGGTCCAAGCAGAACCTTGAATACGCGTTCCTGGTTCATGCCAGCTTCTCCTCGAATTTACGCAGGGCGGAGACGGTGACCAGGACCTTATCAAAGGCAACCAGGCTCACCGGGTCAGCTGCCGCGACATCCACCACGTCAACGTGGGGAAGGTTGCGTGCGGCTAGATAGAGCGTTTCGTCCATTTCTTCAGTGACGATCAACACTTTCTCAAGGTTGAGCTCTTTCAGCTTGGCAGCTACCTGCTTGGTCTTGGGCGCATCCACGCTGAACTCTTCAATCGCGATCAGACGATCTTGACGTACTAGCTCAGAAAGGATGGAGCGCATCGCCGCGCGGTACATTTTGCGGTTAACCTTCTGGGTATAGTCTTGCGGACGTGCCGCGAAGGTTACGCCGCCACTGCGCCACAGCGGAGAACGGATGGTACCAGCACGTGCACGACCGGTACCTTTCTGACGCCACGGTTTTTTACCACCACCGCGAACATCGGAACGGCTCTTTTGAGCGCTAGTACCTTGACGGCCACCAGCCAAATAGGCGGTAACAACCTGGTGAACTAGCGCTTCGTTGAATTCTTTGCCAAAAGTGGCGTCGGCTACTTCAACGGTACCCGTGCCTGCAGCAAGATTCAGATTCATTGGTAATTATCCCCTTCAGCCAGCTTTCACGGCGCTGCGAACGATAACGTCGCTGCCGGGTGCTCCCGGTACGGCGCCCTTGATCAGCAGCAGGTTACGCTCGGCGTCAACACGGACGATCTCAAGGCTTTGTACGGTACAACGGGCATTACCCATTTGACCGGCCATTTTCTTGCCTTTAAATACGCGACCAGGTGTTTGACACATGCCGATAGAACCCGGCGCGCGGTGCGACAGGGAGTTACCGTGGCTGTTGTCTTGGGTACGGAAGTTCCAGCGCTTAACAGCACCCTGGAAGCCTTTACCCTTAGAGGTGCCGGTCACGTCGATCATTTGACCAGCTTCGAAGAGGGATACGGTGAGTTCGCCACCCACATCAGGAGCTTCCTCGCCTTCTGCAAGGCGGAATTCCATCAGTGAACGACCAGCCTCAACACCCGCCTTGGCAAACTGACCAGCCTGCGCTTTGGTGAGGTGTTTGGCTTTACGAGAACCTGTAGTGATCTGAATCGCTGCGTAGCCGTCAGACTCAATGGTCTTAACGCGCGTCACACGATTAGGATCAACTTCAATAACGGTCACGGGCACGGATGCGCCATCTTCGGTAAAGACACGGGTCATCCCGGCCTTTTTACCGACTAAACCGATAGTCATACTCAGTCTCCTATAGTGTACGGGGCTATCACCCGCTATGGCTGCCCTTTCCAGAGCATTCCACTAGCACATTGTGTGGCGCCTCACGGCGCGGCGGCTGCTGTTCATGCGATAAAAGTGATGAACGCTGGGCCGCAAGTGTCTAGTGTAATTAGTTGAGCTTGATTTGCACGTCTACGCCAGCGGCGAGATCAAGCTTCATCAACGCATCAACCGTCTTTTCAGTTGGCTCAACGATGTCGAGCACACGCTTGTGCGTACGAATCTCATACTGATCACGCGCATCCTTATTGACGTGCGGTGAAACCAGGATGGTATAACGCTCGCGGTTGGTCGGCAGCGGGATCGGCCCACGAACCTGAGCACCAGTACGCTTAGCGGTTTCAACAATCTCCGCTGTGGACTGATCGATCAGGCGATGGTCGAACGCTTTCAACCGAATGCGAATCTTTTGGTTCTGCATTTGCCCTAAACTCCAATGGATGTCGACGGCGCGAGCCGTCTACCCACGCATTCAAAGGATGCGCATTATAGGCACGCCAAAAGCCCATGTCAAACATTTGCTATTGGTGCGCAGAAAAGGGGGCTCGTGAGAGCCCCCTTCATCGTTCAAGTAAATAGCTTACTTAACGATTTTTGCCACAACGCCAGCACCAACGGTACGACCACCTTCGCGAATTGCGAAGCGCAGACCGTCGTCCATAGCGATCGGAGCGATCAGAGTAACAACCATTTGCACGTTGTCACCCGGCATTACCATCTCAACACCTTCCGGCAGTTCACAAGTACCCGTTACATCAGTGGTACGGAAGTAGAACTGAGGACGGTAGCCCTTGAAGAAAGGAGTGTGACGACCACCCTCTTCTTTGGACAGTACGTAAACTTCTGCTTCGAAGGTAGTGTGCGGGTGAATGGTGCCCGGCTTGGCCAGAACCTGACCACGCTCGACGTCATCACGCTTAGTACCACGCAGCAGGGCGCCAACGTTCTCACCTGCACGACCTTCGTCGAGCAGCTTACGGAACATTTCAACACCGGTAACGATGGTTTTAGTGGTGTCGCGAATACCTACGATTTCCACTTCTTCACCGGACTTAACGATACCGCGCTCTACACGACCAGTAACAACAGTACCACGGCCAGAGATAGAGAAGACGTCTTCGATCGGCATCAGGAACGGCTGATCAATAGCACGCTCCGGCTCAGGAATGTAAGCATCCAGAGCTTTGATCAGATTAGCAACGGCGGTAGTACCCATACCGTTCTCATCTTCACCGTTAAGAGCCATCAGCGCTGAACCAGTGATGATCGGCGTGTCATCGCCCGGGAAGTCGTACTCGTCGAGGAGCTCACGAACTTCCATCTCAACCAGCTCAAGCAGCTCTTCGTCATCGACCATGTCCGCTTTATTCAGGAACACAACGATGTACGGAACACCAACCTGGCGAGACAGCAGGATGTGCTCACGCGTCTGCGGCATCGGGCCGTCAGCAGCAGAACATACCAGGATCGCGCCGTCCATCTGCGCAGCACCGGTGATCATGTTCTTGACGTAGTCAGCGTGTCCTGGGCAGTCAACGTGCGCGTAGTGACGCTCTTCAGACTGATATTCCACGTGGGAAGTCGCGATAGTGATACCACGCTCGCGCTCTTCAGGAGCGTTATCGATAGTATCAAATTCACGCCAATCGCCGCCGAAAACCTCAGCAGACACGCGGGTCAGAGCCGCAGTCAGAGTCGTTTTACCGTGGTCGACGTGACCGATGGTGCCGACGTTGACGTGCGGTTTGGAACGTTCGAATTTTTCCTTAGCCACTGCTATAACCTCTTTACGTTAGCTAACGGTTAACCGTTTTGATTGATGACGGCTTCAACGACGCTGGAGGGCGCCTCGTCGTACTTCGAGAACTCCATAGAGTAGCTCGCACGGCCCTGGGTTTGTGAGCGCAGGTCGGTTGCGTAACCGAACATCTCACCCAGCGGCACCGTTGCACGAATGACTTTACCAGAAGAAGAGTCATCCATACCCTGCACCAGACCGCGACGACGGCTCAGGTCGCCCATGACGTCACCCATAAATTCTTCGGGAGTCACGATTTCGACCTTCATCACCGGCTCCAGCAGCACGGCCTTGGCCTTCCTGGCACCTTCCTTCACTGCCATAGAAGAAGCAATCTTGAACGCAGTCTCGTTAGAGTCTACGTCGTGGAAGGAGCCGTCGAACAGCGTCACTTTAACGTCGATCATCGGGTAACCCGCGATGACACCGTTTTTAAGCTGCTCGTAAGCGCCTTTCTCAACCGCGGGGACGTATTCCTTGGGAACCGTACCACCTACGATCTCAGAGTTGAACTTGAAGAAAATCTCATCTTCGCCTTCACCCTTGTCTTCAGCAGTCAGCGGCTCAATACGCAGCCAAACGTGGCCGTACTGACCACGACCACCGGACTGACGTACAAACTTACCTTCCTGCTCAATGCTGCCACGAATAGTTTCGCGGTACGCTACCTGCGGCTTACCGATGTTAGCTTCAACCTTGAACTCGCGACGCATACGGTCAACGAGGATATCCAGGTGCAGCTCGCCCATACCAGAGATGATGGTTTGGCCGGTTTCTTCGTCGGTTTTAACCTGGAAAGAAGGATCTTCCTGAGCCAGCTTGCCCAGTGCAATACCCATTTTCTCTTGGTCAGCCTTGGACTTCGGCTCAACGGCTACTGAGATAACCGGATCCGGGAACTCCATGCGCTCGAGAACAATCTTGTTATCGATATCGCACAGGGTGTCACCCGTGGTGACATCTTTCAGACCGATACACGCAGCGATATCGCCAGCGAGTACTTCCTTGATCTCTTCACGTGAATTGGCGTGCATCTGAACGATACGACCAACGCGCTCTTTCTTCTGCTTAACAGAGTTGTATACGCCGTCACCAGATTTCAGAATGCCCGAGTAGACGCGGATAAAGGTCAGCGTACCAACGAAGGGGTCGGTCGCGATCTTGAATGCCAACGCCGCAAACGGCGCGTTGTCATCGGCTTCACGCGTAGCGATGGTGCCGTCTTTATCGTCCAGCTCACCTTCGATCGCCTTAACTTCCGTTGGCGAAGGCATGTACTCGATAACACCGTCCAGCACCGCCTGAACACCCTTATTCTTAAAGGCAGAACCACAGGTAACCAGAACAATATCGTTGGCCAGCGTACGCGCGCGAAGACCAGCCTTGATCTCTTCGATCGTCAGCTCAACGCCTTCCAGGTACTTCTCCATTAGCTCGTCAGAGCCTTCGGCAGCCGCTTCAACCATCTGCTCGCGATATTTCTCGGCAGTCTCTTGCAGCTCAGCCGGAATATCCACGAGTTCGAAATTCATGCCCAGGCTAGCCTCATCCCACAGGATAGCCTTCATCTGAATCAGATCGATAACGCCCTTAAAGTCTTCTTCCGTACCCCAGTTAATCTGGATCGGCACAGCATTCGCACCCAAGCGCTCTTTCAACTGGTCAACAACCATGAAGAAATCAGCGCCGGTACGGTCCATCTTATTAACAAAGACCATACGTGGTACTTCGTACTTATCGGCCTGACGCCATACCGTTTCGGTCTGCGGCTGAACGCCGGAAGAACCACACAGTACGACAACCGCACCATCAAGAACGCGCAATGAACGCTCAACTTCGATGGTGAAGTCAACGTGCCCAGGCGTATCGATGATGTTGATACGGTGCTCATCAAACTGCTTGGCCATACCTTGCCAGAAGGTGGTGACAGCTGCAGAGGTGATCGTAATACCACGCTCCTGCTCCTGCTCCATCCAGTCAGTCGTTGAGGCACCCTCATGCGTTTCACCCAACTTGTGATTCAAGCCGGTATAGAACAGTACCCGCTCGGTCGTTGTGGTTTTACCCGCATCAACGTGCGCTACGATACCAATATTGCGATAACGATTAAGTGGTGTCTTTCGTGCCACGGTGAAACTCCCGTTAGTTGGCGATGCTCGTTAATTTAGCAGTGGCAAAAGTGAGCCTTACGCTACCGCCGCTATCACAGGATGATAACGGCGGGGTGTTGCAACAAAGCGACTCGACTTACCACTTTCAACGACGCCCTGCTGAAACAACGTGCATATATAAACGCGAACTCTACAAACACTGCGCTTACAAACGCCGTACTTAAAAACGCCATTCTTAGAAACGACGCTCTTAGAAACGATAGTGCGAGAAAGCCTTGTTGGCTTCGGCCATACGATGCACGTCTTCGCGCTTCTTAACAGCAGAACCTTTACCTTCTGCGGCATCCAGCATTTCGCCTGCCAGACGCTGAACCATCGTTTTCTCACCGCGACGACGCGCCGCGTCTACCAGCCAGCGCATAGCGAGCGCTTGGCGGCGAGACGGACGAACTTCAACCGGCACCTGATAGGTCGCACCACCAACGCGGCGCGACTTCACCTCGACCATCGGCTGGATGGTTTCCAGCGCTTTGTCGAAGATTTCCAGCGGCTCTTCACTACTACGCTCGGCAACCTTGTCCAACGCACCATAAACGATACGCTCAGCTATGGACTTCTTGCCGCTGACCATCAGGTGGTTCATGAACTTCGCCAGACGCTCACTTCCGAACTTGGGATCCGGCAGGATTTCGCGCTTAGCTACAACTCTTCTTCTAGGCATGATAAGCCCTCAATTAAGGATCCTTCAGGTAAACCCGGGACTCTCACTAGGTATTTTATACCCTGCATTGCCCGACCTTACTCTTATCAGACCGTCATATTCTATTGAACATTACGTTGCTTACGCTGCAAAACGCAGCGCGACGGTAAGCAGTCTTAAGACTTCGGACGCTTAGTACCGTACTTAGAACGACCCTGCTTACGGTTCTGTACGCCAGACGTATCAAGGGCGCCACGAACGGTGTGATAACGCACACCTGGCAAATCCTTTACACGGCCGCCGCGAATCAGAACAACAGAGTGCTCTTGCAGGTTGTGACCTTCACCACCAATGTAAGAAGAAACCTCGAAACCGTTGGTCAGGCGCACACGGCAAACCTTACGCAGGGCCGAGTTCGGCTTCTTAGGAGTAGTGGTGTATACGCGCGTACATACGCCGCGCTTTTGCGGACAAGCCTGAAGCGCGGGCACGTCACTTTTAGTAACGGGGCGCTTGCGCGGCTTACGCACTAGCTGATTAATCGTTGCCATGGTGTTTAGCTGACTCCAATGGTTGCCTAGCCTTCAACAAATACGGGCAGCGGATGCGGGCGCACCCACCCCACTGTTAAAGGCTGCGCATTCTAAAGGCTGACCCTAGTCGACGTCAAGTCTTGCCGGCGGTTTAACCGGCAAGATAGCGCTTCCAGGGTCAGATGCTCATTTTTCACTACTCGTTTTTTAGAGCTCGTCGTCAGAATCAAGTGCTGTCAACTGTGCTCCAAGCTCCTGCTCTACCTCAGTCGCTGAGGGATTGAACAGGCGCTCAACGTCTTCGCGTTTGCGGCGACGTTCAGCGTGGTGAGTCAGACCGGTACCTGCCGGAATCAGACGCCCAACTACCACGTTTTCTTTCAGACCGCGCAGATAATCGCGCTTGCCGGTAACGGCCGCTTCGGTCAGTACGCGGGTTGTCTCCTGGAAGGAGGCCGCGGAAATGAACGACTCGGTCGCAAGGCTGGCCTTGGTGATACCCAGCAACAAGCGCTGATACTTCGCCGGGAATTTACCTTCTTTTTCGAGACGAGCATTCTGCTCCAGCACGCGCACAAGCTCAGCCTGGTCGCCGGTGATGAAGTCAGAATCGCCTGAATCGGCAATTTCGACCTTACGCAGCATCTGACGCACAATGACTTCGATGTGCTTGTCGTTGATACCTACGCCCTGCAGACGGTAAACGTCTTGCACTTCGGCCGTAATGTACTTGGCAAGCTCCGCTACGCCGAGCAAACGCAGAATATCGTGCGGATTGCTCGGGCCATCGGAAATAACCTCTCCCTTCTCAACCGCTTCACCTTCGAAGACGGCGATTTGACGCCATTTCGGGATCAGCGCTTCAAACGGATCGCCAGATTCCGGAGTAATCGTCAGGCGACGCTTACCCTTGGTCTCTTTACCAAAGCTGATAACACCGCTGATTTCAGCCAGGATCGCCGACTCTTTCGGCTTACGCGCTTCGAACAGGTCGGCAACGCGTGGCAGACCACCGGTGATATCCTTGTTACCCGATGCTTCAACCGGAATACGGGCAACAACCTCACCCACACCGATAGTGGAACCATCATCTACAGAGATAATCGAATTGCCCGGCAGCAGATATTGCACTGGCGTGTTCGAGCCGGAAACCGATACGTACTCACCGGCTGCATCTTGCAGCATGACCATCGGACGCTTGTCGCGGCCAGCCATCGGGCGGGCGGCAGACTCAATGACTTCGATAGAGGAAAGGCCGGTCATCTCGTCGACGCTGCGGTGCATGGTGACACCTTCGTCGAGATCGATGAACTGCGCCTTACCCTCTACTTCAGCAATGATCGGGTGGGTGTGCGGATCCCACTTGGCGACCATCGCACCGGCGTCGACTACATCGCCGTCACGTACGGAAAGCTCAGCACCGTAGGGCAGCTTGTAGTACTCACGCTCACGACCGTGATCGTCAGCAACCGCCAGGGCGCTAGAACGCGAGACTACTACCAGTTTGCCGTCGGCACGCTCTACGTGCTTAATGTTGTGCAGACGAACCTTACCGCCGTGCTTGACCTGTACGCTATCGACGGCCGATGAACGCGATGCCGCGCCACCGATGTGGAACGTACGCATGGTCAGCTGGGTACCCGGCTCACCGATTGACTGAGCGGCGATAACACCGACAGATTCACCGATGTTGACCTGGTGACCGCGGGCAAGATCACGTCCATAACAGGACGAACATACGCCGTGCGGTGTGTCACAGGTAATGGTTGAGCGTACGATAATCTCATCCACACCCATGGTGTCGAGTTCAGCACACCACTTCTCGTCAAGCAGCGTGTTACGCGGGATCAGGACCTCTTCAGTACCCGGGTCAACCACATCCAGCGCAACCACACGACCCAATACGCGCTGTGATAGCGGTACGATGATGTCGCCACCCTCGATAATCGGGTGCAGGGTCAGACCGTTTTCAGTACCACAGTCAACCTCGGTGATCACCAGATCCTGGGCCACGTCCACCAGACGACGCGTCAAGTAACCGGAGTTAGCCGTTTTCAGAGCCGTATCCGCCAGACCTTTACGTGCACCGTGGGTCGAGATGAAGTACTGAAGTACGTTCAGGCCTTCACGGAAGTTGGCCACGATCGGCGTCTCGATGATCGAGCCATCCGGCTTGGCCATCAGGCCACGCATACCCGCCAACTGACGGATCTGAGCGGCACTACCCCGTGCACCGGAGTCGGCCATGATGAAGACGCTGTTGAACGATTCCTGCTCAACTTCGTTACCATCGCGGTCAATAACGGTCTCTTTGGAGATACCGGTCATCATCGCCTTGGCCACTTTATCGTTGGCCTTGGACCAGATATCGATAACCTTGTTGTACTTCTCGCCGGCGGTTACCAGGCCAGAAGAGAACTGGTCTTCGATCTCTTTAACTTCTGCTTCAGCTGCATCAACGATTTCGGTCTTGGCATCCGGGATAACGAAGTCGTTAACACCGATGGATGCACCCGACCAGGTTGCCAAGCGAAAACCGGTGTACATCAGTTGGTCAGCGAAGATGACCGTCGGCTTGAGGCCGGAGCGGCGATATACTTCGTTGATCAGGCCGGAAATCGCCTTCTTCTTCATCGGCTGGTCAATCAGCGCAAACGGCACGCCTTCCGGCAGAATGCGGAACAGCAGTGCACGGCCAACCGTGGTTTCGTACAGACGACGATGGAAGGACTTCTCGCCGGTCTCTTCTTCAATATCGATCTCGTCCAGGCGCACCTTGACGCGGGCATGCAGCGATACTGACTGGGTGCCGAACGCGCGCTCAACCTCATTGAGGTCAGAGAACACCATGCCTTCGCCCTTGGCGTTGATCTTCTCACGGGTCATGTAGTAAAGACCCAGAACAACGTCCTGCGACGGAACGATGATCGGCTCGCCGTTGGCGGGCGACAGCACGTTGTTGGTCGCCATCATCAGCGCACGGGCTTCGAGCTGGGCTTCCAGGGTCAGCGGTACGTGTACCGCCATCTGGTCACCGTCGAAGTCGGCGTTGTAGGCCGCACATACCAGCGGGTGCAGCTGGATAGCTTTACCTTCGATCAGCAGCGGCTCAAACGCCTGGATACCCAGACGGTGAAGCGTCGGTGCACGGTTAAGCAGTACCGGGTGTTCGCGGATAACATCAGCAAGGATGTCCCACACTTCTGGCAGCTCGCGCTCAACCATTTTCTTCGCCGCTTTAATCGTTGAGGCGAAGCCTAGCGACTGAAGCTTGGAGTAGATAAACGGCTTGAACAGCTCAAGCGCCATTTTCTTCGGCAGACCACACTGATGCAGGCGCAGGGTAGGACCCACGGTAATAACCGAACGGCCCGAGTAATCGACGCGCTTACCCAACAAGTTCTGACGGAAACGACCCTGCTTACCTTTGATCATGTCGGCGAGCGATTTCAGCGGGCGCTTGTTGGAGCCCGTGATCGCGCGGCCACGACGACCGTTATCCAACAATGCATCGACCGCTTCCTGAAGCATACGCTTCTCGTTGCGCACGATAATGTCCGGCGCATTAAGGTCGAGCAGACGCTTCAAGCGGTTGTTACGGTTGATCACACGACGGTAAAGGTCGTTGAGATCGGAGGTCGCGAAGCGGCCGCCGTCCAGCGGTACCAGCGGACGTAAATCCGGTGGCAGGACAGGCAGCACTTCCATGACCATCCACGCCGGCGCATTGCCGGAGTGGTAAAACGCTTCCAGCAGCTTCAAACGCTTGGAAAGCTTCTTGATCTTGGTTTCAGAGTTAGTCTGCGGAATCTCTTCACGCAGGGTGTTTATCTCTTCTTCAAGATCAATATCTTTGAGGAGTTCTTGCACCGCTTCGGCACCCATGCGGGCATCGAAGTCATCGCCGAACTCTTCAAGGGCTTCAAAGTACTGCTCATCGTTCATCAGCTGACCACGCTCAAGCGTGGTCATGCCTGGATCGATAACAACGAAGGACTCAAAGTACAGCACGCGCTCGATATCACGCAGTGTCATATCGAGGAACATGCCGATACGCGACGGCAATGATTTCAAAAACCAGATGTGAGCAACCGGCGAGGCCAGCTCAATGTGCCCCATACGCTCACGGCGCACGGCTGCCTTGGTGACTTCAACGCCACACTTTTCACAAATGATGCCGCGGTGCTTCATGCGCTTGTACTTACCGCACAAGCACTCGTAATCCTTTACCGGGCCAAAAATCTTGGCGCAGAACAGACCGTCCCGCTCCGGCTTAAAGGTACGGTAGTTAATGGTCTCAGGCTTCTTCACCTCGCCAAACGACCAGGAGCGAATCATGTCCGGCGACGCCAGAGTAATCTTGATCGCGTCAAACTCTTCGGACTGAGACTGCGATTTGAGTACTTTCACCAAATCTTTCATAGCACGGCTCCTAGCTCTCTAACTCAATATCGATGCCCAGCGAGCGGATTTCCTTCACGAGTACATTGAAGGATTCCGGCATGCCTGCCTGCATGGTGTGGTCGCCATCCACGATGTTTTTGTACATCTTGGTGCGGCCTTCGACGTCGTCCGATTTGACGGTGAGCATCTCTTGCAGGGTGTAGGCCGCGCCATAGGCTTCCAGCGCCCACACTTCCATCTCACCAAAGCGCTGACCACCGAACTGTGCTTTACCACCCAAGGGCTGCTGGGTAACCAGCGAGTAAGAGCCGGTAGAACGAGCGTGCATCTTGTCGTCTACCAAGTGGTTCAGCTTCAGCATGTACATGTAGCCGACGGTGACCGGGCGATCAAACGCATCACCGGTACGGCCATCGTGCAGCACCATCTGGCCAGACTCAGGAATGTCAGCAAGCTTCAGCAAGTGTTTGATTTCGTGCTCTTCGGCACCATCAAATACCGGCGTGGCCATGGGGACACCGCCTTTCAGGTTTTTCGCCAGCGCGATAACTTCGTCATCACTGAGCGAATCCAGATCTTCAAGGCGCGCACCCGGCGTGTTGTATACCTGGCCAAGGAAGTCACGGATCTCGGCAACCTGCTGGCCGCGCGCATCACGTAGCATAGCGTCGATTTTGACACCCAAACCACGCGCTGCCATTCCCAGGTGAGTTTCAAGAATCTGACCCACGTTCATACGCGACGGTACACCCAAGGGGTTAAGTACCACATCGACCGGCTCGCCCTTCTCATCGAACGGCATGTCTTCGATCGGCATAATCGCGGAGATAACACCCTTGTTACCGTGACGACCTGCCATCTTGTCGCCTGGCTGGATACGGCGCTTGACCGCCATGTAAACCTTGACGATTTTGAGCACGCCAGGCGCCAGGTCATCGCCCTGAGTCAGCTTGCGTTTCTTGTCTTCAAAACGCTCGTCCATCTCTTTACGACGGTTTTCCAACTGCTCGTCGGCCTGTGCCAGAAGCTCGTTGTAAGCCTCATCCTGCATGCGCAGCTTGAACCACTGCTGACGCGGCAGTTCGTCGAGGTAAGCCTCGTCCAGCACGTCGCCTTTCTTGAGGTTCGGACCGCCGTTAACGGCTTGGCCATCCAGCGTACGCTGCAGACGCTCAAACGTTGCGTCTTCAGCAATACGGTAGGTTTCCTGCAGGTCCTTACGCACTTCATCCAGCTGCATTTGCTCGATGGAGAGCGCACGTGAATCTTTTTCAACGCCGTCGCGAGTGAACACCTGAACGTCGATAACCGTACCTTTCATGCCCGTAGGAGCACGCAGGGAGGTATCTTTTACGTCAGACGCTTTCTCACCGAAGATCGCACGCAGCAGCTTCTCTTCTGGCGTCAGCTGGGTTTCACCCTTCGGCGTTACCTTACCGACCAGAATGTCGCCCGGGCCAACTTCAGCACCGATGTACACGACGCCCGCCTCGTCCAATTTACCCAGCGCGGACTCACCGACGTTGGGAATATCAGAGGTGATCTCTTCCGGCCCCAGCTTGGTGTCGCGAGACACACAGGTCAGTTCCTGAATGTGGATCGTGGTGAAACGGTCTTCTTGAACGACCCGCTCAGAGAGCAGAATGGAGTCCTCGAAGTTGTAGCCGTTCCAGGGCATGAACGCGATGCGCATATTCTGACCCAGTGCCAGGTCACCCATGTCAACAGACGGGCCGTCGGCGAGAATATCGCCACGTGCAACGCTGTCGCCAGGACGCACAATGGGGCGCTGGTTCATACAGGTGTTCTGGTTCGAGCGGGTGTACTTGGTCAGATTGTAGATATCAACGCCGGCTTCACCACCGATGATCTCATCTTCGCTAACCCGTACTACCACACGACGCGCATCTACCGAGTCGATAACGCCGCCACGACGCGCCACGGCACATACGCCGGAGTCACGCGCAACGAAACGCTCCATGCCGGTACCTACCAGCGGCTTGTCAGCACGCAGAGTAGGAACGGCCTGACGCTGCATGTTCGCACCCATCAAGGCGCGGTTAGCATCATCGTGCTCCAGGAACGGAATCAGGGCAGCCGCCACCGACACGACCTGGCGAGGAGAAACGTCCATCAGCGTCACTTGCTCAGGACGCATAAAGGTGGTTTCACCACGGTGACGCACCTGAACCAGGTCGTCAGAAAGCTTATTGGACTCATCTACCGCTGCAGAAGCCTGAGCGATGATGTAGTCGCCCTCTTCAATAGCAGAGAGGTGCACAATATCGTCAGTTACCTGACCCGCATTCACCTTACGGTACGGCGTTTCGAGGAAGCCGTAGCTGTTGGTGTGGCTGTAGGTGGCCAGCGAGTTGATCAGACCGATGTTCGGTCCTTCAGGTGTTTCGATCGGGCATAAACGGCCGTAGTGCGTGGCGTGTACGTCACGTACTTCAAAGCCAGCGCGCTCACGGGTCAAACCACCCGGGCCGAGTGCAGACACACGACGCTTGTGGGTAACTTCCGAAAGTGGGTTGTTCTGGTCCATGAACTGGGACAGCTGGCTTGAACCGAAGAACTCTTTCACCGCCGCTGCAACTGGCTTGGCGTTGATCAAGTCCTGGGGCATCAGGCCTTCGCTTTCCGCCATGGAAAGACGCTCTTTTACCGCACGCTCAACGCGTACCAGGCCGACACGGAACTGGTTCTCGGCCATTTCGCCCACACAGCGAATACGACGGTTACCCAGGTGATCGATATCATCAACGTCACCAAAGCCGTTACGGATATTGATCAGCTCGCGCAGCACATCGAGGATGTCCTTGCGATCCAGTACGCCGGAACCCGTGTCGGATTCACGACGCAGGCGACGGTTGAACTTCATGCGGCCAACGCCCGACAGGTCGTAGCGGTCCTCAGAGAAGAACAGGTTGTTAAACAACGTCTCGGCAGACTCTTTTGTGGGCGGCTCGCCGGGACGCATCATGCGATAAATTTCAACGAGCGCTTCAAGTGCTGAGCCAGTCGTATCCAACTTTAAGGTGTCGGAAATGAACGAGCCGCAGTCGAGGTCATTGGTGTAAAGCGTTTCAATGCGCTTGATGCTGCCTTGCGCCATGCGCTCAAGCACTTCAGGCGTAATTTCGGTGTTGCACGGGCAGATCAGCTCACCGGTTTTGGTGTCAATCTGATCCTTGGCCAGCGTTTTACCGAACAGGTATTCCATCGGCACTTCCAGACGCTCAAGGCCGGCTTTTTCAAGCTGACGAATGTGCTTCTGAGTAATCCGACGACCTTCTTCAACAATAATGTCGCCGTTGCCATCCTTGATATCAAAGGTGGCGGTCTCGCCGCGCAGACGCGAGGGCACCAGCTCCACGGAGAAGCCAGACTTCTCGATGTGGAAAACGCTGGTTTCGAAGAACTCACCGAGGATTTCTTCAGTACTCATGCCTAGCGCACGCATCAGCACCGAGGCCGGCAGTTTGCGGCGACGGTCAATACGTACAAACACGTTGTCTTTGGGGTCGAACTCGAAGTCCAACCAGGAACCACGGTAAGGAATTACGCGAGCAGAGTAGAGCAACTTACCAGAAGAGTGGCTCTTGCCCTTGTCGTGATCGAAGAACACACCGGGCGAGCGGTGGAGCTGGGAAACGATAACCCGCTCAGTACCATTGATAACAAAGGTACCGTTCTCAGTCATCAGGGGGATTTCCCCCATGTAGACTTCTTGCTCTTTAATATCCTTGATTGCCTTGTTCGAGGAATCGCGATCATAAATGATCAAGCGAACCTTGACGCGCAGCGGGGCGGAATAGGTCACGCCACGCAGCTGACACTCCTTAACATCGAACGCCGGCGTACCAAAGCGATAGCTAACGTACTCAAGTGCCGCGTTGCCCGAGAAACTCTCGATCGGGAAAACGGACTTGAACGCCGCATGCAGGCCAACTTCGTGACGCTCGTCAGGCGAACGATCTTGCTGGAGAAAGTCGTAATAGGAATCAAGCTGGATGGCCAGCAAGTAAGGCACATCCATCACTTGGGGCAGTTTGCCGAAATCCTTGCGGATGCGTTTTTTCTCAGTATATGAGTAAGCCATCTGTATTCCCCAGCTTGTTCACCATGGGTGACCGATGCGTGGTCATCGCTGCCCTGCGCGGGCGTGTCAGACGCAGACAGCAAGCTCCTAAACCGGTAGCTCGCCGTCGAAAATCTTGATCGATAACAGTATTACAACAACGGTATTACTGTGTTTCTGCTGCAACCTAAACGTTGCAACAGAAAAAGGCCGGCAGCGGGAAAACCCGCCGCCAGCCGTGGAAGCTTACGCAGCGCGTAAAGCCGTCAGCACAAGAATTACTTGAGCTCGACGCTTGCGCCCGCTTCTTCCAGCTTCGCTTTTGCTGCTTCTGCGTCGTCTTTGGACATGGCTTCTTTGATCGTTGCCGGAGCGCCGTCAACAGCGCCTTTAGCTTCTTTCAGGCCAAGACCAGTGATTTCGCGAACGGCTTTGATGACGTTAACTTTCTTGTCACCAGCAGCGGTCAGAACCAGGTCAAACTCGGTTTGCTCTTCTGCAGCAGCTTCGCCGCCAGCAGCCGGGCCAGCCATAACAGCTGCAGCAGCTGATACGCCGAATTTCTCTTCCATTGCTTCGATCAGCTCAACAACTTCCATTACGGACATGTCGGCTACAGCATTGATGATATCGTCTTTAGACAGTGCCATTTTTCATTCCTAACTTTGCGGGAGCCTCGGTCGGCCGAGGACTCAGGATTCATTGCTCGGTTCAGGCAACGTAATCGGCATAGCGTTCACGCCGCCTGCAAAAAGGTCTGCTTACGCAGCTTCTTCTTGCTTCTGATCGCGCAGAGCGGCCAGGGTACGAACCAGCTTGCCAGCGGAGGCTTCTTTCATTACCGACATCAACTTGGCAATTGCTTCGTTGTAAGTCGGTAGGGTTGCCAGACGGTCGATGTCAGCAGCCGGGATCAGTTCGCCTTCGTAGGCCAACGCCTTCACTTCGAAGTTCTGCTCAGTTTTAGCGAACTCTTTGAACAAACGAGCGGCAGCGCCCGGATGATCGGTAGAGAAAGCCAACAGAGTCGGACCAACAAAGCTCTCGTTCAGACACTCCCACTGAGTGCCCTCGAGGGCGCGGCGAGCCAGCGTGTTACGAACAACACGAAGCTCTACACCATTCTCACGTGCCTGCTTGCGCAGATCGGTCATTTTACCGACCGTTACACCGCGAGAATCGGCAACTACGACGGAGAGTGCGCCCTTGGCCGCTTCACTGACCTCGGCAACAATCGCTTTCTTGCCTTCAAGTGCTAGTGGCACAGTGATCACTCCTTCGTGCCGGAGCCTTTTTAAGGCGCCGGAGGTTACCATCTCTTCCAGGCCTACTCTAACCAGCACTGGAAGCCTTAGGGGATGGTGCTCACCAGAAAGCAATGTCGCTAAAAAGCTTCAACCAACTGGCGGCCACACCATCTGCGCAGGCGCTTTAGGCAATTAAGCCGCGTGAGATAAAAACATCCAGCGCGGCACCTGCGGTCTTTGACGGTGCTCCAGTAGGCTTACCTAACTAGAGGACCGCAAAGTTCTTGCTCGGTTCTTACTTAAACCTGTCGACGTCTGCTTATACAAACTCAGAGTGGTCGATAGTCAGACCTGGGCCCATGGTAGTGGACAGGGTGACTTTCTTAAAGTAAATACCTTTAGAGGAACTCGGCTTGAGCCTCTTAAGGTCAGCAACCAGCGCTTCCAGGTTGCCTTGAACAGACGCAGCATCAAACGTCACTTTACCCAGCGTCGTGTGGATAATACCGTTTTTGTCAGTACGGAAACGTACCTGACCGGCTTTGGCGTTCTTAACTGCGGTTGCAACGTCAGGCGTTACGGTGCCAACTTTCGGGTTCGGCATCAGGCCGCGCGGACCAAGAATCTGGCCCAGCTGACCAACAACACGCATAGCGTCCGGAGAAGCGATAACGACGTCAAAATCCATCACGCCTTTCTTCACTTGCTCAGCCAGCTCATCCATACCCACGATGTCAGCGCCTGCTTCTTTAGCAGCATCGGCGTTAGCACCTTGAGTGAAGACCGCTACGCGTACGTCTTTACCAGTACCGTTAGGCATGACGGTTGCGCCACGAACAACCTGGTCAGATTTACGCGGATCAACACCCAGGTTGATCGCGACATCAACAGACTCATTGAACTTAACAGTAGACAGCTCAGAAAGCAGTGCAACCGCTTCTTCCAGAGAGTACGCCTTGTTGGCATCTACTTTCTCGCGAATTACCTTCGCGCGCTTAGACAGTTTAGCCATGATCAGAGACCCTCCACGTTAAGGCCCATGCTACGAGCGCTGCCTGCAATAGTACGTACGGCGGCATCGAGATCAGAAGCCGTCAGATCCGGCTCTTTAGTCTTGGCGATCTCTTCAAGCTGCTCGCGAGTCACGGTGCCGACCTTCTTCTTGTTCGGCTCACCAGAACCCGACTTGATACCAGCGGCTTTTTTCAGCAGCACGGCAGCAGGCGGTGTTTTGGTAACGAACGTGAAGCTACGGTCAGAGTAGACAGTGATCACGACAGGCGTCGGCAGACCCGGCTCAATCTCTTGAGTCGCTGCGTTAAACGCCTTACAAAATTCCATGATGTTCACACCGTGCTGACCCAGTGCTGGGCCTACGGGCGGACTTGGATTGGCTTTACCTGCAGCTACCTGCAGTTTGATATAAGCCTGGACTTTCTTGGCCATGGTAAATACTCCAATTGGGTAATAGCGCCTTGCGGCTCCCCGGGACTAGCGAGACAGCCAACGGCTGCCTCTTACGAATTTACGACGTTTTCTTAACCTGCGCCCTACTCTTTCTCGACCTGAGAAAACTCAAGTTCGACAGGCGTGGCACGCCCAAAGATCAATACACTGACCTGCAAACGGCTCTTGTCGTAGTTGACTTCCTCAACCACACCGTTGAAGTCGGCGAAAGGACCATCGACAACACGCACCGACTGACCCGGCTCAAACATTGTCTTGGGCCGTGGCTTATCAGTTCCGTCTTTAACGCGACGCAAAATAGCGTCCGCTTCACGGGTCGTGATCGCAGCCGGTTTCTCTTTTGTTCCGCCAATGAAGCCCATTACACGCGGGGTTTCATTAACGAGATGCCATGTTTCGTCGGCCATTTCCATCTCGACCAGTACGTAGCCGGGATAGAATTTACGCTCACTCTTGCGGCGCTTACCGTCGCGCATCTCAACGACTTCTTCCGTCGGCACCAGAATCTCGCCAAAACGATCTTCCATACCGTGCATTTTTACGCGCTCAATCAGTGAGCGCATAACATGCTTCTCAAAACCGGAATAGGCGTGGACGACGTACCAACGTTTGGACATGAAAACTCCTAACCAATGACGCCGGACATTGCCCAGCCAAGAAGAGTGTCAATCAACCACAGCATCAACCCCACCACGAGAACCGCCACCAGAACAATCGCAGTGGTTTGAATAGTCTCGGGACGGGTCGGCCATACAACGCGCTGAATCTCTTTCTTGGCGCTTACGGCAAGCTCTGTTAAGTCGCGACCTTTAGTAGTGGTAAGTGCGATAAAACCTGCAAGCACACACAACACCACCACGCCCAATACGCGGTAGAGCAAGCCAATATTGGCGAAATAGGTATTACCAACGACAGCAACGACAAGCAGCGCTGTAACCACTGCCCACTTGAGCCCGTCATGGCGTGCCTGCTGCACCTCGTTACCGTGCTTTACAGAACCAGGCTTCATAAAACGAGACTCCTTGGGGTGCGGCTACAATAAAGGAATTCTGAAAAAAACATGCCAACCTGGGGAAGGTTGGCAGGCCAGGAGGGACTCGAACCCCCAACCTGCGGTTTTGGAGACCGCTGCTCTGCCAATTGAGCCACTGGCCTATCATCGCTGCATAGGCGCAGAAAAGCCTACACAACAGCGGGCGCCATGATAGCGGAGAAATAACCACCTGACAACCCCACTCTGCATCGAACACTCAAAACATGCAGCGCTCTACAAACAGAGACAAACTCAGAAACAAAAAAAGCGAGCTTCGCTCGCTGTTCTCGAAATATGGAGCTCATGGACGGAATTGAACCGTCGACCTCACCCTTACCAAGGGTGTGCTCTACCCCTGAGCTACATGAGCCAAATCACATCAACTGGAGCGGGCGGCGGGAATCGAACCCGCACCATCAGCTTGGAAGGCTGAGGTTCTACCGTTGAACTACGCCCGCGTAACTGCTGCATGGATTACAAGCCGCTGCACGCCGAACGATAGACAATGCCCTCTACCGGCTTTCATCCCACAACACCGACAAACGTCGCTGCTGCTTAAATCTGGTGGAGAGAGAAGGATTCGAACCTTCGAAGCTTTCGCGGCAGATTTACAGTCTGCTCCCTTTGGCCACTCGGGAATCTCTCCAGCGTTGGCGGCACATTATGCCAGCCTCCAAAACACTGTCAAGCTAGATATTTACTTAATTTATCGTAGCTTGCGATGCTAGCGCATCTGTTAGCTGCCTTGGAACGCGCTGCATTCTGTCAAAGCAGCATAGAGAATGCAAGCCCTGCGCGAATTTTTTCTAACGATACAGGCTCAGGCACACGCGGCGCACCGGCCATTTTTCCTGCTCGTTCAGTGAAGGTAAGCGGAAAACTGGCCTCAAGCCCCCCATACACCATATCAGGCCATACCGCGTGAGGCACCTGCACGCCTCGAGAAACCACGCGTGCATCGCCGCCTGTTAACAGCACGGGTAGCGCAATGCCCTGCTGATCGCACACTTCGCTATAAATACGGTTAATCGCGCTAACAGCCGCCATATAAATCCCGTGATTAACCGCATCGACGGTGCGACGCCCAGGCTCCAGCAAAGCGTCCGCCTCGCTTTCAGGATCAATCGCGACATTGCGGGTACCCAGCTTTAAGCTCTCTTTCATTAGCCGCAGTCCCGGGATAATAAAGCCCCCCAGGTGCATACCACCAGGCAGCACAAAATCAATAGTGATTGCACTACCACAGTCGACCGCACAGCAGCCTCCGGCCAGTTGGTACCCGGCAAGCGCTCCCATCCATCGGTCGACCCCCAACCGAGAGGGCTCCTCATAGCCGTTAACAACGCCCAACGCTTCAGGTGTTGAGTGCGCCACATAGACATGGCGCACCTTGTGGCGCAGCAGCGTCACCGTCTCCTCCAACACAGCGGCCCGGGCAACGCTTGAAATACGTACGGCCTCAACCACATCAAGGTCTGGAATATCCGCCCCTGGGCGCCACTCTTCGCGCGTCCAGACAGCACCGCGCGAGCGTATTTCACTACTTTCGGCATCCTTGAGCCGCCATTTCGACAAGGTATTACCGATATCCAAATCCAGAATCATAAGCGCCTGCGTACGCTGATCTCACCGCCTGCCAAGCGCCGCGAGTGACCGTTTTCAGTAACCCATAAGTTACCGCTGTTATCGACGTCGCCTGCGATCGCATCGCTGACGCGCTCCCCTTGAATGATGCGTACCGGCGCGCCTACATACGCATGGCGCGCATTCCACTCATCGCGCCATGCGGCAAAACCGACGTGCTCAAAATCTGCCAGCATGCTCAGAAGCCCCGCCACAACATCTGACGCCAACTGATTTCGCGTATGCCCGGCATGCACATCAAACAGCGCAGCTACCGGCTGGTCAATGGCGGCGCGCTGAGACTCGGTTAACGACAGGTTCATGCCCATGCCAATCACAACCTCGCAAGGCCCCGCCGCATCGCCCGTCACCTCAATCAATATGCCAGCCAGCTTGCTCAGCTCATCGCCTGCATCCACCATCAGAATATCATTGGGCCATTTTAGCTTAGGCGCAGCGCCCAGCTGCTCAAGCACCTGAGACACAACCACGCCTACCGCAAGGCTTAACCCTTCAAGCGAGGCTACCCCCGCGTCAAAGCGCCAGCCCAACGAGAGCATCAAACTTTGCCCCCACGGGGTTGTCCATACTCGCCCACGGCGACCACGACCGGCGGTTTGGAGTTCAACAAGGCACACTTCGCCATGCCCCGCACCCTGATTAAATCGCTGACGCAGATACTCGTTGCTTGAAGGCAACTGGTCTTCGACAAATAATCGCGTCAACAAATGGCGTGCCTGAGCGGGCAGGTGCTCAACAATCCTGGCGCCCTCCAATGGCTCAAGGCGGCGGGCTAGTCGATAACCTCTCCCCTTCACCGCCACCAATTCCACGCCCAAGGCCTCCAATTTTTTTAGCTGTTTCCATACAGCAGCCCGCGAAACGCCCAGCGTTTCGCCTAATTGTTCACCAGAGTGAACATTGCCATCGCTCAACAAACGCACCAGGTTACCGATGGTCATGTGCTTGCCCCAACTGGGAAAACGCCTATCTTAACGGATGCACGTAGGAGGCGAAAACTGCCGCGTTTGGGTTATTGACTTGGTGCTTTATTTGAGACAAGGCTGGTAGTCGACCATGCCGAGACCCTATAATGCCGCCCTATTTTCCCAGCAGGATCGCGTCGTGATCGAGAATCTTCGTAACATTGCCATCATCGCCCACGTTGACCACGGCAAAACTACCTTGGTAGACAAGCTGTTAAGTCAATCGGGCACACTAGACCGCAAGGCCGAAGGCCAAGAGCGGGTTATGGACTCCAATGACCAGGAGAAAGAGCGCGGCATTACGATCCTGGCCAAAAACACGGCCATTCAGTGGCAAGATGGCAATGGTACGGACTACCACATCAATATCGTTGACACCCCAGGGCACGCTGACTTCGGTGGTGAAGTAGAGCGCGTTATGTCCATGGTGGATTCAGTGCTACTGCTGGTTGACGCGGTTGATGGCCCAATGCCGCAAACCCGCTTTGTGACTCAAAAAGCGTTCTCTCAAGGCCTCCAGCCGATCGTCGTGGTGAACAAGATTGACCGCCCTGGCGCACGCCCTGATTGGGTTATCGACCAGATTTTCGATCTGTTTGACAACCTGGGGGCCACTGACGAGCAACTCGACTTCCCGATCATCTACTGCTCGGCGCTCAACGGTATTGCTGGCATGGACCCTGAAGCGCTTGCCGAGAACATGGACCCCATGTTCCAGGCGATTGTAGATATCGTTAAGCCGCCGCAAGTTGAAGTCGACGGTCCCTTCCAGATGCAGATTTCCGCACTGGATTACAACAGCTACGTGGGTGTTATCGGTCTTGGCCGCATCAAGCGCGGCAGTGTCAAGCCGGGCCAGCAGATCACCGTGATCACCAAGGAAGGCGCTACCCGCAAAGGTAAAGTCGGCCAGGTTATGACGCACATGGGGCTGGAGCGCGTACAAACGACCGAAGCGACCGCAGGTGACATCGTTTGTATCACCGGCATCGAAGATCTGGCGATTTCCGATACGCTGTGCGACAACAGTGCCATTGAAGCCCTGCCACCGCTTTCCGTTGATGAGCCGACCGTGTCCATGACCTTCCAGGTCAATGACTCGCCGTTCGCCGGTAAAGAAGGCAAGTACGTCACCAGCCGTAATATCAAGGATCGTCTTGATCAAGAGCTGATTCACAACGTGGCACTGCGCGTTGAACAGGGCGACACCCCTGAAAAATTCAAGGTTTCTGGTCGCGGCGAGCTTCACCTGTCGGTACTGATCGAAACCATGCGTCGTGAAGGCTTTGAGCTGGCCGTTGGCCGCCCCGAAGTTATCATCAAAGAGATCGACGGCGTTAAGCAGGAGCCCTACGAAGAAGTCATTATCGACTGTGAAGAGCAGCACCAAGGCTCAATCATGGAAGAACTTGGCTACCGTAAGGGTGAACTGACCAACATGAATCCGGATGGTAAAGGCCGTGTTCGTTTGGACTTCATCATTCCTGCACGTGGTTTGATCGGTTTCCGTGGTCAGTTCCTAACCCTGACGTCCGGCACCGGCATCCTGACCAGCCGCTTTGACCACTACGGCCCGCTGAAGCCCGATGCCTCTATTGAGCGTCGTAACGGCGTTCTGGTTTCCATGGTGGGCGGCAAGGCGCTGGCCTATGCCCTTTACGCGCTGCAAGAGCGCGGCAAGCTGATCATCGACCACGCCACCGAAGTCTACGAAGGCATGCTGATCGGTATTAACAACCGTGCCAACGACATGGTGGTTAACCCGACCAAGGGTAAAAAGCTCGATAACATGCGCTCCACCGGTAACGATGAAAACATCGTACTGACGCCGCCCATCAGGTTCACGCTTGAGCAGGCCATCGAGTTCCTGGATTCCGATGAGCTGGTGGAAGTAACGCCGAGCCACATCCGTCTGCGCAAGAAGCACCTGACCGAAAATGAGCGTAAGCGCGCTGGCAAGAAATAAGTCAGCAGAGCAAGCGCTCAACGCGCTCTAAAGCAAGACCGAAAGCCCGCCTCCGTGCGGGCTTTCTTGTATCTGGGGGCGCTCTTTTCAGGCGTTTGCGCCATCCATTGTCCCGCCGCTACTCTTTTTTAAAGCCCCGCCAAGTGCACCAGTAAACGCAGCCTAAACGCCTGGACGCTGGAAAGCGCACGCATTCTACCGCACAGTAGCTTGCAACTGGCGACGCCAGGGCTTTCTGCCAAACTACAATTCATACAGGCGTTTGGATACCAATCTTTGCCAATCACTTGCACAGGAACACTCTTTACATGAGTGGACACAACGTCTGGACGCACAAGGGTACTTTTCTACTGGCAGCGGTAGGCTCCGCCGTGGGCTTGGGCAATCTTTGGCGTTTCCCGTATTTAACCGGTGAAAACGGTGGCGGGGCGTTTATCCTGGTGTATGCCGTCACCATTTTGGCCGTCGGCATCCCTATCCTGATCGCAGAGACCATGCTGGGCCGCACCAGCCGTCAGAGCCCTATTATGGGCATGCGGCACTTAACCAAAACGCACAAAGCCTCGCGCGTCTGGGAGTTAATCGGCTGGCTGGGCGCGGCTTCGGCTTTTTTGATTTTAAGCTTTTACTCGGTCATCGCTGGCTGGGCACTGCACTACACCGGGCTCATGCTGACCGGCTCGCTTGTGGGTGCCGACGCGCAAACGATGGCGGCGAGTTTTGACGCACTGCTGGCGTCACCTTCCCTTATGACGCTGTACCACACGCTGTTCATTGCGGCGTCTGCACTAATTGTCAGCATGGGCGTTCATCGAGGAATTGAGACGGGCCTGCGCATTATGATGCCTGCGCTGTTCATTATTCTGACGGTAGTGCTTGCTTACAGCGTGATGAATGGCGATATACATGCGGCGGCGCGCTTTCTGTTGACCTTTAACATCGCTGACCTGAGCCTTGAGGGCTGGCTACAGGCCGTGGGGCAGTCCTTCTTTACGCTAAGCCTGGGGATGGGCGCTATTATGGCCTACGGCGCCTATATGCCCGGCGATGCCTCTCTTACGCGCACCGCCGTTGGCGTGGCCGTAGTGGATACGGCGATTGCCATGGTGGCAGGGCTGGCGATTTTCGCGCTGGTATTTGGGGCAGGGCTTGAAACCGGCCAGGGCCCAGGACTGATGTTTGTGACATTGCCACTTGCCTTCGCTGAAATGCCGCTGGGGGCGCTGATAGGCGGCATCTTCTTTATTTTAGTGCTGGGGGCTGCGATTAGTTCCTCCATCTCGCTTATCGAGCCCGTTGCCGCTTTTCTGGTCGAGCGATTCAACCTCACCCGGCCCCAAGCAGTCGTCATCGTGGTGGTGGCGGCTTGGGCAATGGGACTGCTCACCGTCGCAAGCTTTAACATCGGCGCAGAAGACAGCATTTTCTACCATCTATTTGGCCGCAGCGCCTTTGATGTTATCGAACTGTTGACCAATATCTTTATGCCGCTGGGTGGCCTGATGATTGCGCTATTCGCGGGCTGGGTGCTCACCCAAAGCGAAGTGATGAAAGAGCTGGATACTACCCATGCCTGGTTTATTAGCTGGCGGTTTCTAGTCCGTTTTGTTGCCCCTACCGCGGTGGCATTTGTCTTTTTACGCACTATTTCCCAGGTTGAGGGCTATATGATTCCTGCGCTTGGCGCACTGCTACTGGTCAGCCTCTTTGCGCTTAGCCAACGACGCCAAAAACCGCGCTGATCAGCGCCCTACAATAAGATAACAACACAGACGACCGAATGGTCGCCTACTACACGAGGGCACTATGCATCCTCTTATTGAAGTACAACAGGTGAACAAGGCGTTTGGTGGATTACAGGTGATTAACAACTGCTCCATTCGCGTCGAGAAAGGCTCAATCACCGGCATGATCGGCCCTAATGGGGCAGGTAAATCGACCCTGTTTAACCTGATCGCCGGCTCCCTGACGCCGGATAGCGGCCATGTGTTTCTCGACGGTGACGATATTACCGCGCTCAGCGCCAACCAACGCTTCCACAAGGGGCTTTTGCGCACCTTCCAGATTGCCCATGAATTTAGCCAAATGAGTGCGCTGGAAAATCTGATGATGGTGCCGCCTCATCAGGCGGGAGAAAGCTTATTCAACACGTGGTTTAAACCGGCACGGGTGCGCGAAGAGGAAGCGGCGGTCCAAAAACGTGCGCTTGAGGTCATCGAGTTTGTCGGCCTGCACCATGTACGCAATGAGCTGGCGGGCAACCTATCTGGCGGGCAAAAAAAGCTGTTGGAGCTTGGCCGCACCATGATGACGGATGCCAAGGTCGTGCTGCTTGATGAAATTGCCGCAGGCGTTAACCGTACCCTGCTGGGCGACTTGATCAGCAATATTGAGCGTTTGAATCGCGAGTTGGGTTACACCTTTTTAGTGATCGAACACGACATGGACATGATTGCCCGGCTATGCGACCCGGTGATTGTCTTGGCTCAGGGAAGCGTGATGGTCGAGGGGCATATTCAGGATATTCAAAATAACCCTGCGGTGATTGAAGCATATTTTGGCACCGACGCTGCCTGATCAAATGCTCCGTATAAACAACAACAAGCCGCTTAAAAGCGATGCAGCGAGACACTTTTATCATGTCATTAACAACATCAACGACGCCACTGCTTGAGGCACGCAATGTGCACGGTGGTTATGGCGCCATGAACATTCTTAATGGGGTGGACATGTCGCTTTATGCGCATGAAGTAGGCGTTATAGTCGGACCCAACGGCGCCGGCAAGTCGACCATGCTCAAAGCCATATTTGGACTGTTAAACGTTAATCAGGGCGACATTTTGCTTAACGGTGAGCCCATTCATAACCTGGCCTCCAATAAACTTGTTGAGCGCGGAATGGGCTTTGTTCCTCAGGAGAAAAACGTTTTCCCAAGCCTTACCGTTAAGGAAAACCTGGAGATGGGCGCCTATCTCAAGCCTCACAACGTCAAACGCATGCTGGAGCAGGTATACGCGTTTTTCCCGCCACTGGTAGAGAAACGCCACCAGCCAGCCGGAGAGCTATCGGGCGGCCAGCGTCAGATGGTCGCTATGGGCCGAGCCCTTATGGCAGAGCCGAGTCTGCTGCTACTCGATGAACCCACCGCTGGGCTTTCACCGCTCTATATGAACGAAATTTTCGACCGGGTTAAGCAGATCAACGCGGCGGGCGTAGGCATTTTAATGGTCGAGCAGAACGCCAGGCAGGCGCTTGCCATTGCCGACAAGGGCTTTGTCCTGGCAGCAGGCCAAAACCGCTTTACTGACACCGGGGCAGCCCTGTTTGCCGACCCAGACGTGGCCAAGAGCTTTTTGGGCGGCTAGCCCGAGGGACTACGATGAACGAACTGATCTTTTTTATTAATAACGTGGTGATCGCAGGTAGCGTTACCGGCTCGATTTACGCAATTGGCGCGATTGGCGTAACACTGATTTTTAGCATCATGCGCTTTGCCCACTTCGCGCATGCTGACATGATGACCTTTGGTGCCTTTATGGTGCTTTTGCTGACCACGCTATTTCCTGCCGCTGGCGCCAGCATGGGCATCCCTACCGCACTTTTGATGCTACCTGTTGCCATGCTGCTGACGGCGCTACTGGCGGTAGGTATCGATAAGGCATTTTACAAACCGCTACGCGCGCATGGCGTTAAACCCATCGTGTTGGTCATTGGCTCTCTTGGCGTCACGCTGATGCTCCAGGGGCTTATTCGCCTGTTTGCAGGCACCGGCGGCCAGAGTTTGTACGTGGATGATCGCAAGGAAATTTTCCGCATCGCTGTGCCGTTTGAAGGAGTGCGCGCGCCGATTGTGATCACCGAACCGCAAATTTACCTGTTTGTCATTACCCTGGTGGCCGTCGTTGCCCTGCATCTGTTTTTAAACCGCTCACGGCTGGGCAAAGCGATGCGCGCAATGTCGGATAACCCCGAGCTTGCCCAGGCCTCGGGTATCAATACCAATACGATTGTGGCCGTCACTTGGGTCATTGCAGGCAGCCTGGCGGCGATTGCCGGCACACTGCTTGCCCTGGATGTAACGTTCAAGCCCGATTTAAGCTTTTTCCTGCTGCTGCCTATCTTCGCTGCCGCCATTGTCGGCGGGGTCGGCCACCCCTACGGCGCGATTGCCGGCGGGTTTGTGGTCGGCTTTGCCGAAACCCTGGCCGTGTTTAACTGGAACGTGCTGCTGCGCCCCTTCCAGGACAGCTTCCCTGCATGGCTGGAACTTCCCTCTAACCTGGCGTTTGTGGGTACCGAGTACAAAATTGTGGTCCCGTTTTTCATTCTGGTGGCCATTCTGGTGTGGCGTCCTACCGGCCTCTTTAAAGGCAAGGTGATCTAATGAGCGATTCAACCAACACCCGCAACCCCGCTTATATACCTAAAGACGCGACACCTGAGCGGCGCTTTCCTGTCCGCGAAGTGGTGCTGTTTGGTACGCTCCTGGTCGCCATTTTGGCGGTTTATGGCTTAATGGGCGCCGCCTACAGTACGCGAATGCTGGTTGAGGCGGCCTGTTACGCCATTCTTGCCTTGGGCCTGACCATTCAGTGGGGCTATGCCGGGCAATTCAATGCCGGGGTGATGGGCTTTGTGGCGCTGGGCGGTTTCTGCGCCATGCTGTTTAGTGTTCCAGTCAACGATGCCTTTTGGGGCACCGAACTGCCAGGCGAGCTTGGCCGTGTGCTGCTCTATGGCCTGGCAGCCACACTGGTGGTGGTAGGCGCCACTCGGCTTGACCGGCTGGGCGTTCCCAAAAAGCTGCGTACCCTGATTGCTGTTGTGCTCGCGGTCGTGCTGTATCTGGTGGTGATTAGCCTACTGCGCGATGTGACCAGCCAAATTCAAGCGCAGGCCGGGTTTGTGGGCGGTTTTGGCCTGCCTGCCTGGACCGGCTGGATCGTAGGTGGCGCCTTGGCAGGCGGCGTAGGCTACCTGATTGGGCATGTCTGCTTAGGCCTGCGCAGCGACTACCTGGCGATTGCCACGCTGGGCATTGCGGAAATTATTAAAGCGTTTTTGAAAAACTCCGACTGGCTGACACGCGGCACCGCCACGGTATCACCGCTCCCCTGGCCAACGCCCGGGCCGGCAGAGCTTGGCTTTACGCTCTCAAGGGCGTTGTATCTGTCGATCACGGCCGTGGTGATTGCGGTGATTTTCTTTCTACTTCACCGGGCCTATCACGCGCCCTGGGGGCGCATGATTCGAGCGATACGCGATAACGAAGTCTCGGCGGCCGCCATGGGCAAGGACATCAACAAGCGCCGCCTGGAGATTTTTGTACTGGGATGCATTTTGATGGGTCTTGGTGGTGGCATACTGGGGACATTTAACAGCCTGTTTGACCCTCAAGGCTATCTGCCGCTTAACCACACATTTTTGGTGTTGGTGATGGTGATATTGGGCGGGCCGGGTAATAACCTGGGCACTATTTTCGGGGCCGTCGCGGTGTATATTATCTGGATTATGTCGGAGCCGCTGGCGCTCTTTTTGATGCAGTTGATCGTCAGCGCAGGTGAAAGCACGTTTGGCTGGGATGCACCGAACAATATGGATAGCCGCGCTCTGCAGGCACGGGTGTTGGTAATCGGCATGTTGATAACCCTGGTGCTGCGCTTTGCGCCTAAAGGGTTGCTGCCCGAAAAAATCACCCATCACGGTTGATGGCAAACTGTCCCAAGGACTGTCACAAGGGCTGCCCCAAGGACCTTCTTAAAAACCTGCCTAGGAAAAAGCCCCGGTGCAAAACACCGGGGCTTAAATGACGTATCGATCCTGATTAAACGGCCTCGCTAAAGCGCTTATAAATCTACCTGCCCTTTGCTGGTAAATTGGCCATCTTCAATCACCATTTCTACGACGACGCCAGGCACATCACCGTATTCATCAAAATCGTGGGCGCCCGAGGCACCTTCGTAATTGATCTCGGTGCCCGCTGCGATTAGCTCGACGGCCTTCTCCCACTCACCCGGTAGAATCACTTCGCCCGGCGCACTGGAAACGCTGCGCAGCGCATCGACCAGCCCTTCGCGCTCGGCGCTGCCGTTTTGCTCAATAGCCAGCGCCAGCAAGAAAGCGGCATCATACGCCTGAGCGGCAAACACCGCGCTGGGGTCAAAGCCTGCGGTTTCAGCGGCCTCGTTGAAAATAGGCGTACCGGGAAGGTCCGGGCTGCCTGGGCGCGTGGCTATCATGCCGTCCAGCACGTCTGCACCTATCGCCTCGACCAGGCTATCGCCGACCATGCCGTCAGCGCCCACATACTGGGTAAACATGCCACTTTCATACGCCTGGCGAAGCACGGTTTGCCCAGAAGTGTCGGCATAGGCCAGCACCACCAGCGTATCGGCGCCACCGGCAGAGAGCGAGCCCAATTCAGAACGGTAATCAGCGCGGTTATCTTCATGGGCAAGATTTTCGGCAATCTCGCCGCCACCGGCTTCAAACGCTACGCTGAACGCATCAGAAAGCCCGCGCCCGTAGTCGTTATTGACATAGGTCACCGCCACGTAGTCGATACCTTTATCAAGCAGCAGCTTGGCCAGGATCTCGCCCTGGAACGCGTCAGAAGGCACCGTACGGAAGACCAAATCGTTGTCATCCAGCTCGGAAACTGCAGGCGCCGTCGAGGCAGGTGAAATCATTACCACGCCACCCGGGATCGCCGCGTTATTGGCCGCCGCAATCGTCGCCCCGGTGCAAAGCGCCCCCACAATCGCGGTGACCTGCTCAGAGTTGACCATGCGGTCAGCCGCGTTCGAGGCCGCCGAGGCATCAGCGCAGGTGGTATCGCCCGAAGGCATTACCAGCGTTTGGCCATCCAGAATGCCGCCCTGTTCGTTAACCTGTTGGACGGCAAGCTTCGCCCCTTCAAAGATAGGCGGCGTAAGACTTTCTATTCCCCCGGTAAACCCGCCAAGGAAGCCAATTTTCACTTCTGCCTGGGCCATGCCCGTTATGGCAAGTGAAGAGGCCGCAACGGCAGTGGCTAATGCGCGCTTATTGATCATATTATTTGTCGCTCCCAGTGAGATAATCCGTCCTGCGCTAGCACGCAGAAACTCTCTTTAATCTGGAACCACAACGTTAAAAACACAAGCAACGCTTTCTAACGCTGCTTTGATGTTTATCGACTACGCGCTGTATCTATAACCAGCGTTACAGGCGTTAAAGTACCGCCATCTGTAAGAGCAGTACGCACAGCATTAGCCAACCCAGCCACCGCCTGTATCCTTTACTCATGGCGGCTATTACCAAGCCGCTGGTCTTGTTGTTTACGCTGTCGATTACGGCGGTACACGCGCACCAGCGCAATACTTAGTGCCGCTGCTAACATGAAGCCCAAGGTGAGCCCTTGCCAGGGCCGTGCCGCACTTTCCAATAGCGTCTCCAGCGTGATGATAACGATCAGGCCCAACGCCTGAGAACCAATAGCCAGCGCGCGCAGCACGTCAAAGGCGGGTTGTGACATAGTCAGACTCCGTAATTTTCAACTCACGTGGTATGGTCTCGTAGTGTACCTGCTTATCGGAAAGACCATGAATGCCATCGCCCTTGGGCCGCTATTGATTTCATTACCCAGGTTATACGCCATCGGCTGTGCGCTACTGGTGTTACTGTCGGCACGTTACTTACTGCGCCTACCACCGCCGCGTTTAAATCGCTGGTTCACCGGGCTAATCCTTGCCTGGTTAATCGGGGCGCGTATCGCGCACATTACGCTTCACCTGGAGAGCTATAGTGCCAATCCGCTTGATGCGCTTAAAGTCTGGCAACCGGGGTACCACGGCATCGGCGGATTATTGACCGGCTTGCTATGGACAGCCTGGACGCTTCGCAAGCGGCTTTCAGCGTTACTCGGGGGCACCGTCATTCTGCTCAGCGCCTCGGGCCTATGGCTTATGCTGGTATCCCTGTCGCCCTTGGGTAGCGCATCTGCCGTCAGCCAATTACCCGAGATCCGCCTGGAAAACGTAGACGGCGCCGAGGTGTACCTGCCCGACCTGGCAGACGGCAGCGACCGGGTAATTATTAACCTGTGGGCCACCTGGTGCCCACCCTGCCGACGCGAAATGCCATTACTCGAAGAGGCTGCCCAGCACGAAGGCGTGAGCGTCGCGGTAGTCAACCAGGGCGAAGATTTGTTGCCTATCGTGCGTTATTTGGACGCAGAAGGTTTGGATTTTACCCATGCACTGCGCGACCCAGGCCAAACGCTGATGGCCCTGTTTGAGGCGCCCGGGCTACCCACCACGGTGCTTTTTGATGGCCAAGGCAATACCTTAGACATTCACGTTGGCGAGCTTACCCGCGCCCATATTGAACGCTGGTTGGAAGATTGACGCCGATACACCTTAATCCCCCGGCGCCTTTGCGTTAGAATCCCCCGCCCTACCGCTGCTGATGGCGTGCCCTCGGCAGCGTATGACCCGTTTTTGTAGACTTCCCCGAGGCATCATGAGCGATTTTTCACCCGGCCAGCGCTGGATTAGCGACGGAGAAGCCGAGCTTGGGCTTGGCACCGTGCTTAACTGCGACTTCCGTAGCGTTACCATCTTGTTCAGTGCCAGCCAGGAAACCCGAACCTATAACACGCGCCAGGCGCCGTTGACCCGCGTGATGTTCGGCAGCGGCGATCGGGTGCTGTCGGCCGATGGCTGGCAGATGACCGTTGATGACAGCAAAGAGTCTCACGGCCTGATTACCTATATCGGTGAGGACAGCGAAGGCACGCTGCGCGAGCTCCCTGAAGCCAAGCTTGCCGACACCATGCAGTTTGATCAGGCGCGTGATCGCCTGTTGACAGGCCAGGTAGACCGCAACGACTGGTTTGATCTGCGCTTTCGGACGCTGCACCATCACCAGCGCATCGAGCAGCACAGCGCCCTGGGCTTTGCTGGGCCGCGCATCGATTTGATCCCGCACCAGCTGTATATCGCCGACGAAGTGGCTCGCCGTCATGCGCCGCGCGTGCTTCTGGCGGATGAAGTAGGTCTGGGAAAAACCATCGAAGCCGGGCTGATTCTGCACCGCCTGCTGCTGACCGGCCGCATTGAGCGGGCGCTTATATTGGTGCCTGACAGCCTGACCCACCAGTGGCTGGTGGAGCTCCTTCGCCGCTTCTCGCTGAATGTCAGCCTGCTTGATGAGCATCAAAGCCAGGCCCACGGCAGCGCTAACCCGTTTGAGAGCGCCCAACTGGTGCTGGCAAGCCAGGGCTGGCTGTTTGCCAATATTCATCGCCAGGACCAGGCACTGGCCAGCCGGTTTGATCTGCTGATTGTCGATGAAGCCCACCACCTGGACTGGAGCGCCGAGGGTAGCGGCCCAGGCTATCAATGTGTTGAGCAGCTCGCCGCAGAAATTCCCGGCCTACTGCTGCTTACAGCGACGCCTGAACAGATGGGCATTGAAAGTCACTTTGCCCGCCTGCGCTTGCTGGATGCCGAACGCTATCACGATCTACAGCGCTTCAAAGACGAAGAGCGCCACTACACCGCTGTAGCAAGCGCCATCGATGCCCTGGATGCGCTGCCTGCCACGCCGGACGCCCGTGCCCGGGTAGATACCGTCGCCGACGACCGCGACAGCCAGGCGCTGCTGGCAACGCTGTGCAACGCTGAAGCCAGCACAGAGCAGCAAGATGCGGCCCGCCATCAACTGCGCGACGCTTTGCTTGATCGCCACGGCACGGGGCGGGTGATGTTTCGCAATAGCCGCCGCCATGTCGGCGGCTTTCCCGAGCGTCGCCTGCACCTTTCCTCGCTTGAACTACCCTCCGCGTATCGCCGCGTGCTGCGCCGCCTGGAGCGTGATGACGACTACCTGGACGAGCTGCTGATTGAAACCGGCATGGATCACCCGGATGTATTGATCTACCCGGATGCCATGTACCGTGAACTCCGCAACGATCCGCTCAACGGTGAGGCCTGGTGGCATATCGACCCACGGGTTAACTGGCTGCTGGATAAACTCAGCGACGATAGCGAAACAGGCTTTGCCAACGACAAAGTATTGGTCATTGCCCACCACCGTGAAACCGCCGAAGGCTTGGCCGAAGGGCTACGCATATTGGGCGGCTATCAGGCGCCGGTCTTTCATGAAGGGCTATCGCTGGTTGAGCGTGACCGCGCCGCCGCCGCTTTTGCCGATGAAGAAGAGGGCGTGCAGGTACTCGTCTGCTCGGAGATTGGCTCAGAGGGGCGCAACTTCCAGTTCTGCCGCCACTTGGTCATGTTCGATATGCCCCAGCACCCTGACCAACTGGAGCAGCGCATTGGCCGTCTGGACCGTATCGGCCAGAAGCACGCCATTGAGCTACACGTGCCCAGCTTTATTGGCAGCCCCGGCGAGCGGCTGCTGCGCTGGTATAACGAAGGCATGGATGCGTTCAGTGCTCCCCATGGCATCGGCAGCGACCTCTACGAGGCCTTTGGCGACGCGCTTGCCGATGCGCTTCTCGACGATGAAACGCTGGATGAAATCATCGTTGAAACACGGGAAATGTTTACCGCCAAGCTGGCCGAACGTGATGCCGGGCGCAACCGCTTGCTGGAACTTAACGCCTGTAGGCCAGCACGCGCCCAAGAAGTGATTAGCGCTGTACGCGAGTTGGATGAAGATACCGCACTCCCACGTTATGTAGAGCGGGCGCTGGATGTATTTGGCGTGGACAGCCAGGAGATCGGCAAAGGGCTTCTTCACTTGCAGCCTAGCCAGCATATGCTGGACGGATTGCCTGGTCTGGTGAAAGGCGAAGAGGGCTTTACTGCGACCTATAGCCGTGCCCAAGCGCTTGCGCGGGATGATATTCAACGCCTTTCGTGGGAGCATCCGCTGCTGCGCGAAATGATGGAGCGCATTCTGGACGGCACCATGGGCAACACGGCCCTGGCACTGCTGCGTCACACGGCTATCCCTAGCGGGCGATTAATGGCGGAGCTTGTCTTCCGCACCCACTGCCCGGCGCCGAAGTCACTGCACCTTAACCGCTTCTTGCCGCCCACCGCCGTACGCGTTCTGCTGGATGAATCAGGTGCTAACCTGACCAGCAAAATCTCGTTCACGGGGCTTGGCAAAAACCTGCAAAAGGTCAATAAATCGCTAGCGCGGGATCTAATTAAAAGCCGCCACGACCAGTTACGTGAGCTGCTTATTCAGGGCGAAGGCGAGGCAGAACGTGAGCTGCCCAGCATTGTAGAGGCCGCTGAAACGCGCATGCGCGCCCAGCTGGATGCCGAGCTTGCCCGCCTAACAGCGCTAGCCGAGCATAACCCCTCGGTACGCGCTGAAGAGCTGGATGCCCTGAAGCAGGAGCGCCAGGCGCTGAGCGAGGCTATAGAAAATACTCGCCTGCGGCTGGACTCCGTTCGGGTCGTGATTACCGTTGACCCCAACGCCTAAGCGCTCAATCTCGCCTTAAGATCTCTGCCAGCGCCTTATCGAGTGTCGGGTACTGAAATTCAAACCCCGCCTCGATAAGGCGCGCCGGGCGCATGTCAGCCCCGGTTAGCAGCAGCCGAGACATTTCCCCCAAGCCTGCTTTTAAGACAAAGGCAGGCACGGGAAATATGGCCGGGCGGTTAAGCCGTTTGGCTAGCGTTTTGGAAAACTCGGCATTAGTGGCTGGGTGCGGCGCACTGCCGTTAAAGGCGCCATTAAGGTCCTCTTTTTCCAGCAGGAACACAATCGCATCCACCAGATCCTCGCGATGAATCCAGGGCATATACTGCTCGCCACTGCCAAAACGTCCACCTAGCCCTAGCTTAAACGGTGGCAGCATTTTCTGGAGTGCTCCACCTCCTGCATCCAGCACCAGCCCCGTTCGCAGAAGCGCCAAACGTACGCCGAGCGCTTCAACAGGCTTTGCGGCCGCCTCCCACTTAACGCATAGCCGGTGGGCAAATTCATCGTGCGCTGCGGTGTCTTCGGTAACGACACGCTTACCTTGATCACCGTAGTACCCCATGGCCGAGCCACTTACCATGACGTTGGGCACAGCCTGCCCATTGGCCTGAAGCTCTTCACATAGCGTAACGAGCTGGTGAGTCATATGGGTGCGTGACTGAATAAGCGTCTCTTTTTGCGCATCACTCCACCGTTTGGCAGCAATCGACTCACCGGCCAGGTTAACGATTGCCTCGGGCGGCGCCTCTAAAAAGTCAAGCACGCTGTCGCGAATATCGCACTCGCGAGGCAGCTGCTTACGCGCTTTCTGCGGGTCTCTTGATACCACTTGTACGGTATGTCCTTGGCCTTGCAACGTTTCACAAAGGCGTTTCCCGACAAAACCGCTGCCTCCGGTGACTAATATACGCATGGTGTTGCTCCTATTGTGACGCCGCGCAAATACGCGCTAGCCACGCGCTTGCTTCTTCATCAGGCATAGCAGGCCATTCCCAGCACGGCAAACATTCAGGCTGGTTTACTACTCACTAATGTAGCGTTAAGCACACTACCTATACACTAATCGCACTTAAACATTCTCAAGAATAGCTTTGGTAGTATCTATGTAGAAGTTGACAGCAATATAACCCTTGGTTATAGGAACATAATAAGTCAGCCAGCCCAGTAACATCACACACTTAGGCCCGACGTGACGTTTCACCAAGACCTCCTGTAAAGACAAAGGTTGTACCTGATAGCGACAAGTTGTACAAAGAGAGCTACGATAGCGCGTTATTTTTATGTTTATTCAAGCGACACAACATGGATTGTGAATCATTTTTGCCCCAGAGAATGCAAATAGCCTTTTGTATCCTGCGGCTTCAGACGACCAAGAGGCACAGGCGCCCATGAGTATCAAGGCGACCCACCCACCCGACACTCCGCTCTATCCGATCCGGGAAGTCTCCCGTTTAACGGGTGTGAATTCGGTCACCCTGCGCGCTTGGGAGCGTCGCTACGGTTTGATTCGCCCTAAACGTACTCCTAAAGGGCATCGCTTATACGCCCAGGATGATATCACCCGCATTGAACGTATTTTGCAGTGGCTCAACCGTGGCGTTCCCGTTAGCCAAGTCGTTGACCTGCTTGACCAGCCAGAAACGGTAGAAGCCCCCACGCCCAATGCTGGCGACTGGATTAGCCAGCGTCAGCAGCTGCAGTTGGCGATAGAAGCACTCGACTTACCCAGGCTTGAGGCGCTTTATTATCAGAGCCTGGCCCTGTACCCGCTAAGCACAGCAGTTAGCGAGCTCTGGCAGCCGGTCATCCTGGCACTGGAAGCCAAGTGGACGATTCAGCCAGACATTTTGGCACGGCGGACACTTGAAGCCTTTTTACGTAGTCAAGTGGGCACACGCCTTCATTACGCGAACCAGGCCACGCGTGGGCCTTTATTGCTGCTGACTGCCATGCCCGACGATCAAGGCCCTCTATGGGTATTAATGGTCGCCTTGATGGCCAGTGAACAGGGTTACCGTATACAGATGTTTGATCACACGCTGCCTCTTGAAGCATTGCCCCAAGCGGTGACACGGCTACATGCCTCAATGGTGCTGCTAACGAGCGGCCAGCGAGAAAGCGATAGTTATATTCATACGGCGCTACCCAATGCAGCCGAGGCGCTTAGCGTTCCACTGGGTATCTGCGGTGAAGTCGCTCGGCTGCGTGATAGCGAGCTGCGTGACAGCCCCGTGCATACGCTAGGTGACGAGCTCCCCCAAGCCATTGCACGACTGCGCCCATTGCTACGTGAGTCTGGCGTTTTATAGACCATTTAACACCTCGTGCCAGCGATGGACTTTAAATGTCGTTAGATGAATGGCCGCACGGAGATGGTTTTTGAGATGGGCTTTCACCGCGCCGGAGGCAACATGGACGTTCAATTAGTTTGGTTACGTAGCGATCTGCGCATTCATGACAACACAGCCTTGGCCGCTGCAGCGGCTAAAGGCCCGGTGATTGCCGTCTTTCTTCGCAGCGTGGCCCAGTGGCAATCCCACGATCATGGTGCTAACAAGATCGACTTTTGGGCGCGCGGTGTAGCGGCCATTAAAGATGCCCTTAACGGGCTTAACATTCCTCTCTTGCATCGCGACATCGACCACTATCGAGAGGCGCCCAAGGCGCTCCTCGACATTGCCCACGAGTACTCGGTTAAACAGCTGCACTTTAACTACCAATACCCGTTAAACGAACAACAGCGCGATAACGCGGTGTTGGGCGCCTTTAAAGAAGCCGGCATTACGGCTCATGGGTATCATGATAGCGTGGCGTTCGCACCCGGCACGCTGCTAACCGGAAAAGGCGACTATTACGGTGTTTTTACGCCTTTTTCCAAGGCGTGGCATAAGCAGATCCGTGCTGAACAGCTGGCTTTGCGCAATACGCCAGAACCTCAACAGCGTTTATCGATTAAAAGCGATACATTACCGGGCCTCCCTAGGCTCGATGACACACCGGTCGATCATCAAGAATGGCCTGCTGGAGCGGAGATAGCGGGTGACTACCTGGCACGGTTTTTACGTTTTCGTGGCCGCCACTACCGCCAGCAGCGCGACCTTCCAAGCGTACGCGGTACCAGCGAGCTTTCACCTTACCTCGCGCTGGGGATGATTTCGTACCGCCAGTGCATGCAAGCGGTGATGAGCGAGAACAGCGGACACTTGGCCGATGGCGATGCCGGGCTTACCACATGGGTCAACGAGCTTATCTGGCGTGAGTTTTATCAGCACGTTGCGGTAGGCTTTCCCGAGGTATGCCGCCATCAACCGTTCCAGGAGCATACCCTAAAGCTTGCCTGGCGCGATGATCGCGAAGGTTTTAACGCCTGGTGTGAAGGGCGCACAGGCTACCCGCTGGTGGATGCCGCGATGCGCCAGTTGGTCGCCACGGGATGGATGCATAACCGGCTACGCATGGTGGCAGCGATGTTCTTAAGTAAGCATTTGCTGATCGATTGGCGACGCGGCGAGGCGTTTTTTATGCGCCACCTGGTAGATGGTGAGTTTTGCGCTAATAACGGTGGCTGGCAATGGGCGGCGTCAACAGGCACCGACTCGGCGCCTTATTTTCGAATCTTTAACCCTACCACCCAATCCAAACGCTTTGACCCAGACGGGGAGTTTATTGCTCACTGGCTCCCTGAGCTTGGCAAATTGCCTGCCAAGGCGCGTCATGCGCCGCCGCACGATATGCTTACCCAGCTGGATTACCCTGAGCCCATCGTTGATCATAAGGCAGCCCGTCAGCGGGCGTTAGATGCCTTTAAAGCCCTTTCCAAATAGCTAGACGGCTAGACCGCTGCCGCTGCAAGGAGAGGCGGTGCCCAGCGCTGTTCCAGCTCAGCGGCAGGCAACGGCCTGGCGAAATAGAAGCCTTGTACGATAGTGCAGCCCGCATTCACCAGAAACAGGCACTGCTCTAAGGTTTCGACCCCTTCGGCGACGACTTCAAGCCCCATACCTGCGGCCATCGCGAGAACCGCTTTGACGATAGCGGCGTCCGCTTTGCTATTGGGCAGTTCGCGGATAAACGCACGATCCAGCTTGATTTTATCGACCGGCAGCCGCTTAAGATAACCAAGCGACGAGTAGCCGGTTCCGAAGTCATCGATGGCAATGGCGTAGCCCTGATCACTTAGAGCTTTTAATCGGGGCCCCATATCGCCTGCACGTTCATCCAGCAGCACCGATTCGGTTAGCTCCAAACCAATCTGTGAAGGCTTCAGTTGGTAGCGCTTTAAGCACGTGTTTAACTGCGTTTCCAAATCGCCCTGGAAAAGCTGCAGCGCGGAAATATTGATCCAGATGATCAATTTTGGCATGTCGCTGTGTTGCCAATGGGCCTGCTGGGCGCAAGCCTTTTCAATTACCCAGCTTCCCAGTTCTGCCATTAACCCATGGCGTTCGGCCAATGGGATAAAGTCGCCCGGTGAAATCATGCCATCCAAGGGATGCCGCCAGCGTAATAGCGCTTCCATACCCAACAACTCACCGGTGCCGGGGTGGTGCTGGGTTTGATAATGTAGCTCAAGTTGATCGCCAGATATCAGCGCGGCACGCAGGTCGCTGACCAGAGCAAGCTGCGGATTATCCTGCTTATCCAGCGCCGGCCGGAAACGCAGGCTATGGTTACGGCCTAATCGTTTGGCGCTATAAAGCGCCGACTCCAAACGCTGAAAAAGTACCCCCGAATCACGCCCATCTTCTGGAGCACGACAGCTTCCAATGGTAATGCCCAAACGCAGCAGGTGATCACTCACTTCAAAAGGCCGACACATATGCTCACGCAGTGATGCAATCCATGGGTCGTGATCATCAAACGTGGTGGTACGGATAACCATGAATTCATCGCCACCCAAACGCCCGACCACGCTACCCGCGACGTAGCCTGCAAGCCGCTGGGCAAAACGCGCCAGCAGGCGGTCGCCTTGCTCGACACCCAGGCTGTCGTTAACCGACTTCAAACCATCGATATCAATCAAGGCAATATCCAGACTCTCGCCTGCGCGTAAATGGCGCAAGCGAGATGTCATTAAGTCGTGAAGACGGCGACGGTTGGGCAAGCCCGTTAGCGGGTCTTCGTATCCGATACGCCGCAAATCATGTTCGCGGGCTTTTTGCACCGAGATATCGGTGAACAGGCTAATAAAGTGACTAATATTGCCCTGCTTATCGGTAATCGCGCGTACTTTTAACCATTCAGGATACTCATCACCGTGCTTGCGGCGATTCCACATTTCCCCCTCCCAGCACCCTGTCGCTTTTAGAGTACTCCAGAAGTTTTGATAAAACGCTTTATCGTGACGAGGAGCCGCCAGTGTTTCCAGCTTGCGGCCAACTATTTCCTGGCTGTTGTAGCCGGTAATTTCTGTAAAGGCTGGATTAACGGCCATGACCCGGTTATCGGCATCACAGACCGCTATTGCATCGCTTGCCAGGTTAATCGCACTTTGGGACAGTCGATAACGCTGGCGCTGCTGGCGCACCTGGCGCCATACATCCCACAACCCAAAAATAACCAGGCTCACAGCTACCATGCGTAACATCGCATCGGTCAACCAGATACAAGCTGGCAGCGCCGCTAATGCTACCCAAACCAACGGTCGATTAAGAGAAATTGGTAGCCACATGGCGATTCGCTATATCCTGTCACTGGAAACTAACACTAATTAAATAAATATAATTTTCTAGCAGCATACCCATTATGCCCCTGGGCCAAATGCTTGAATAACGCATATAACGTTAATAAGCCGTTTATCCAAGCCAACTCACTGATGCCGATGGGACGTAAAAGCTTACCTTAAAACCTCTATTACTTAATAAAAAAACGTTCGATGTACGTGATAAGTAGTGACTTACGTGCATTCGTCTGTTTCGGGAAGTAGACTAGCTAGGCCTTGCGGGCCGTGTCTCGACACTGCACTTCCGTGCTATGCTCCGGTGCTACGACTCGGCTATAGGTGCCGCACGCGGCCAACAATCATTTTGAAACTCGGAACGATTCAGTGACCAAGCAACATTCCTTTGATCGCGAAGAACTGCTGGCCTGCTCACGCGGCGAGCTATTTGGACCTGGTAATGCGCAGCTGCCAGCTCCCAACATGCTAATGCTCGACCGTATCGCACACATTCATGAAGAAGGCGGTGAGTACGGCAAAGGCGAGCTGATCGCCGAGCTGGATATCTCTCCTGACCTGTGGTTTTTTGACTGCCACTTTCCAGGTGATCCGGTGATGCCCGGCTGCCTGGGCCTGGATGCCATGTGGCAGTTAGTGGGTTTCTACCTGGGTTGGCTGGGTCACCCGGGGCGTGGGCGCGCGCTTGGCTGTGGCGAGGTAAAATTCAGTGGCCAGATCATGCCAAATGCGAAAAAAGTAACTTACCGTATTAATATAAAGCGTATTATTACCCGTCGACTTATTTTGGGCATTGCTGATGGCACCGTTTCGGTCGACGGACGCGATATATATCAGGCTAATGATTTACGCGTTGGCCTATTCACCTCTACTGCGAATTTCTAACAGGAGGCTCCCATGCGACGAGTGGTAGTCACCGGCCTTGGCATTGTGTCGTGCTTAGGCAACGACCAGCAACAGGTCCTGGACTCGCTCCAAAACGGGCGCAGCGGTATTCGTTTCAAGGATGAGTACGCTGAGCGTGGCTTTCGTAGCCATGTCGCGGGCAGTGTCGATATCGATCTTGACACCCTTATCGATCGTAAACTGCGCCGCTTTATGGGCGATGCTGCGGCGTATGCCTATGTGTCCATGGCCCAGGCCATTGAAGACTCAGGGCTTTCCGAAGAACAGGTCTCCAACGAGCGTACCGGCCTTATTGCAGGCTCTGGCGGCGCCTCTAGCGCTAATCAGGTCGAAGCTGCTGACGCCATGCGCGAGAAAGGCTTGCGCCGCGTTGGCCCTTATCGCGTTACCCGCACAATGGGCAGCACGGTCTCAGCCTGTTTAGCTACTCCGTTTAAAATAAAAGGCGTGAACTACTCAATCTCATCTGCCTGTGCCACCTCGGCACACTGTATCGGCAGCGCGATGGAGCAGATTCAGCTCGGTAAGCAAGACGTGGTTTTTGCCGGCGGCGGTGAAGAGGAGCACTGGACCCTCTCGTGCCTGTTTGATGCCATGGGAGCGCTCTCTACCCATTACAATGATACGCCTGAAAAAGCCTCACGCCCCTACGATCAGGCACGCGACGGCTTTGTTATCGCTGGCGGCGGCGGCATGCTGGTATTAGAAGAGCTGGAGCATGCCAAGGCCCGCGGCGCTAAAATATATGGTGAGTTGGTAGGCTATGGCGCCACCTCTGACGGCCATGACATGGTCGCTCCTTCCGGCGAAGGCGCGGTACGCTGCATGCATCAGGCAATGGCCACGGTCAGTGGGGATATTGACTATATCAACACTCACGGCACCTCAACGCCTGTTGGCGATGTAGCTGAGCTAAAAGCGGTACGTACCGTGTTTGGTAACTCCACGCCTGCGATGAGCTCAACCAAGTCGCTTACGGGCCACTCACTGGGCGCTACCGGTGTTCAGGAAGCCATCTATTCACTGCTGATGATGCAACACAACTTTGTTGCCGCCTCTGCCAATGTTGAACACCTCGACGAGCAGGCAGACGGCTTTGATATTGTGACAACACGGCGTGACGGTGTGGCGCTTGAACGCATCCTGTCGAATAGCTTTGGTTTTGGCGGCACTAACGCCTGCCTGGTATTTCAGCGCTATAACGGCTGAGTCGTTGTAGTAGTAATAAAAACGGCGCCTTATCAAGGCGCCGTTTTTGCTGTTAGCGTTTGCCGTTATTCATTGCGAGCTATCCGCCCTGTATCGGCTCAGGATCTTTGGCTAGTCGACGGGCGCGGCACCTCTGAAATCTCCTGCAACTGCGCCTCTATCCAGGCTTCAACGTCGGCCAGCACCTCATCGGGTGTACGCCCCTCGGTCTCAATTGGCGGGCCAATGCGTACCCGCAGCACCCCAGGCTGCTTCACCCAGTGGCGCCCTGGCCAGCGTTCGCCTGCATTATGTGCGATCGGTAGCACCGGCACGCCTGCGCGGCAAGCCACCACGCTGCCGCTCTTGTTATAGCGCTTACGCACACCGGGGTCGACTCGCGTTCCTTCCGGGAAAATCAGCACTGAAAGACCCGTTCCTAGCCGCTCCACACCTTGAGTTAGCACCTGTTTCAAGGCACGCGCGGGTTTGGAGCGGTCCAGGCTAATCGGTTTTAGCAGACGCAGCCCCCAGCCAAAAATCGGGATATGCAGAAGCTCTTGCTTAAGCACCGTGCATACCGGCGGTTTCATGACTTGAAGAAAAACCGTTTCCCACTCGCACTGATGGTTCGCCTGAATCACACAAGGCCCATCCGGAATACGCTCGCGCCCCTGAATATCGTAGCGAACCCCACAGGCTAGTTGAAACCAGGCCACTAAAAAGTGGTTATACAGGTTCAACAGCCGGTATCGGCCTGCCAACGGTAAAAAAGGGGCGATGGGTAGAAACAGCACGCCAATAATCAGCATGGCAAGAAAGTACCCGGCATAAAACACCAGGCTACGAACCACATTGGTCAAACGGACTCTCCTGTACTAGCGTCTTGCTGGCCATCACGCGTTAAACACCAAGCATCCAGCATACGCCCCACCTCTAACCGCCACGGCTTTTGATGCACACCAAAGACATCCAATACCCGGCGACAATTTAAAACACGCCGCAGTTTTGCATCGTGATGATGATTAAGGGCCGTGACTTCGCCAAGCTCAATTTGCTCACCGCGGCCTTCCAGATGCGTTGCCAACTGAGTACGCACCATGGAGCTAAACGTAAACACACTGACAGGTTCAGTGCCTGCCAAATGATAGGCCCCCCACGCGTTGGCGCCACACGCCTGCTGCTGAAGCATACCTACCAGTGCCATAGCGACCGCATCGACTGACGTTGGGCAGCACACGATATCTTCTGCGGCCCGCACACTTTGCCCTGTCACCAGGCTATCCAGCATTTCATTCAACCAGGCGTGGCTACCTTCAAGCGCAAACAAGGGGCCCAGACGAATGATCAGATGGCGATGGTGCGCTGCCCGAATACGGTCACCAGTGGCAACCAGGCGCCGCAAACACTCATCACGCGGAGTAGGTACTACGTGCTCGTCGATAGGCTCATCAAAGCCATCCTCATAGAGCTGGTCTGAAACACACCACACCAGCGGCACCGACTGCGCAAGACATGCCTCCAGGCAGCGGTCAACCGCATCGGCATGTGCGCCTACCTCGGCGGGTGTCATGTTCAGCGGCTGCGCCAGCGGTGGAATAACCACCGCATCCGGGGCAATCTCGTGTAACTGCGCCGCCGTTATGGTGGTGTCCTGCTCAATCACCAGCTCCATATCCGCACGACGGCTTACTTCCCGGGCCAGTGCCAAACTTAAGCAGTGTCCGGAATTCAGTATTAGCAGTTTCAAGACAGACCCCTTCTATCAACGAACATAGCGTAATGGGCTTGATCGGCCGCTTTAGAACGGGATTTCGTCGTCGAAATCGTCAAAGCTGCCCGGATCAGGCGCGCCATAGTTGCTGTTCTGTTGGCCTTGCTGAGGGGCAGCATTTCCCTGGTGGGCGGGCGGCTGGCCCTGCTGCGGCGCAGGTTGGGGGCGAGGAGCCGGCTGGCCGCCCTGCTGGGGGTTGCCCTGTCCCAGGTTGCCCGGGTTGTTATGGCCACTCCCTTGGCCACCAAAGTTATTGCCCTGTGGAGCACCGCCTTGCTGGGGGTATCCCCCTTGAGGCGCCGCGCCTTGAGCCATACCGCCCTGGTTGCCAGCGTAATTATTCTGCGGTGCGCTGCCGCCTTGGAAGTCGCCAGTACGCCCATCCAGCATCTGCATATCGTTGGCAACGATTTCAGTGCTGTAACGGTCCTGGCCGTTTTGATCCTGCCATTTACGGGTTTGCAAGCGCCCTTCGATATAGACCTTGGAGCCTTTTTTCAGATACTGCTGGGCAATTTCAGCCGTTTTATTAAACAGCACGATCCGGTGCCACTCCGTACGCTCTTGGCGCTGGCCGCTTTGGCGGTCCATCCACGTATCAGAGGTGGCCAGATTCAAGTTGGCCACTGCCGTACCGCTGGGCGTAAAGCGCATCTCAGGGTCTTGCCCGAGGTTACCGATCAGAATCACTTTGTTGATACCGCGAGCCATAAGGCGCTCCTTCCATTGTGTTACGTATAGATAAACATCGACGCGATCATGCCTACATTGCCGGTGTCACTGATTATTGCCTGCGGCTGGCAGCCAGCCGCACTAGGATTTGGGGGGAATCAGCCTGGCCAGTGCCGCCCTATCAAGCTGCTGACGATTCACTTTTAAATAGACCAGATGTTCTTCGGGCACCACCATGACATCTTCGACGCCCACAACATCTGCCAGCCGTTCCATCAATACATCCAGCGTATCTGGCGGCGCATCATTTAAGTCCACCACCTCGCTGGAGAGCGGCGGTGGTGAGGGCATTTTCCACATCGCAAGCCACCATAGCAGAGCCAGTGCCGCACAGCCGATAAAAACGGCATCAAGGCCCCACACATTCGCCAATAGTCCCCCCAGCGTACCGCCCAGAAAAGCCCCTAAAAACTGGCTTGTAGAGTACACGCCCATGGCGGTGCCTTTAGCGCCAGCGGGAGCAAGCTTACTGAGCATTGATGGCAGCGTCGCCTCCAGCAGATTAAAACCGGTAAAGAAAATAAATAGCCCAACAAACAGCCAGTGGCCATGGGAGAACGGCGACCCAAGCCCGCCCAGGCTTACCGTAATGGCGCCAATAGCCAACAGGCATACGACTTTAATCTGCTGCTTTTTCTCGGCCACTATCATGAGCGGCACCATGGCGACAAATGAAAGCCCCATAATGCCCAAATACGCCAAACCGTGGCGCGCCAGCGGTATGCCGGCTTCCTGCAACCGAAAGGGCACCGCGACAAAAATAGCCATCAGCACCAGATGTAGTGTAAAAATCGACAGATCCAGACGCCACAGATCAGGGCGCGTGATCACACTTTTAACCTGCTGACGATCCATCCCCACATCACGGTGGCGCAGCCGCCGAGGAGCGGGCGGCACCCAGCGCCACAGAACGACTAGCCCTAAAAGCGTTAGCAGCGCCGTAAACCAGAACACGCCGGAAAGCCCCGCCCAAGAAGCAAGCCAAGGCCCCACGACCATGGCAATTCCAAACGAGATGCCAATCGACAGCCCAATGGTTGCCATTGCCGCCGTACGAACCTGTTCGCGCGTTTGGTCGGCAAGCAGTGCCATGATGGCCGCCGCCACCGCGCCGCCGCCCTGCAAGGCTCGCCCAATAATAACCCCACCGATGGAGTCGGCCATCGCGGCCACCACACTGCCTATGGCGAAAACAAGCAGCCCAAAGGCGATAACCCGTTTACGCCCAATGCGGTCTGACAGCAAACCAAAGGGGATTTGCAGTACAGCTTGGGTAAGCCCGTAAACACCTAATGCAAAGCCCACCAGCAAGGGTGTCGACCCTTCAAGCGCATCGGCATAGAGTGCCAGTACCGGCAACACCATGAAAAGCCCCAACATACGAGACGCATAAAGCCCAGCCAAGCCGCTGATTGCACGACGCTCAGAGGCCATTAGCAGTGCAGAAACCTTGCGCATAATGCCCTTGTGTATGGTGGATAAGGTAATTTTCTCGGATAACCCCCCATTCTAGCGGTTTGCAACCACGCTGGAAACGCCGTCCTGCGTTAACGGATAACAAAGCGCTTTTGCCGAGAGGGGGGTGGCAAACGTATAATTACTTTTTTGCCGCGCGAGTCGAGGTGTTGATGGACAGCATTCTGGTCAGGGGTGCACGCACCCACAACCTCAAGCAGATCGATGTGGAACTGCCCCGCGACAAGCTGATTGTGATTACCGGCCTATCAGGTTCGGGAAAATCGTCGCTAGCGTTCGATACGCTTTATGCCGAAGGGCAGCGGCGCTATGTGGAGTCGCTCTCTACCTATGCGCGCCAGTTCCTGTCGATAATGGAAAAGCCTGATGTGGATCACATCGAGGGGCTTTCGCCTGCAATCTCCATTGAGCAGAAATCCACCTCTCACAACCCGCGCTCAACCGTGGGCACCATCACCGAAATTTACGACTACCTGCGCTTGCTGTTTGCCCGCGCGGGCACCCCACGCTGCCCGGAGCACGGCGAAGAGCTTGAAGCCCAAACCATTTCGCAGATGGTCGACCAGGTAATGAATCTGGCCGAGGGTACCAAGCTGATGCTGTTGGCGCCTGTGGTAAAAGGCCGCAAGGGAGAACACTTACAGCTGCTTGCCGAGCTACGTGCCCAAGGGTTTGTGCGTGCGTTAATCGACGGCCAAGTGCTGGAACTTGACGATATAGCACCGCTGGATAAACGTAAAAAACACGATATCAGCGTCGTGGTTGATCGTTTTAAAGTGCGCGACGATATCGCCCAACGCCTGGCAGAATCTTTTGAGACGGCCATCAATCTCGCCGATGGCACCGCCATGATTCATTTTATGGACGGCGAGCAGGAAGACATGACGTTCTCATCACGCTTTGCCTGCCCGGTCTGCGGCTATTCCTTGTCAGAACTTGAACCTCGCATGTTCTCGTTCAATAACCCCGCAGGTGCCTGTCCGACCTGTGATGGTTTAGGCATACAGCAGTATTTCGACCCTGAAAAGCTGATTAGCCATCCTGAGCTCTCGTTAGCAGAAGGCGTGATTAAAGGCTGGGATCGGCGCAATATTTATTATTTCACTCAGTTACAAGCGCTCGCCAAGCACTATCAGTTTGAGCTGGAAACGCCCTGGAAAGATTTGGCGCGTCACGAACGTGACATCATTCTTAGCGGCAGCGGTGATGAACAGATTCCCTTTGCCTATGTAGGCGACCGAGGGCGCAAGGTCACTCGCGAGCATGCCTTTGAGGGTGTTCTGCCCAATATGCAGCGCCGTTATCGGGAAACCGAGTCCAACATGGTGCGCGAAGACCTGGCCAAGTACATTGCCATGCAGCCCTGCGCCACGTGTAACGGTACGCGCCTGCGCAAAGAGTCGCGTCATGTGTTTGTGGATGACCGAAATATCGCCGACGTCGTGCGCACACCGATTGGCGAGGCGCAGCGCTACTTTGCAACGCTTAGCCTGCCTGGCCGCAAAGGCGAAATTGCCGACAAGATTGTTAACGAGATCCAGGTCCGCCTGGAGTTTCTGGTTAACGTGGGGCTTGATTACCTGAATCTTGAGCGTAGCGCCGACACCCTTTCCGGCGGCGAAGCCCAGCGGATTCGCTTGGCAAGCCAGATTGGCGCGGGGTTGGTGGGCGTCATGTACATTCTTGATGAACCCTCAATAGGCTTACACCAGCGCGACAACGACCGGCTATTGAAAACCCTGGAGCGCCTGCGCGACTTGGGCAATACCGTGATTGTGGTAGAGCATGACGAAGATGCCATTCGCGCCGCTGACCATGTACTGGACATTGGCCCAGGCGCCGGTGTGCACGGTGGAGAGATTGTCGCCCAAGGCACGCCTCAGGACGTTATGGACAACCCCAACTCGCTGACCGGCCAGTACCTGACGGGGACCCGCGAGATCAGCGTGCCGCCCTACCGCATTCCCGGCAATCCCGAAAAACAGCTGGTGCTACGCGGTGCCACTGGCAATAACCTGCAGGATGTAACGCTCAGCCTGCCACTGGGGCTGTTCATTGCAATTACCGGCGTGTCAGGGTCGGGTAAATCCACACTGATCAACGGCACGCTAATGCCGATTGCCGCGCGGGAGCTTAATCGCGCAACAACGTTGACGGCGGCGCCTTACGAGAAAATCGAAGGGCTCGACCAGCTTGATAAAGTGATCGATATTGATCAAAGCCCAATTGGCCGCACACCACGCTCCAACCCCGCCACCTATACCGGCATTTTCACACCTATCCGTGAGCTGTTTGCCGGCACCCAGGAAGCTCGCTCGCGTGGCTACAAGCCAGGCCGCTTTAGCTTCAACGTTAAGGGTGGCCGCTGTGAGGCGTGCCAGGGCGAAGGCATGATCAAGGTCGAGATGCACTTTTTGCCGGATATCTACGTCCCCTGCGACGTTTGTAAAGGCAAGCGCTATAACCGCGAGACGCTGGATATCCACTACAAGGGTAAAACGATCCACGAAGTGTTGGAGATGACGGTTGAGGATGCGCTTGAGTTCTTTAGCCCGGTACCGGCGATCGCGCGCCGCCTGCAAACGTTACTGGATGTAGGGCTTTCCTACATCCGCTTGGGCCAGAGCGCCACCACTCTTTCAGGTGGCGAGGCGCAGCGGGTCAAGCTTGCCCGTGAGCTTGCCAAACGTGACACCGGCAAGACGCTGTACATCCTGGATGAACCTACGACCGGGCTTCACTTTGAAGATATTCGTCAGCTATTGACCGTATTGCATCGTTTGCGCGACCACGGCAATACCATCGTGGTCATCGAGCACAACCTGGATGTGATCAAGACGGCTGACTGGATTGTCGACCTGGGCCCCGAAGGCGGTTCCGGCGGCGGGCAAATCATCGCCGAAGGCACGCCTGAACAGATCGTCAAGCAACACGCCTCACATACCGGACGCTTTCTCTCTCCGCTACTTGAACGCGGCAACCGCGCCGCTTCGTAATCTGGCGTTTCAGGGTGGGCATTCGCCCACCCTGGGCTTGCTTTTATGCCATAATTTAGCCGACTCGCCCCCTGTATCAAGGTCATCGGGCAGTGCAGTAAGCGATTAATTGCTTATCGTCATTCGCCAAATAACTTGATATTTGTTAGGCAATACTCATGGAGTTCAAGCTGTGAGCGAAGATCAAAGCTGCATTCTTCACCACTTCAGCCACTACTGCTCATTAAGCACGGCAGAGAAAGCCCTGTTAGTCTCCCTGGAAGAGAGCCCTACTGATATCAAAGCGGGTTCACTTCTGTGGGAACTCGGTGATCCGGCTGGCGAATTTTGTACCTTGAAAAGTGGCTGGGCCTATTCCTATCGCCACCTTGAAAACGGTGATCGACAGATTCTGGAAATTTATTTGCCTGGCGATATTATTGGCCTGCGTGAATTCGCGTTTTCGCAACGTCTGGAAAGTGTTCGCATGATTACAGATGGCGTAATATGCCATTTTCCTCACAAACGCCTGCTTGAAGTATTTCGTCAGTCAGTGCCACTAACCTCGGTGGTATTTGCGATCACCAGCCGTCACCAGGCACTGCTCACCGAGCGATTAGTAACGCTTGCCCGACGCAGCGCTCGGCAAAAAACAGCGCACTTCCTGTACGAAATGTATTTGAGACTGCGCCAGACCAATAGCCATACCGACGGGCAGTTTCGACTTCCCCTCTCTCAAGAGCAGCTTGCTGACATTCTGGGCTTAAGCCCTGTGCATGTTAGCCGCACCTTTAGCTTGCTGAGCGAAGAAGGTCTGGTATTTCGTGATCGTCACAACGTTACGATTCCTGATCTTCAAGCACTGGCGGCAGTCGGCGAGTTTGATGACTGTTATCTTAATGACGACGTTAGGCCATTATTCGAACTTTCTGCCTAGAGACCACTACCACGGCGGTAGTGATTTATAGAAAGCACCCGGCGCCTTTGCTGCGGGCAAACCCGTCATAAACGCTGGGCTTTTCTGACCCAACCTTGATGTGCTGACATGACACCCTATTCAACAGCCTTGGCAAGCGCCACCCTTCTACTTATTGCACCGTTAACACAGGCGGCGAACTTTAATATGGAGGACATACAGTCGCACGGCCAGTGGCAATCAATGACATTAACGCTGGGTAACGAGCACCACTTTCGCGCCGTTGAAACCCATAGCTATTCCGACGCGACACTCAGCCTGAATGCCACCCAAAACGTGTGTGATTTACCGTGGCTTGAAGTGCGTGTCACGCTGGAGGAGCAGCAAGGCGAAAGTAAAACCGTCAATCTGGTGCCGACCCGACTGCGTATCGATGAGCAGCCCGCGGTAGATACCATGGCAGAGTTCATCACCGAGCGAGGCGATAACGGCTTTTACGTACACTTTTATCTTGCTGATATGCAGACGCTAATGCGCCAGATGGAGCAAGGTGAGCAACTTTTCCTGGGGTTTGATCGAGGCGAACAGCCCCCCTGGTACATGACGTTTCAGCTTGAAGGCGCCCATCAAGCGATTGAGCGCATGCAAACGCTATGTGAAACCGCGTCGCCCTGAAAGCCGCTGGATTAAACGCTTCCCCAGCAGTTGGGTAAGCGTTACCGATTGGCGTGAGAGTCCCATCAGCGCGGCCAGGTTTAGACACAAACCCAGCCTTTAGTAATCCATTCACTCTTCTGGCTGTTGTCGTAACAACAGTTCAACGCGCCGGTTAGCAGCTCGCCCTTCAGGCGTTGCGTTGCTTTCCATAGGCTGAGTATCCGCATAACCAACGGCCCGCATGCGAGAAATAGCGATGCCCTGACCTTCCAGATGGCGCATAACGGCAATCGCACGTCCGGCGGAAAGCTCCCAGTTGGAAGGAAACCGAGTAGTCGCAATAGGAAGATTGTCAGTGTGTCCTTCAACGGAAACCTGACCATCAAAGGCCGCTAACACATTAATAAGGCTTTCTATCACATCCTGGCCTAGAGAGGTGAGCACTGCCTCACCACTGGGAAATAAAAGGCTATCATCAATGCGTAGCGTTACGCCCTCCTGGCCCTGCGATACGCTGACGCCAGGAATATCCAATGCCGCCATTTGGGGCTGTAACCCGCTATGACGTGGGTGAATGCCGGTGGCAAGCGTTGCCAAGGGCAGTGAGCTAATCACGCTGGCCATGGACGCCTTCTCGCCCTTAAGTGCTTCATTACCACCGGGGGGAGCCAAGGCTAGCAACAAGACAAACAGCGTAATCAGTAGGGTGAGCACGTCCAGGTAACTGGTCAGCCAGCTCTCATCGCTTTCACCCTGCCCGGCGGGAAGCTCCAGCGCATGGCGCGTATTGCTATCCAGCATCGTCTTAGCCCTTTGCAGTCGCGCTTGGTGTATCAGGCCGGGGCTTTATAGTGGCATCGCGAATCTCATCGTTATAGTTGGCGATAAATGAATTGAGCGTTTCCTCAATAAAAGAGGGCAGGCGGCGCTTGGTGATCAATGAAATACCTTCCAGCACCATGTTCATGGTAATCAGGCGCTCTTCAGTACGTCGTTCTAGCTTAACCGCGATGGGTTTAAACACCAGGTTCGCCAGCAAGATACCGTAGAAGGTGGTGAGCAGCGCCACCGCCATACGGGGGCCAATGACATCCAGGTCACCAGCATCCATGACTTCCAGCATATTAACCAATCCCACCAGCGTGCCAATCATGCCAAACGCTGGCGCGTAGGTCGCCATGGTGCGAAAAATCTGGGCTTCTGCGTGCTCGCGAGCCTTGAGCCGGGCAATCCGCCAACGCAGCATGTCGAAGATCTCATCTTCTTTGGTATTGGCAATGACTAACTGAATACCGGTACGTAAAAACGGATTGCGCGTATGCTCCAACTCGTTTTCGACTGCACGCACATCGCCTTTAAACCATAGCCGGGACATGGCGACCAGCTCGTTGATATCGTCGCGTATATAGGTGTTTTCACGCCGAAAGACAAGCCCTACCAGGCGTACAACGCGTAACACCTCTTTTAGCGGATAGCTTATAAAAGTAGCGGCCAGGGTACCGGTTATAACAATCGCCAGGCCCGGCAGATTGATAAAACTTTCGGGGGACTCCGCAGTAAAGAACAGCACGCTTACTAGCAGCAGCATACTGGCGAATATACCTATCAACGTGGACGGATTCATCAACGGCTCCTCGCCGGTTATTGTGAGTTAACGTATCGGTTGTTTAGGCTGAATCATGCAACCGGGCACGCAGACGGCTAATGGCTTGGCTATGCAGCTGAGACACGCGCGACTCCGTCACGCCCAGCACGGCGCCCACTTCTTTTAAATTCAGCTCTTCCTGGTAATAAAGTGCCATGAGCAGTTTCTCCCGCTCTGGCAACGCCTCAATGGCAGCAATCAATGTTTGTCGCTGCTGCTCATCCAGCAGCTTTTCAAACGGCAAGTTGCTCACATCAAAACTTACCGGCTCACCACCATCGGCAACCAACTCTTCAAACGGCAATAGCTGGCCACTATTGGTGTCGTTAAGCAGCTGTTGGTAATCACCCAGCGGCATCTCAAGCGCCAAGGCAATTTCACTCTCTTCCGGTGAGCGTCCGAGCTGCTGCTCTAGCCGCCGGACCGCGTCGTCCACAGCGCGCGCAGCGCGGCGCACGCTGCGTGGCAACCAATCCCGCGTACGCAGTTCATCGACCATCGCCCCACGGATACGCTGGCTGGCAAACGTCGCAAAGCTGGCACCATGAGCGGCATCAAAACGGCCCAGTGCTTCTAAAAGCCCTACCGTGCCCGCCTGAATAAGATCATCAAGTTCAATGCTTGCAGGCAACCTGACCTGCAGTGTTAAGGCGTGACGTCTTACCAGTGGCATGTATTGTGTGAATAGCTCGCCTTGCTTGATTCTGCCTTGTGCTGTGTACATCTTTTTGCCTCGCGGCTATACAACTTTTACTGATAGTTCACAATGACTTGCAGACCCTGAACGCGAACTGGCCGCTGTCCAGGCAGTAACTTAAAACGAAACTGCAAAGGAGCACTTACCTGCCTTCCCGCCAGCTCGGTGACCGTTCCGCGCCCTCCCGAGAGAGCCACACACTGCTCCGGGTGGCATAGCCATGCGTTGATAGCGCTGCCCGGCGGCGTCTCAAGCTGCCAGTGTATCCGATCAATCACCCGATTGTGCACCTGTACAGAATCGGGTGGCGTCATTGACTGGCTACGGGTTTCTCGATCACTCATGGCCACCATCACACCAGGCACCGAGGTACTCCAGCTGCCCGCCGCCTGAGCGCTACTGATGAGCCCTATCAACCCGCAAACACCCATCATCTTGAATAGCTTGCTTAACATGTCGAATATTTCCTTATCAGCGCGCCAACACCAGAAGATCGGTGGCCAAATAGTGGCTAGCGGCTTCACGCAGGTTTTCCAACAAGCCTTGGCGCGACAAAGAGGGCTCGTGCAGTGCCAGCAATCGGCGAGGCCCGCCATTGTCACGCGCCTGGCGAAGTAGCCGGTACATCTCAGCAAATGCGTCAGCATCGCTGTTAATCCAGAGCGCCCAACGCGCATGCTTTGTGCTTAGCTGAGCAAGGTCAGGCGCATTAACGCTAACAGCCTGTATATCCCAATCGTCAGGTGATCCTGCCCAGTGACGGCCCAGCGCAGACCATTGAGCCAGCCGGTGTTGAACCTGTTTGACAGACTGCGCGCCCTGCCCGGGCAAACCAATAATATACAAGGGCTTTTTAGGTAGCGAAGGGGCTTTCGCGACCGGCTGCTCGTCAATCGTAGTGATGGGCGAAACAGCACTTGGCGCGGGCGCAGGTGTTTCGCTCACCACCTCAGTATCACTTGCCAACGGCGCATCAAGCTGGCTGGGTGCCTGCTTCTGACGCTGACTGTCGGCCCATTGGCGCAAGCCCGCCGCCTGATCCTGGCTCATACACTCACCTCTCGGCTAACGCTGCCCAATTGGCGAATGGCGTCGCGCGCCATAAAGGCGTACATCAACGCATCCAGCATGGCCGTATCGCGGCGTTTTCGGCGCGCGCCCAATAGGCTGAGTAGATCGCTGCGCAGACTGGACGCTTCATCATCACCCGCGTTATCCAAATGCCCTACCACTGACGCGACGCCGCTGGCTAACAGTAGACGTACTTCTGGATCCGCCCCGCTATCGGCATCTTTAAACTGCTGCAACGCGCGTTTGGTGAGCGCTGCCAGACCCTCACTTTGCAGTTGAATGACCAGCTGGAAAAGTACATCGGCGCCTAAATGAGCCGGCGTCAACCAGTAGCGCCGGGCAACGACCTTGGCACTTTCGGGGTCACGAACCTCCCCATACCACGCAAGCAGTACACTGCCCGCCTCATTTTGCACTTCGGCATAGGCGGTCCATAACTGCATGGACTGGCCACGAAACCGCACACTGACATGATGGCTGAGCGTGCTTTCTTCAAATAGTCCACGTAGCGCATAACGCTCGCCATGAAAGTATACGCGCTGTGCGGATGTCACAAGGCTGACCCAAGTCAGCTGTTGCTCATTCAGCCACTGCACGGTTTCTGCCGGAGGCAACACGGGCAATAGATGCGCCGTGGCGCCCGCCGTTTCCGTTCGTGTCTCAAGCCTGGCCTGCCAACCCGCAGGTTGGCGATGTTGAAGCATGGGAACAGCATGCCAAGCGCCCCATTCGTCCATGCTGATATCCGGCATCGACCAATCACAGCCACGCTCGTTACGGCGTGCCGCCCACACCACACCGGGGGCGGGTAACGCGTGCGGCAACAGACGAGTAAGCTGCGCGCTCTGTAGCTCGCTCGGCAAAGCGCCAACATCCCACATGGCTTCCAGCGTGGTGAAGCCTGCCAATCGCTGGCGCAGCCGCGTCAGTAGTAGGGACAGCCTCCGCCCTTGACCAAGCACATCTCGCGACCAGCGAGGCATGCTAACCGGTGCCGTGAAGCCAGGCTGCGGCGCTGCCTTCGCCTGGCTTTCCAACGCCTGGTTGATCAGCGCATCCGGCAGCGCCACGCTCATATCTTCGGGCACTTGCTGCCCATGAGAGCTAAACAGCACGCGCATACCGTGGCGTATAACAATATCCAGCACGGGGGCCAGTCGGCCGGCTTCATCCTGCTTGGTAATAATACAGTCATCAAGCTCAGCGCCTGCCGCCCGCGCGGCCTGACGATAACGCAGCACGACTTCTTCCAGAGTTTCTGGCTGGCTAGCCGCGTTCAACAGCAGTACCAGCCTTACTGTGGAACTTCCGCCCTGCAAATGAGCAATTTGATCAATAACACGCTGGTCACGCTGGCTCATCCCAACCGTATCAATCATGACCCACTGCTTGCCATGAAGGCGGCCCAACAGATCATCGACCGGTTGCTCGGCATCAAGGGCGTACATGGGGGTATCCAACAGGCGTGCGTAAATCCTGAGCTGCTCATGGGCGCCGATACGAAAGCTATCCGTGGTGACCAGCGCGACAGGGCGTGTGCCATGTCGCATTACAAAGCGCGCCGCAAGCTTTGCGGTGGTGGTGGTTTTGCCAATTCCGGTAGGACCGACCAAGGCGACGATGCCCGTTTGGTCGAAAAAACTGGCCTCGTCATTTAACACATGAAGCCTGCTTGTCAGCTGCTGGCGCAACCAATCAAGCGGTTGCTCACTTTCAGGGCCAAGCGCTTTCAATGATGCTGGCAGACCCGCGAGTACTTCATCGCCAAGCTCGGCGCTAAAGCCAACTCGCGTCAACAACTGAGAAAGCCGCGCGCGCGTATCGGAGGCTTGTTGCACCGACTCGGCGGGCCGAGGCGCCTGCTGGCTAGTTACCTGTTGGTTAGTTAAAAGCGCGCGCATATCTTGCATTTCACGCAGTAGGCGCTCACTCATGGCCTGGAGAGGGTCCGTCGATGTAACGGGCTCTACCTTACTTGCGGTTACCTCTAACGCGGCTTCGACAGGCTCGACGGCCTCATCGGCCATCGCCATGATTTCAACGCCGTCATCGGTACGGCGGTTCGCCAAAATTAGCGCATCATCTCCCAGCGTTTCACGCACCTGGCGCATGACATCACGACTGTTTGCTCCCGTAAAACGCCTAACGCTCATGTCTTACCTTTTGTTTGTACACATAGCTGACACGTTCGCTGCTTGCGGTCATGGTTAGCGGCCACCCACTGTCGTGGTCACACGCAACGTGCGGTCATCCGGAATTTCTGCTTGTGACATGACCACAAGATGGCGCAAACGACGGCGCAAAAAGCGTGATAGCACGCCACGTAGCGAGTGCTGAACCACCAATACCGGCGCTTCCCCGCTACTTTCATGCTGCGCCAGAGCCTGCTGTGCCTGATCCATCAAGGTTTCAGCCAAGCCTGGTTCCATCGCACCATTCCCGTTCATCGCCTGTATCAGTACCTGCTCCAGCTGGGCATCCAGCCCCATCACATTGAGGGTTTCCTGTCCGGCAAACCACTGCTGCGTAATGGCCCGGCCTAATGCAATACGCACCAGCGCGGTAAGCTCATTAGGATCTTTTTGCTGACCGGCATACTCTGCCAGAGTGTCCAGAATCGTGCGCATGTCACGAATAGACACATCCTCTTCCAGCAGATTTTGCAAAATACGCTGCAGTATGGTCAGAGAAATTGCCTTGGGCACCACTTCTTCTACCAGTGATTTCTGCTCTTCGCCCAGCTTGTCGAGCAGCTTCTGGACCTCCTGGCGGCCCAGCATTTCGGGTGAATGTCGATGTAGCAAATGATTCAGGTGCGTCGCAATAACGGTACTGGCATCGACCACGGTATAGCCATACACCTGGGCGTGCTCACGTTGATTGGTGTCGATCCAAACCGCAGGTAGACCAAAGGCAGGGTCCTGGGTGGCAGTCCCTTGCAGCTCCCCGGAGACCTGCCCCGGGTCAATGGCGAGCCACTTGCCTGTCTGCGCTTCGGCGCGACCGATTTCAGCGCCTTTCATGGAAAGCACATAGGTATTAGGCGGCAGTTCCAGGTTGTCGCGGATATGCACCACCGGAGGCAGGAAACCGACCTCCTGAGCAAACTTTTTACGCACGCTTTTAATACGCCCCAGAAGCTCGCCTTTTTGGCGGGCATCGACCAGTGGGATTAAACGATGGCCCACTTCAAGCCCAAGGGTATCGACCAGTTGGACATCTTCCCAGCTGGCCTCAGGGGTTTCCTGGGTAATGGGTGCTTCTGTAGCGATCTCCTCTTTCACTTGGACTTTCTGATTGTGACGCATCAAGAGCCAAGCCAAACCACCCAGCAGTGCGGTAAAAAACAGAAAGACAAAGTTCGGCATGCCCGGCACCAGGCCCAGCAGCCCCATAACCGCGGCCGCCAGAATCATCACCTGAGGGTTCACGAACAGCTGGCTGATCATTTGCTGACCAACATCCTGCTCGGTATTAACGCGCGATACCGTCACACCGGCCGCGGTGGAAATGACCAGTGCAGGAATCTGAGCGACCAGGCCGTCGCCAATCGTTAGCAGCGTATAAGTACGGCCCGCATCGGCGAAGCTCATATCGTGCTGCATCATACCAATCAACAGGCCACCGATAATATTCACCACCATGATAACCAGGCCCGCCATGGCATCACCGCGTACAAACTTACTGGCACCGTCCATCGAGCCATAAAAGTCGGCTTCCTGGGCGACTTCTGAACGACGCTTTTTGGCTTCTTCTTCACCAATCAAGCCAGCATTTAAATCGGCATCAATGGCCATCTGTTTGCCAGGCATTGCATCCAGCGTAAAACGTGCGCCGACTTCGGCAATTCGCCCGGCGCCCTTGGTAATGACCATAAAATTGATAATGACCAATATCAAGAAGACCACTAAGCCAACGGCAAAATTACCCCCTACCAGAAAGGTACCAAACGCTTCGATGACCTTACCGGCCGATGCGCCGCCCGCGTAGCCATCCATCAATACTACCCGCGTTGAGGCGACGTTAAGCGAAAGACGCAGTAGCGTGGTAAATAGCAAAACAGCAGGAAACGCAGCAAAATCCAAAGGCTTTTCGGCAAACATGCTGACCAACAACACCATGATGGCCAAGGCGATGTTAAAGGTGAACAGCATATCCAGCGCAAAGGGCGGCAAGGGCAGGATCATCATGCCCAAAATCATTAAAATCAGCACCGGCCCGGCAAGCAGCTTCATGCGTACCTCGCCCATCCAGCCACGCTGAGAGACCAGTTGGTTTAAACCTTTCATGGCGGTGCCTCATTGCCACTGGCCTGACGGCCAGGGGTTTGCATTTCCGGGGGTACCGGCAGATTATCGAGAGTTGGGGGCACCTCGCCTCCTTGTTGTCCAACATGCTTTAAGCGGTAAGCCCACGCCATCACTTCTGCCACCGCTGTATAAAGCTCGGCAGGCACTTCGGCCTCTAGATCCACATGATGATAAAGGGCGCGCGCCAGCGGTGCAGCCTCCAAGCGAGGAATGCCTGCTTCTGCGCCCAGCTCGCGTATTTTTGCCGCAACGGCATCCGCCCCTTTGGCCACCAGGCGCGGCGCTCCCATGCTGCCCTCTTGATACATCAAGGCCACGGCATAATGCGTCGGGTTGGTAATAATAACGTCTGCCTCTGGCACCTTGCTCATCATTCTACCCCGAGCCATCGTCTGCTGCTGTTGACGAATGCGCCCTTTAACATGGGGGTCACCTTCTGACTCTTTATGCTCGCGCTTCACCTCTTCTTTACTCATGCGCAGCTTCTTGGCGTTACTCCACAGCTGAAAAGGCACATCGATAAGAATGACGACCACCAGCGACAGCACGACCAGACCGGCCGCCTGGGCCGCCATATTAAGCGCACTGACCAGTGCTTGCTGCACGGGCTGATCCATTAGCGCTAAAAACTTACCCAGGTTGATATACAAAAACGTCCCGGCCACGCTACCGACCAGCACCGACTTGGCAATCGCTTTCGCCAGCTCAATCAGCGCTTGGGTCGAAAAGATGCGCTTAACCCCTGCGATAGGGTTTAGCTTGGAGAGCTTGGGCTGCATGGACTTTGCGGATATCAGCCATCCCCCCAGTAGGGCTGGGGCCGTTAACGCAATGACGGCCAGCAGTAAAAATAGCGGCATCATGGTGAACAGCGTCCGCTGCCCCAGATTTAGCGCATTGACCAGCATGGGCATCTCTTCCATGGCCTGACGCCGGTCAAACATGAAAGCCTGCTCCATGACCATCCCCAACTGATCATAAAAAATCTGCCCCATGCCCCATAACCCACCAACACCGCCCAGCAGTAGCAAAAACGTGGTTAGCTCACGCGACCGAGGCACCTGCCCCTCTTCACGCGCTTTACTCCTACGCCTGGGCGTGGCCTCTTCGGTCTTTTCCTGATCGCTATCGTTATCTGCCATGCTACATCCGGCTTAGCGTGCGTGGCGCACCATAAAGTCAGCCGCCCCAAGGGACGGCTGAACAAAACGCTTATATTGCCAGATGCGGCTTTTTACAATGCTCTAATAACGCGGCATTAAAAGCCCAATTCGTCCAATAAGTCGTCCACCTGATCCTGACCCGTGACGATATCGGGCGCATTCTCCTTGATTTGCGGACCGTTCAACAAATCCTCTTTACGTCGCGCACTGTCGTTTTTCCACTGATCTTCGGCCTTGCGCTGCATCGATTCGCGTACCTGAGCACCCGGTACGTTGTCGATCAGCACCTGAACAAGCTGATGTTCGATCTCGCGGATCACGTCCATCATTTTCTTGATCACCTGACCGGTCAGATCCTGGAAGTCCTGAGCCATCATGATTTCAAGAAGCTCTTTACTGGTCGCCGCCGTCATCGTAGGTACATCGCTTAAGTAGCTGCGCGTATCCTTAACGAGCGCCTTGGCATCTTCCAGATCTTTGGGCGCTTCAAACCACTCAGCCCACTGCTTATCAAGCCCTTCGGCACGCTCAGAGAGTTCATCCTGAAGTGGCTGAGCACGATCAATAGCATTCAGTGCGCGGTCGGCTGCCTGCTCGGTCATCGTGGCAACATAGTGCAGCCGATCTCGCGCATCAGGAATGGCTTCAGCCGCTTTTTCGATCTCTTTATCCAATCCCAGCTCGCGCATATTATCGCGTAGCATCCGAGTAAGCTTGCCGATGCGATGAATTAGCTCTTCAGCGCCTTCCTCGGATAGCGGGCTAGAGTCGATCTGCTCATTCTGACTCATGGTATTATCTCCTCGCTCACCAGGCCCTTCGGCCCAGCCGCTTTATTTACCCATTTTTTCGAAGATTTTATTAAGCTTCTCTTCAAGGGTAGCCGCGGTAAATGGCTTAACGACGTAGCCGTTAGCACCCGCTTGAGCGGCCGCGATAATATTTTCTTTCTTGGCTTCTGCCGTTACCATCAATACCGGCAAATGCTTCAAGCCGTCATCCTGACGAATTTCCTTGAGCATTTCCAAACCGTCCAGGTTAGGCATATTCCAGTCAGAGACAACAAATTCAAAATTACCTGCACGCAGCTTATTAAGCGCGTCCTGGCCATCTTCTGCTTCATCGACATTGGTAAAACCCAGCTCTTTAAGCAGGCTACGTACAATCCGGCGCATGGTAGGAAAGTCGTCGACTACCAAAAAGCTCATGTTCTTGTCGGCCATTGTTCATCCTCTTATCAATTCACGTCTTGATGACGAGTTATATAGTCAGGGTTAAAAAGCTTCCCACTCTGCGTGGTCGCTGTGGTTTGGCGTTGATCGTGGCGCAGTGGCCGCCGGTAAACTTTTTTCCGCAGCACGAGGCGGCGTAGAATTCGTTTGCTTAGGCAATGAAGTACGCGGAGGCAATGAAGTGCGCTGAGGCGTCTGAGATCCTAGCAACTTAAATACGGCAACCGCCTGCTCTAACTGGTTGGCCTGCTCTTCCAATGAGGCGGCAGCCGAGGAAGCTTCCTGGACAAGGGCAGCGTTTTGCTGGGTGACCTGATCCATCTGCCCAACCGCATGGCTCACCTGCTCAATGCCATCGCTTTGCTCCTGTGAAGCAGCCGATATCTCATCCATGATGTCAGTAACACGGCGCACAGCAGTGACAACGTCAGACATGGTAGAACCCGCTTGCTCCACAAGCGTTGAGCCTTGCTTAATCTGGCTCACCGAGGCATCAATCAGCGTTCTGATTTCCTTGGCAGCATCGGCACTACGACTAGCAAGATTGCGCACTTCACCCGCCACCACCGCAAAGCCACGACCCTGTTCACCGGCGCGTGCAGCCTCCACCGAGGCATTCAGTGCGAGGATATTGGTTTGAAACGCAATGGAGTCAATAACACTGGTGATATCGGCCACTTTTTGCGAACTTGTCGATATACCATGCATCGTTTGAACCACTTGGCTGACCACTTGGCCACCGTGCTCAGCGGTTGTCGAGGCATCTGCCGCCAGCGTGCTGGCCTGACGAGAATTATCTGCGTTCTGCTTCACGGTGGCCGTCATCTCTTCCATGCTGGCTGCGGTTTCCTCAATGGCCGCCGCTTGCTGCTCCGTACGTGAGGAAAGGTCGGCATTGCCGCTAGCGATTTCCCGCGTGCCATAGTGGATTTCAGAACTGCCCTCTCGGACCCGAGCAACAATCCCCGTCAGGTTTTGCTGCATGGTGGCCATCGCCGAAAACAGGCGACCAATCTCGTTATTGCCCGCTTCAGGTAGCGGTTGGGTAAGATCCGCTTCAGCAATTTTATTTAACCGTTTAACCGCATCGTTTAAGGGCGTCGTCACGGTGCGGCGTAAGCCAATATAAATGGCAAGCGTAACCAGCAACGCTATACCCAATGCAAGGGCGCTAACCAGTTTAAACAAGCTGCCTTGGGCGTGCGCCTCTTGGCCAATACCATCAACCCGCTGAAAGCCATACTCAACAAACGCCGTCGTGCTAGCTGCAAGGCTAATTAGCGGTTCACTTAACGCATCGCGAAGGTCGTTATAGGTATTCATGTCCATCTGTGCAAAGCTTTCGTGCTGCTGTTTTACCAATGTCATAACGGCACGAAAGTTTTCGATTAACTCGCTTCCTAACACTTCCCCCTGCGGCGTACGCGGGGTCGCCACAAAGTTCTCAAAACGCATCTCGGAAAGCTCAATACGGTCGGCGGCAATCGCCAACTGCTCGTTGGTTCGGCCCATATGGCCGACCATTAAGTAATTTGAGGCAACCTCCATGGCCAGCATGGCCTGGTTGAGTAGCGAATCGGCCCGATTAATCTCATTCAACTGATCGCTACTAATAAGACCGTAAGTCGCCAGGTTTTCCTGTGATCGTTCCTCTGATAGAAAACTGATGCTCGCCAGCATGATAATCAGCATGGCAAAACACATTAATGCCGCCACAACGGCCGCATGGATACTCAGGTTACGCAGTAAACGTGTCATTCGATCATCCCCTTCGCCAAGCATTTTTATAGTAAAAAGTTTTATACCCGCTGAGAGCGACCGGAGGCAGCTACCATTGCCATCAACCGGGCGGGAATATCATCGAGTGCAGCAACTTCTACAGCGCCACCCATGGCTATCGCTTCACGCGGCATGCCAAAGACCACACACGTCGCCTCGTTTTGGGCAACAGTAGGCGCGCCTGCCTGACGCATTTCCAAAAGCCCCGCAGCCCCATCTTTGCCCATGCCGGTCAGAATCACCCCGATGGCGTTACGCCCAGCCTGTTCAGCGGCGGAGTGAAACAGCACATCGACGGATGGCCGATGCCGGTTGACCGGTGGCCCGCTGTCCAGACGTGCCACATAGTTTGCTCCGCTGCGTACGAGCTTTAAGTGTTGGTCGCCTGGGGCAATGTAGGCGTGGCCCGGCAGCACACGTTCACCATCGGTCGCCTCTTTGACGGTTATTCGACACAACCGATCCAGGCGCTCGGCAAACGAGCGCGTAAACCCTCCCGGCATATGCTGGGTGATCAAAATGGCAGGGGAGTTGGCAGGCAACGGCTCTAATACCGCACGGATGGCTTCCGTGCCGCCCGTGGATGCGCCGATGATAATCAGCTTTTCGCTTGAGACTAACGGCGCTTTTAACTGTGCAGGCGGTGGAGCATTTTTATGGCGCGCCTGACGCGGCCGTGAACGTGCGGCCGCACGCAGCTTTTCGGCGATTTCATTGGCGTACTCCATCATGCCATGCCGAATACCCAGGCTTGGTTTGGCCACAAAGTCCAGCGCGCCAAGCTCAAGTGCACGCAGCGTGATTTCCGAACCGCTTTGCGTGAGCGATGACACCATCAAGACCGGCATGGGCCGCAGGCGCATCAGGCGTTCCAGAAAATCGAGCCCATCCATGCGCGGCATTTCAACGTCAAGCGTGAGCACATCAGGGTTGTGTTGCTTAATTAAATCCCTGGCAACCAGTGGATCAGGCGCCACGGCAACCACTTCCATGTCCGGCTGAGAGTTGATAATTTCGGTTAACAAATCACGAATCAGCGCCGAGTCATCGACACACAATACTTTGATCTTGGCAGCGCTCAATGCACGCCTCCTTTGCAGTTAATGCCGGGTATGCTGCCTTGTTTGCACGGATAACCACGCATTAGGCGTATAAAAAATACGAAAATGGTTCCATTAAGCCCGCGTGTATACCGTCTGGCCCCGCAGCTTGAACGCATCACTAATATACGAAAAGTTTTCAGAGTGGCCGGCAAACAGCAGGCCATCCGGCTTCATAAGGGGCGCAAACCGCTTAAGAATCTTTGCCTGCGTCTCTTTATCGAAATAGATCATGATATTTCGACAAAAAATGGCATCAAACGGGCCTTTAACCGGCCACTGTGTCGACAGCAGATTAAGTGGCATAAACTCAACCAGCTCGGAAACTTCCGGGCGCACACGAGCGAGCCCCTGTTGCTGCCCGGTACCCTTCTGAAAAAAGCGTTTCACACGGGCTTCATCTAACTTGCGCACCTGCTCTTGTGGATAAATACCGGCGCGCGCGCGGCTTAGGGCATCGGTATCTATATCGGTGGCAACGATTTTCGCCTGCGCCGCTTTGGGCCCCAGGGTTTCCAAAAGCGTCATGGCCAGTGAATAGGGCTCTTCGCCCGTTGAAGCGGCCGAACACCAAATAGTGACTGGGCTCTGTTTATGGCGAAGATGCTCTGCCAACAGGGGAAAATGGTGCGCCTCACGAAAAAAAGCGGTCAGATTAGTGGTCAGCGCATTGGTAAATGCCTCCCACTCTTTTGCATCAGGCTGACGCTCCAGGCGCAATAAGTAATCGGTAAAACGTGTCAAACCATGGTGTCGTAGACGCTTGGCCAACCGACTATAAACCATCTCACGTTTATGCTCGGCCAACACAATGCCCGCACGCTGGTAAATAAGTTCTCGTATTCGTGAGAAATCCGTATCAGTGAGCACCAGATCTCGCTCAATCTGATGACTAGACGCCCACTGACTGGCGTCGACACCTGGTTCGCGTTGCTCGCTCAAAATTCTTCCCATTCCTCTACAGGTGTCGCTTGTCGCTGCACAGCAGGCGCGGCCACTTTGTTGCGCACTGCGGGGCTAGCAAGCGTTGTTGCTTGTTTAGCGGGTAACGTGTTCGCCAAGGAAAGAGGGCGCTCCTGGCTCTTCTGGTTAAGCCGCACTGCCTCAACCGATAACGCCAGCAGGCTTGCCTGTTGCTCTAGCGCGGCAGCCGCACGGGCGGTTTCCTGGACTCGAACAGCATTTTGCTGCGTTGCTTGATCCATTTCGGCGACCGCCTGGTTTACCTCCGCAATACCGCTGCTTTGCTCTTCAGACGCTGCCGAAATTTCGTGCATGATATTGGTGATACTGCGCGCCGCATCAGCGACCTCGTTGATCGCGGTTTCTGCTTTTTCAACCAGCCCAGCGCCCGCATTGACTTCCTTGTTAGAGCCGTCAATCAACCCTCGAATTTCCTGGGCAGCGCCGGCGCTTCGTCCGGCTAAATTACGCACTTCTTCGGCAACCACGGCAAAGCCACGCCCATGTTCGCCGGCGCGCGCCGCTTCCACCGAGGCATTCAGCGCCAGGATATTGGTTTGGAAAGCTATCGAGTCGATGGTGTTGATGATATCGGCCATCTTTTGAGAGCTTTGGGTAATGCGTTGCATATTGTCTACCAACTGCGTCATTAGCTCGCCCGTTTGAGAAACCCGAGTAGAGTTATTATCGGCGAGTCGGCGGGCTTCTTGAGCGTTGTCGCTATTCTGGCGTACGGTAGCCGTCATCTCCTCCATGCTGGAGGCCGTTTGCTGTAGCGAAGCAGCCTGTTGCTCGGTACGTGAAGAGAGTGCTTCATTACCTGTTGCAATATCTTGTGCGGCAGGCGTTACGATATCTATCCCGCCTTTTACGTCGCCAATAATGCTGCTTAAGCTTTTACGCATGGCATTAAGCCCATCAAGTAGCTGGCCCACTTCATCGTGCTGACGCTTGGGCGCGGAAGCCGCCAGGTTACCGCCCGCGATTTGCAGCGTAAAACGTGATGCGCCCTTTAGGGGACGTATAATTGCGCGGAAGGTTAACCAACCAATCACTATCAGCAGCGCCAACCCAACTCCCAACACCACCGCTTGCGTTGCGATAATAGTGTTCTGCGCTTGCTGGGCATCAGCCGCCATTTGTTCAGCCGCTTGCTGTTTTTGCCCAATGAGCTGACTCACACTTTCAGAAAGCGCCCGCCCCTCATCAGACATGACGCTGATGACGGCATCCAGCCCGGTAAACGCCTGATAGGTCTCTTCGGCTTGCAGCACGCGAGCCGCCTGACCCATTCCCTCCTCTAGAAAGGCCTGAAGTTGATCGCTAAACGCACTGGCGAGCGGCGTATTATTGATCGCACGGGTGTAATAGCCTTGCCATACGGTGGCTACTTCTTCAGCACGCTGCTCAATGGTTTCACCTATTTCAAAACGCTGATTAATCAACTCCATACGCTCTGGTTCAATCATTCCCTGGCGCGTATTGGCGATCATTTGGTCAATTTGTTGCAGCCTGACGACGTCGCGCAAACCATCGCTATTAAGCCTCTCAAGCCGCTCACTTGACGCGTTAAGACCGTAAAGACCCAAGCCCCCGCTAATCAACAGCAACGCCGCAGCGACCACAATCATGCCAACCAGTTTGGCGCGGATGGTATTCAACTGAATCCTTTTCAGCCACTGGCCGACACCACGCTGTCGCAGACGCCCTTTATCCAGGTAGAAATGCTTGTTACGTCCTTCCCGTATCTCAGCATAAGCCTGTTCAGCATGCTTTATGGCCTCACGTGAGGCTTGAACGCGCACCGAGGCGTAACCCACCACCTGCTCATTTTCAATGATTGGCGTTACGCTGGCGTCCACCCAGTAGTGATCACCATTTTTACAGCGATTTTTAACCAACCCACGCCAGGTATCCCCGTTCTGTACGGTTTTCCACAAATTATCAAACGCGGCAGGCGGCATATCCGGATGGCGAACCAGATTATGCGGAGCACCTATCAACTCGTCATGCGTGTAGCCACTTATCTCAATAAATGTCGGGTTCGTGTACGTAATACGACCTTTTAAATCCGTCCGTGTGACCAGAAAATCGTCTTCTTTTAGCTCGACTTCACGCTGCGAAATGGGTTGGTTATTGCGCATTTAGGGGCCTTATTGTTCAGTTCTTAAACTATCGTTGTTTATAGCGTTTGCTATTAAAATGCTTCCCAGGCTTCTGTTTCCACCTTTCTTGAAGCAGTGCCGATAGAAAGAGGCTTGGAAGTGACGGACTCGACAGGCCCCGCCGTGGATGAGGCGGATACAGGCGTTGGGTTATGAGCAACCTGAAAACGCTCAACGGTATTTCTTAACCGCGCCGCTTCATCTTCAAGCTCATTGGCGTTATGAGCGGCATGCTGAACAAGCTGGGCATTTTGCTGAACCACTTGGTCCATTTGTGCAACCGCTTGATTAACCTGAGCAATACCGTTGCTCTGCTCTTCGGAGGCTGCAGCAATTTCATCCATGATATCGTTGACCCGCTGCACTGCATCAACCAGCGCTTGCATGGTCTCACCTGCCTGATTGACCCGCTGCGTGCCGGTCTCTACTTTACCCAACGAGGTATCAATGAGCGTACGAATCTCCTTCGCCGCGTTAGCGCTGCGACTGGCCAGGCTACGCACTTCCTGAGCGACCACAGCAAACCCCTTGCCATGCTCACCCGCACGGGCAGCCTCTACCGATGCGTTAAGCGCCAGGATATTGGTTTGAAACGCAATATTATCAATCAACGTGATGATATCGGCCACTTGATGAGAGCTGGCATTGATATCCTGCATGGTTTCAACAATGCCGCTCACTTCTTCACCGCTTCGCCTCGCTGTTAACGTAGCATTTTGCGCAAGCTGGCTAGCCTGACGTGCGTTATCGGCATTGTGGCCCACCGTTGAGGCAAGCTGTTCCATACTGGAGGCGGTCTCTTCAAGCGAAGAGGCCTGCTGTTCAGTACGCGAGGAGAGGTCGTTATTACCGCTGGCAATCTGTTGAGAGCGCGCATAAATGGACGACCCACTGCCACGCACAACGCTCACTGTTTCTGATAAAGAAGCCTGCATATGCGCCATCGCAACGTATAGCCGACCTATTTCATTATTGCCCGGTGCCGAGATCTGCTGGCTTAAATCGCCCTGAGCCATGCGTTCGAAATAGCCAACCAAACGATCCAGTGGCTTAAGTACATTGACCGTCACGCCCCAAATCACCACCACGACGGTCGTCACTGTGATCACCACAATGGCGATAAGCGCCCAGCGAATGCGGCCGGTAAAGTCCGAGAATTCAGCCTGTTGAACGCTGCCATCACTGGCGGCCTGCATGATGGCTGCCCCATGCTGAAGAGCATAAAAACCGATGCCACAGGCCACAATCACCAGTAACGAAAAGGAAGCAAGTACCAGCCCCCAGCTGAGCCGCACGGTCATGTTTCCCAACATCTGCCGCATTAGCTGTGTCACAATGTTTTCTCCAAACACAACGTCACTCGCAGGCGCATTCCTTGGCGCTAGAGGGGCCGTTCAACTCGGGTAGACACGTTCCGTGTGGCCTTTTTAGTTGCAAAATAGCGGCAGTAGCCTTAACGATTGCTGGTGCTGTCCACCAATGCCATCTCTTCGCTGGTAAGCAGCTTATCGATATCGACCAGTACCAGCATGCGGTCATCCAGGCTACCAAGACCGCTCAGGAAATCAGAAGACAGGGTGACACCAAATTCAGGCGCCGGTTTAATTTGCTCAGGGGTTAACGTCATGACGTCAGAAACGCCATCGACCACTATACCCACGACGCGATCGGCGACGTTAACCACAATCACCACGGTCTGGCCACCGTACTCCACGTTTTCAAGATGGAATTTGATACGCAGATCCACAATCGGCACAATCACGCCGCGCAGATTGGTAACTCCTTTAATAAAGTCAGGCGCATTGGCAATACGCGTTACATTTTCGTAACCGCGAATCTCCTGCACCTTCAAAATATCAATGGCGTACTCTTCTTCGCCTAATGAAAATACTAAAAACTCACGGTTTTCCGCTTCATCAGCGGCGAGAACCGCCTCATTATTTACCTGACTCATGACGGCTCAGCCTCCTTATAAAAAGAGATAGGTTGATTATTAATCACTTTGCTCGCTTCTTTCTTGACCCTGCTCAAGCGATGCAGTCCTGTGATATCCAAAATTAGCGCTACGCTGCCATCCCCCAGGATGGTTGCCGCCGAAATCCCCGGCACCTTGCGGTAATTGTCTTCAAGGTTTTTCACCACTACCTGCTGCTGCCCAACCAGTTCATCAACCAGCATGGCATAACGACGTCCTTCGCCCTGCACGATGACCGCGATACTCTGGGTAGGATCCGTAATGGCGTTTTCCACATCCAGAACTTCATGAATCGCAATCACAGGCAGATATTCGTCGCGTACCTTTAAGACAACGTCGTCTCCGGCCATCGCGTACATCTCGCCTTGGGTTGGCTGTAACGATTCAAGCACAGTAGAAAGCGGCAGAATAAACGTCTCTCCACCGACCTTGATCGACATGCCATCCAGTATCGCAAGCGTTAACGGCAGCACGATCCGCGTGTTGGTGCCTTCGCCTTTTTTGGACTGGATCTCAACACGACCGCCCATTCCCTGAATATTACGTTTAACCACATCCATGCCCACACCACGTCCGGAGACGTCGGTCACGGCCTCAGCGGTTGAAAAGCCTGGCGCAAAAATAAGCTGGTAAACGTCTTCGTCGCTCATGGTGTCAGAGACGCTAAGCCCATTTTCACGTGCCTTGGCTAGCAGTCGCTCACGATCCATTCCGGCGCCATCATCGCGCACCTCAATCAGGATATTACCGCCCTGATGGCGAGCAGAAAGTACAAGCTTGCCAATACGGGGCTTGCCAAGCGCTTCGCGCTTATCCGGCATTTCAATGCCGTGATCAAGGCTATTACGCACCAAGTGAGTTAAGGGATCGGTAATCCGCTCAACCAGGCTCTTATCAAGCTCCGTGGACTTACCCTCGGTCACAAGCTCTATCTCTTTACCCAGCTTGCCCGCGGTATCGCGTACAACACGCGGAAAACGGCTAAACACGAATTCCATGGGAATCATGCGGATCGACATGACCGCTTCTTGCAAGTCTCGGGCATTACGCTGCAAAAGGCTCATGCCATTTTGAAGCGAGCTGTTGCCCACCGACTGATCGTCCAAATCGCTAACCGTTTGATCAAGCATCGATTGGGTAATAATGAGTTCGCCCACCAGATTGATAATCTGGTCGACTTTATCTACCGAAACGCGAATAGAAGAGGACTCGGCGGTCGCTTTTTTCGACTTAGCGCTGCTAGCGGGTGCTTTTTTGGCCTCTGCAGGTGGGCGCTCAGCTTCTGGTGTAGGCGGCGTCGATGTTGGGGCTACAGGAGCAGGCGGCGGCGTGCTTTTAGCCTCCTCTTGAGCAACTGCCGGGGCACCACTCGCTACACGAATCTCAATCTGCTCTGGTTCAATGATGAAACACATGACGGCTTCAATATCGTCAGCGCTGACATCGCCACTCAGTATGACTTCGTAACATTTCTCATCGCCAGACTGCGACTGAACATCGCCAAGCTGCTCAAGCTCTTCAACCAGCAACGTACGCTCTTTTTCAACCACATTAAGCAGGGCGACAATCAGTTGGTTTTGACCGGCTGAGGCTTTCGCTGGTTCTTCAGCCTGGACGACCGGTGCCGCTGCCTCCACCGGCGCATCCAATGTTTGACCAATTTCTTCCAAGGCTATCTGCTGTAATATCTGGCAAATTCTTTCGTACGCCTCTTGATTGGGCGCTTCCTCGTTGCGATAGGCATCGAGTTGCTCATGCATGATGTCTTTAGCCTCTAAAAAGGTATCCACGAGATCGGCACGCAGTACAAGCTCCCCTTTACGTGCATGATCCAGCAGATTTTCGAGTATATGCGTTGTCTTTTGTAGCACGCTAAAGCCGAAGGTACCTGCTCCACCTTTGATCGAGTGCGCCGCGCGGAAAATAGCGTTTAGCTGCTCAATGTCGGGATTATCGACATTAAGCTCCAGCAAGTGCTGCTCCATATCAGCAAGCAACTCTTCAGCCTCTTCAAAAAAGGTGTCAAAAAAATCCGCTATATCCATGCACCACTCCACTCCAACGTCATATTTTTGTCACAAGCCAACGCTAATCCGACGCATTTGTCGGCAGGGGCTCTTGCGTTAAGTCTTCGACCAGGTCATCCGCAGAAGCAGGCAGCGTGGCATCGGAACTCATCGTTCCCGGGTTACGAATCGCCTCTGCGATTTCGGGTAGCAGGACGACAAGTTCAATACGGCGATTAACCGGATCCCGAGGATCCGTATCGGGTAACACGACACGGTTAGCAAAGCCTGATACGCGCAGCAGTTGATCAGGATCAAGCCCTCCGGTTACCAGCTCGCGGCGTGAGGCATTGGCACGATCATTAGAGAGTTCCCAGTTGCTATAGCCCCGATATCCTCCGGCATAAGGCACATTATCGGTATGTCCACTAATACTAAGATCGTTAGGCAGTTCGTTAAGTAACGGCGCAATCGTACGCAGCAAATTGCGCATATACGGTGCTACCTGATCACTGCCCAGCTCAAACATTGGCCGCTGCTCGGTATCCAGCAGTTGGATACGAAGCCCTTCACGGGTTAAATCAAAGCGCATTTGCCTACGTAGCTGACGCAGCTCGGGGTCTGCCTCAATTGCGCGTTCGATGCGTTCCTGAAGATCGGTGAAGAAGCGTCGCTCCTGCGGGCTGGGCCGACTATGCTGCAGCATATCCATCCGGGCTCGCTCACCATCGCTATGGGCAGGGTCTGGTCCGCCGCCAGGAATGACTCTAGTGCTGCCCGCTTGGTCACTTCCCGTCACCGCCGTTATGAGAGGAGTACTAAAATAATCAGCCACGCCTCGGCGCGTTTCTTCACTGGACGCACTGAGGATCCACATCACTAAAAAAAGCGCCATCAGGGCGGTCATAAAGTCCGCAAACGCAATTTTCCAGGCGCCTCCATGATGCGCGTGCACCACTTTTTTGCGCCGAATAACAATTGGGCGCTTATCGCTCCCTTTACTCATGCATTACCGGCCTTCTTTGAATCGCGTACGTAGTCTTCCAGTTCCGTGAAACTCGGTCGTTCGCTAGAATGCAGCGCCTTACGCCCAAACTCGACGGCTAACTGAGGCGCATAACCATGCAGGCTCGCAAGCAATGTTACGCGGATACACTGAAGCATTTTTTCAGCCTCTTTTGCCTGGCGTGCAGCGTAGCTGGAGACAGGGCTAATGAAGCCGTACCCCAGGAGGATGCCTAAAAATGTACCCACCAGTGCAAGTGCAATCATTTCCCCCATTTGCGCAGGACTGGCATCTGCAAAGGTTAATGCCTTAATAACGCCCATAACGGCGGCGACGATGCCAAACGCAGGCATGGCATCGCCTACTTTGGCAATCGCATCCACCGGGATGTGTGCTTCTTGCTCAAACGCCTCTATTTCATGAAGCATTAACTCGTCGATTTCCATCGGCTCCATACCGCCACTTACCATCAAGCGCAAGTAGTCCGTGAGAAAGTCCATAATATGCGGGTCAGCAAGAACGGTGGGATGCTCTTGGAAAAGCGGACTCTCCGTAGGATTGTCGATATCGCGTTCAATACCCAACATCCCTTCACGACGAATTTTTGACAACAATTTGTACTGGAGCGCCATCAACTCCATATAGAGCGCTTTATTATATTTCTTGGTGCGCTTGAGCTTGGGCAATATTTTAAACGTGGCCTTAATGGCCTTACCGTTGTTCGACGCAATAAACGCGCCAATCCCTGCTCCACCTATCATCAACAGCTCTGTGGGCTGATAAAGCGGCCCAAGGCTGCCTCCTGCCAAGACATAGCCGCCAAACACAGACAGCAGTACGACCAAATAACCTATGGGAATCAGCACAAACGGTGTCCTTGCGATATCAGTTGATATATCCAGGGAACAAAACCTTCCCTCTCTATTCTGAGTTAGTGGGTAGGATTATTCCTCGTAAAGCCTTGCCGTATACTACCAGGACAGTTACGGCCTTTAATTGAAAAGAACCGCCGCCTTTTACCGCTATCTATACGTTAAAGGCACATTTGATAATTCTTTTGCCCTTCACGGATGCCGTGGCTATCTTCCTTGGCTATCTTCCTTGGCCTGCTGCAACTTACGGGTTTTACCTGCCCGCGATGGCGGCTGACAAATACCACAGATATAGTCGTGGGACGGGCTATGAGCATGAGCCACAAACTGCCCACCACAGCGGGTACAACGGCTAAACTCAAGCAGGTCGCTTTCAAAAAAGCGCACTAATGTCCAAGCACGCGTCAAACCCAATACAGGCTCGGCGCCCTCCAACATCATCTGCTCGTTGTAAAGTCGATAGGCTTTTACAAACGCTTCGATCCTCTCGCAGCAGGTGTCTCGCAGCAGGCTGGCGTAGATATTGTAAAAAAGCGATGAATGAACATTGGGCAGCCAGGTAATAAACCAATCGGTCGAAAACGGCAGCATGCCCTTGGGCGGCGACATTCCACAGACTTCTTTATAAAGCTTGATCAGTCGCGTACGGCTTAATTCGGTTTCCGTTTCCAGCACCTGCAAGCGTGCGCCTAGCTCAATCAGATCAATTGCCAGCTGCACTTGGTGCATTTCATCCACCAGGCTTTTCTGGGTCACCCCTTATCTCCTGATAATGACTCAAATGTATCGCCAGCTAACAGTAGCGAAGCGTGTAGACCAGCGAGCCCCTGATCACGCGGATTCTCAGTGATCTGACGTAGCCGCTGAGCACTCGACTGACTGAATCGACATATCAGCTGGTTAGTACGCGCCAATTTCGTCAATTGGCGAGCACTCAGCGAAGACAGCAGTTCAGCAACTTCATTATCTATTTTTAAACGAAATAGCGCTGTTTCGCGGTCTTCACTTAACAGGCGCTGCGCGAGAAGCAAATAGGCTAAATTAATTTCTTCAATTTCATCGAGATAGTTGGTGTGACTCATAGTGTTCCATCAAATGACACAGGCGCTATCTTGTAACCGTTATGCGGACGCCTTGATGACTTTTCTGCCCCTTCGCCATGGTTGCACACTATCTATATATTGGCTACTTGGCTCAATCATGGCGTTTTAGGCCCTCGTCTGACAGCTCAAATACCCACACCAGCAGCTCTGCTACTACTTGATAGAGGCGCGGAGGTATCTCTGCGTCTAAATCCAGCTGCATTAAAAGTGCTACGATCTCAGGTGCATCATGCACATAAATGCCTTGCCGGTGGGCTTCCGCCATAATGCGCTCGGCAAGCTCGCCGTATCCCTTTGCGACAACACGTGGTGCGCGTTCGTTTTCCTGGTAAGCAAGCGCAACCGCCTGGCGATGACGCTCATTCGGCATGGGCATCACTACTCTCCAGCGGCATATACCGCGCACGCACCTGCACTTTGTCCAAATCCAGCGCATTCAAACGCTGCTCTAAAGCAGGGATACCTTGCTCAAGGTACTGATGCGTGGCTTTATCGGCCGTTGTTAAATCAATACTTAACACCGCTCGATAAAACCACAATGAGACGCTAAATGCTCCTAAATTAGGCACATCCAACTGCATCTCTGAGCGCCACCCATCCTCCTCCTTATTATCACCCTCACCGTCTCCATTTTTTTCTTGGGCAGGCAGATGGATCACGAGCGCCATAAAAATGCCTGCCCAAACGTCACCCTCCCAACGAACCACAGGCATGACCAGCATGTCTAACTGCTGACGTACGATACTTTGCAAACTTTCATGGACGACTTCACGGTGCCCACGACTGCCGATAGCTTCCATGCCGCGCTCATAGGCCATGGCATCGCGCGTCAACCTGCCATTATCCTCCACACCTGGCGGCGCACTTGGCGTAAAAGCAGCCGCATTCGGCATTGGGGCTGCACGCGTGGCGGCAGTCTGATCGTTGGATACATACTGCAAAGCGCTGCCGGGCACTATTGCTTTGGTTAAAGGCGACTCGGAAAAAGACGCCTTTAATAAAAACGGCACATTAGGCGATAACGGCGCATGGAGCTGCAGCGGTGCACCTGGCTGCAGTGATGCACCAGGCGGTAGCGCAACGCCAGAGGGCAGCGCGAGTGGGCGAGGACCGGGCTGCATTTGCGGCTCTCGTAGCAGTTGCTGGCGTGCCATATCGCCTTGAAACCAACGCTTTAAATGGGACTCATAAAACAGCCCGCTATCGCGTATGCTGGACTCCAAACGTTCCGCCACCACCGTCGCCGCTGGCGCCTCTTGCACAGCCAATAAGGGCACGGGTGGCCGAATGACGGCAGGTGGCGCAGGGAAGCGCAGTAACACATCCGCAATACTGCGCGCCGCTGGACTAAAATGGGTCTGTGTTGACCCCAGCGGCGTACCCTGCGTATCACCTCGCGCCAGCAGCCTGTCACCGTTAAGTGAACCCGGGGCGCGCTTTAAATCATTCAGCAATGCCGGTTCAATACGCCCATCAAGGCGTGAATCGCCCTGCAGAGCGCGCGGCCCCTCACCAGGAGGAATCGGCTTAACAGGTTCGCTCAACGCATGCTTTAACGACACTTCACCCTGCCGACCCAGCACTTGATGCATAAGCGTATCAATCAGCGGTGTGATACCACTCACTTGGTCGCTTCTCCATCGTCAGAACCCAATGCACTAAAAGAAGCGCCCTGCTGGGGTGCGTAGGCACGATGAAGATCTCGCTGACGCTGAGAAACGCCAATTAGCTTGCCTAACTCATCTCGTCTTGCCATCAAGCGGCGCCGAATTTCCACATCATATTCTAAAATGCGCTCAAGCAATTCAGCCTTACGCTGCCTGGCGGGATCATCCAGCACCACCAAGCTATCGAGCTTGCGCACTTCCTCGACCAGCAAGACATAATGGGTGCGCTGCTCAATCAGTTCTGCCCACTGCTCGGCGCTGGCCAGCTCATGCATTTGAGTAACATGAACCAGCAGCCCCTCATACGCATCTAACAGTACGTGCGGTGCGTGATCGTGGGCATTTATGGAAGCTGCCATGAGGGCCTCATACGCTTTGCTGTTGTCCAATTTCACGCCATGCAGAGGCAATATTTTCAAGCAGTTGTTCTGCTTGATTTAAGCTTTCCTCGTCATTTCGCAAATTGGCGGTGAGTAATAAGCGAGCGATGTAGTCATAAAGTGACGCCAATCGCTCAGCAATATCGCCACCTTTTTCTTGATCAAGGGCGGCACCAAGGCCGTTATTGATAATATCCAACGCTTTGGATATTGCTTTGCCTTTCTCACTCGTGTTGCCACTTTGCATGTGAATACGCGCAGCACGAATAGATGTTTGCGCCCCCTCAAACAACAAGACAATAAGCCTATGCGGATCAGCTGACATCACGCCACTTTCGACACCAACGCGCGCATAAGCGTTAGCACCTCTTCCGTAGGCAGCACTGCCGCGAGAGTATGTCACTAGTTTGAACTCCTAATTTATAGCGGTTACTGGTCAGACAACACGGTAACCGCCGCCCACCTTTTCTCATTTAATACGAGCACACCATGCTCATCTATAAAATGATATCGGCGCAATGGCGCCAGACTTTAATGGCGCAGCCAACTTTCTTTGCAACAAAAAAGAATACCTGACCAACCCATTATAAAGTTTATGGCGTATCAGCCGATGATAGTAAGGAGGCTCAGCTATAGAGGCAGGGTTGATGCTTTATCCAAACAGACTTATCCATGGATTGTTACTACTGAATCGCTACTACTTAGCCCTTATCTTTACGAGGAACGGCTGTCATGACATCACCGCTAACGGATACCATAACAACACTATCAGCCACACCATCACCCCGCCTAACGCCGCAACAACGCTTGGACAGCACGCTTGCTCAGCTGCCAACGGCAGACAGTAGTGGCTCTCAAACTGACTCAGGAACTACCGCCGTAACAAAAGGCGAGCTGATTGAACCCATCCAGCGTATTAACGCGGCGATGCAAGCGCATGGAATAGAGTTCGATGTTAGCGATGAGTCATCACGTATTGTTACACGCGTTATTGACCGGGAGTCTGGGGACGTCATTCGCCAAATCCCTTCAGAAGAAGTACTGGCCATTGCTGAGCGTCTGGAAGAAATGCAAGGACGCCTTATTTCACTAGAGGTATAAAGACTCGGCAAAGCTTTCTTCAAACAAGCGCCAGCTAACGCAACACTTACTTATTTCTGGCACCTTGTTTGAAGGAAGCTTCAAGCCACTACACTTGCATATTCATTACGTCGCGATACGCAGTCACCAAACGGTTACGCACCTGAAGCCCCATCTGGAAGGCAACGCTCGCTTTTTGCATATCCACCATAACGTCGTTTAGCTCAACGCTCGGCTCTCCTGCCTGAAACGCCATGGCTTTTGCATCAGCCGCTTTTTGAAGACGATTAATACGCTGAATAGAAGCCTGTAGCTCGCTACCAAAACCGCCCTGCCCTACTGCCGTCGAGACATGCTCACCTTTTAACGGTTGCGCTGCCGCTTGCGTCGCGAGCCCTTGCATTTGTTGAAGCGCTGCTTGTATTGCCGGCGTACTCATACATAAGCCTCATCAGCTTTAAATAAAGTAATGGGCAAAGCCTAACACTGCTGGCACTGCGCTCATACGTACAATTGCGCACTAAAAGCCAAGCTTTTCGTTCATTTATGCTCGACACACCTCGGGATAATGGCGCCCATCACAATTCCGCCTTTTCTTCCAGGCGGATAACCGCGATTGACGGATATAGCCTATGCCTTCTTTGGTGATGCGCCTGGGCCGGCATCTGTTTTGCTTACCCCTTTGGAGGGATGCATGAGTGAAACCGGTGCAACGGCAGGCCGTCAAAATAGCACGACACAAAGCACTCCCCGTAATGGTCCAACAGACAGCGATGTAAAAAGCAGTCCTATGGTTGAGCGCCTGTTAAAACAGTTACGTGGTAACCCGCTGGTAGTGCTGCTGATTGCAGGAGCAGCCTCTATTGCTCTCGTCGCCGTACTATTCATGTGGGCAAGCAGCCCCGAGTACCGCGTTTTATACAGCAATCTTACCGAGGCGGATGGTGGCCAAATTATTGCAGAGCTTGATAGCCGCTCCGTGCCCTATCAGTTTAGCCAAGGCGGCCAGGCACTACTGGTACCAAGTGATCAGATATATACACTAAGGTTGCAGCTTGCCGAGCAAGGGCTGCCTCGTGGCGGCAACCTCGGCCTTGAGTTAATGGATACCCAAGCGTTTGGTATTAGCCAGTTTGCTGAACAGGTTAATTACCAGCGTGGCCTGGAGGGTGAGCTTGCCCGCTCAATTGAGTCACTAGGGCCTGTTGAGCGGGCTCGCGTTCACCTTTCGCTGGCCAAGCCATCCGTGTTTATTCGTGACCGCGAACCAGCCAAAGCCTCCGTCATATTGACGCTGCTACCCGGCCGAGTGCTCGGCGAGGGGCAGGTAAGCGCCATTATCCATATGGTATCCAGCAGTGTTCCCGAGCTTGCCGCAGAGGATGTCACGGTTGTTGATCAAAATGGTCGCCTTCTGTCTGCCAATACCTCGAAAGGTAATGATCTTGACGGCTCCCAGCTTGAGTATATCGCGGAAGTAGAGCGCTCTTATCAGCAGCGCATCGAGCATATTCTTACGCCTATCCTGGGCCAAGCCAATGTGCGCGCGCAGGTCGCCGCACAAATCGACTTTTCAAGCCGAGAGCAAACCTCTGAGCGCTATGGCCCGAACCAGCCGCCCAATGAAGCGGCCGTACGTAGTCGCCAGTTGAGCCTCTCCTTTGACGGTGACGACCCGTTGGCAAGCGGCATTCCTGGGGCACTAAGCAATACGCCGCCCGGCACGGCCCCCTCTCCCATTAATCAACAAGAAGGTGAGGAAGGCGACGGGGAAGAAGCCGATGACGTGCCGCCTGAAGCATTGCGTAGTCTGCGTCAGGAAGATGTGGTCAATTATGAAGTCGACCGTAGCATTGAACATGTACAGCATCGACTGGGGCAAATTCAGCGGCTTTCTGCGGCCGTCGTAGTTAATTACCGCGACACCGTTAATGCCGAAGGTGAGCTTGAGCGCATCGCATTAACGGACATTGAAGTTGCCCAAATCGAGCGTTTGGTACGCCAGGCAATGGGCTTCTCTGAAGTGCGAGGGGATCAAATTGAAGTGGTGAATTCACCCTTTGCCGATACCCGCGAGGATGCGGCTGAAACCGATTGGTGGAAAGATCCAGGCACACTCGCGATTGCCAGCACTCTGGGGCGCTACCTGCTTGTCGCGCTTGCTGCCTTGTTGCTTTATCTACTTATTTTACGCCCCTTGATCAAGCGTTATACGCAGACACCCGCTGTAGCACCAGCCCTGCCAGGCCAAACGCTTGCGACCAGCGTGGGTGGCGGAGTGGAAGACGAGGCTGAGGATGAAGCGCTTGATGAGGAAGGTAACACCTACAGCAACAAGCCCAAGCGAAACCGCAAAACGTCGCTATACGAACACAATCTTAATGACCTGCGTGACATGGCACAGGATGACCCACGCATGATCGCCATGATTATTCGCAGCTGGATGAATGCCAATGAGTAGCGAACTAGCCGACATGAGCGGCGCTCGCAAAAGCGCCATTCTTCTGCTCGCTCTTGATGAAGACAGCGCGGCAGAGGTGTTCAAGTACCTAAGTGCCAGCGAAGTACAAGATATCAGTATGGAAATGGCGCGCCTGAATCAAGTATCCCATGAGGATATGAAGGCCGTACTTGAAGCGTTCCATAAAGAGACCGAAGAGTTTGTCGCGCTCAATCTTAATTCCAGCGAGCATATCCGTTCTGTGCTCACCAAGGCATTGGGTAGCGAACGCGCTACCAGCCTGATTGAAGATATCATGGAAACAACCGGCGGCAACTCGGGTATTGATGCGCTCAACCTGATGGAAGCCTCCATGGTTGCAGAGCTGATCCGGGATGAGCATCCGCAGATTATCGCGACGATTCTGGTTCATCTTGACCGCCATCAAGCGGCAGATATCCTTGAGCACTTTGAAGAAAAACTGCGTAACGATGTCGTCTTGCGTATCGCCACGTTTAGCGGTGTTCAGCCCGCCGCACTGCAGGAACTCACCGAAGTGCTCACCAGCATGCTGGATGGTCAGAACCTTAAGCGCAGCAAGATGGGCGGCGTGAGAACCGCGGCCGAAATCCTCAACCTGATGAACTCTTCCCAGGAAGAGACAGCAATCGAAACCGTTCGCGCGCACAACGAAGACCTTGCCCAAAAGATTATCGACGAAATGTTCTTGTTCGAAAATCTACTCGACCTGGACAACCGCGCTATTCAAATGGTGCTTCAGGAAGTCGAAACCAATTCGCTGGTGGTGGCGCTCAAAGGTGCACAGGATGCATTGGTCGACAAGTTCTTGCGCAACATGTCCCAGCGCGCCTCAGAGCTCGTTCGCGAAGACATGGAAGCACGCGGGCCAATTCGTGTCTCACAAGTTGAAACGGAGCAAAAAGCCATTCTACAAGTGGTGCGCCGCTTAGCAGATTCAGGTGAGATCGTACTGGCCGGAGGAGATGACGAATATGTCTAATTCGTCGTCTCCTGAGTTTGACCGCCATCGCAGCTGGCAACGCTGGCAAATGGAGGAGCTTGCCCCGCTACATCAAGAAAGCAACCACGCGCCTGCGGCGCCGTCTGCACACCAGCGCAAAGTGCTGGCTGCACAAAAAGCGGCCGAACAGGCACATCAGCGCGAACAGCAGGAGCGTGAGGAACGTTATGAACGTCTTCGCCAGGAGGCTGAAAAGGCGGGCTACCAGGCCGGGTTACAACAGGGTCATGAAGAAGGGTTAGCAAAAGGTCTGGAAGAGGGCCGCACCCAGGCAAAAGAAGAGCTTCAAGAACAGATTCATCAAGCGGTTACGCCTTTGCATGCGCTAGCTAAACAGTTTACAGATGCCCTAGAGCGTATTGATGAAACTATCGCCCATGATCTTGTGGCGCTGTCATTGGCGACAGGCAAGCAGTTGGCTGGCGAAGCCCTGCAAGAAACACCCGAACAAATTCTGAATATTGTGCGTGAGCTTCTACATACGGAGCCACCGCTGGTTGGGCAGCAGCGTCTGTGGCTAAATCCTGAAGACCATACCCTGGTAGAAACTCATCTAGGTAATGAGCTTAGCGCCGCCAACTGGAAATTACAGCCTGACGACCAGTTGGCGCGAGGTGGTTGTCGAGTCACCAGCGCTCAGGGTGAATTAGATGCCACTTTTGAAAGCCGCTGGCAGGCGATCCAGTCCCAGGCCCGTAAGCGTCATTCACCCAATACTACGTCTTCATAGGCGGACCTCGCATGTCTGACTCAACATGTCCTCATCAACACCGCTGGCATAAAGCAATACGCCGCACCACGCAGCGGATAAGCCACTTACCGCGCCAGCGCAGTAGCGGTCGCGTAACACGCGCGACCGGCATGGTGATTGAAGTCGTTGGGCTGCGCGTAGCCGTGGGCAGTGCCTGCCGTATAGAGCTTCCTGGCCCTGATGGGCGCCTTACGGATAGCGATAAACATGCAGAAGCCGAAGTGGTCGGCTTTGCGGGCGACAAACTCTTCCTTATGCCGCTGGAAGAAATTTCCGGGCTGATGCCTGGCGCCAGAGTCTCCCCACTTGGCGATGGAAGCGGGCACAGCGCGCGCCGCTTCCCCATCGGAGATGAATTATTGGGCCGCGTTTTAGACGGAAACGGCAATCCTTTGGATGATCGTGAAAGCGTTGAGGACGTAACCCATGCAACGCTTAGCTCGGCGCCACTGAATCCGCTATCCCGTGCGCCGATTGAAGATCAGATTGATGTTGGCATTCGTGCCATCAACGCGCTTTTAAGTGTCGGCAGAGGCCAGCGAATGGGCCTGTTTGCAGGCTCCGGTGTCGGTAAATCGGTGCTACTGGGCATGATGGCTCGCTACACCCAAGCCGATGTTATCGTGGTGGGCTTAATTGGTGAACGTGGTCGAGAAGTACAAGACTTTATTGATCACATTCTAGGGCCGGAGGGCCGACGTCGTTCTGTAGTCGTCGCTGCGCCAGCCGACACCTCGCCGCTGCAGCGCCTCCAAGGGGCCGCTTATGCGACACGGCTGGCCGAAGGGTTTCGCGATGCTGGGCGCAATGTGTTGCTGATTATGGATTCGTTAACTCGTTATGCCATGGCCCAGCGTGAAATTGCCCTCGCCATTGGTGAACCACCGGCGACCAAAGGGTATCCACCTTCCGTATTCGCCAAGCTACCAAGCCTTGTTGAACGGGCAGGCAATGCTGAGCGCGGAGGCGGATCCATTACCGCATTTTATACCGTGCTTACCGAAGGTGATGATCAGCAGGACCCGATTGCCGACTCTGCTCGGGCAATTCTAGATGGCCATATTGTGCTATCTCGCAGCCTTGCCGAAGCGGGCCACTACCCGGCTATTGATATTGAAGCCTCCATTAGCCGTGCGATGACGGCAATTGCCACACCGGAACAACTACAGGAAGCCCGCGCTTTTAAGCAAATGTTTTCTCGCTATCAGCGTAATCGTGATTTGATTAGCGTCGGTGCTTATAGCCCAGGCCACGACGCAAGGCTTGACGAAGCGGTGAATCTTTTTCCCGCGCTTGAACGCTTTCTTCAACAAAACATTAGCGAGTGTGCAACGCTTGAGGATTCACGCCAGGCACTGCATACCGTAGTGGGAGGTCGAACATGAGCCATTCACAGCTAGAAATGTTAACGGGTTTAGCCAAGGATGCTCGCGACCAGGCAGGCCAACTGCTTGCACATGAGCGACAAACCGAGCAGCAGACGGCCGCTCAGTTGCAATCACTTAGTCAGTATCGCACGGAGTATGCCGAGCGTTTGCAAAAGGCCATGCGCGAAGGTATTGACCCCGCTACCATGTACAACTATCAGCAGTTTCTGGCCTCACTTGACGCTGCGTTAAGTCGTGCTCGCCAAGCATTGATCGCTCAACAGCAGCGCGTTCAGCAGAGTCAGCAGCACTGGCAACAAGAGCAGCGCAAGCTCTCTTCCTACGATACACTGACCACCCGTCGGCTATCAGAAGAGCACCGTCGTCTTGAACGCCATGAGCAAAAAACCAATGATGACTTGGTGACCAGCCGCTTGGCTCGCCAGCACAATGAAAAACCGCATTAGTGGCACTGAGGAACGATAAATGAACATACAGCTATTGCTATCAGGAGCACAGAATCAGGGTTCCGCCTCAATGGCCAGGTCGCCTCTCTCTGCGTCTGTAGATACGCCGAACCTTTTTCGCCAGGCGTTATCACAAGCAGCTAATTTGCCATCAACTAATGCGCCATTAAGTGCTAACGAAGCAGCCAGCCAGTCTCAAGAACAGCTTGCCTCATTACAGGCCAGGTTATCGGGCGATTCGTTAGCGCCACATCAGGCGGTTGACCCGTCCAACAGCGAGCCATTAACGTTTCTTGATGAAATTGCAGCCCGCATGAGCCTGCTTGCTTCCTTCGCAGAACCAACCGAGCCGGCTGAAGCGCTTCAAGGGGTAGCGTCTGAGTTTGAGACACTGCTCCAACGGCTTGACCTGAGCCAAGAACAGACCGCTGAATTGCTCAGTGCACTCGGCATACGCCCCCAACCTGGTATGGCGTTAGAGCACTCAGACAACGCCATTGAATTACTCTCGCATCTTAGCGAAGAAGAAGCTGGTCAGCTTGTTAGCGCGTTAAGCGTAATGCTTGCCTCTACGATGCAAAGTAGTGCCGGGACATCGGCCGCTCATAAAGGGCCTCTTGGCCAAGCCGCTTTATCGCCCCCTCTGCTGGGCCAACCGTTGAACAGTGGCGCCTATCGTCATGATGCATCAAGCACTCTTTCTACAACAAACGCTCTTCCGACAATGTTGGACGCCGCTAACGGCCAACCAACTGTTGTCAGCAGCCAGGATGTTTTTACAAAAATTGGCCCATTGACGTCTTCAGCGCCGCTGGCAACGCCAGACGAACTTGAGCCGTTTTTACGTGGTGGCCAACCAGCCGCTGCAGGATTCCCGAACTCAGCCTCCGCCGGCAATGCCCCTGCCGCAGCGTCCTTGTTGATGCCATCTTCATACGCTTCGCTGGGAACACCAGTCAGCAGTCCGGCTTGGCCTTCACAGCTTGGCCAGCAGTTGGTTCAGTTCGCTCAGCGCGGAGGCGAGCAGCAGATTAAAATGCAACTACATCCTGCTGAGCTTGGGCCACTGTCAATTACCTTGAAAGTCAGTGAGCAAGGGACACAAGCGCACTTCTTATCGTCACACATGCAGGTTCGCCAGGTGGTTGAACAAGCGATTCCTCAGCTCCGTGAAGCACTCGCAGAGCAGGGCATTTCGCTAGGTGAAACCTCCGTTGGCGAACAGCATAATCCCAATGAACAGGCCTTTGCTGAAAAAGGCAATAACGCCGGTGCGCAGATGGGCAGTAGCGCAACGGACAGTGATCAAGACACGCTAACGCCCGTTGCGGAGAATGTTTCACGCCCGCTTGATGGTCGGGTTGATCTTTACGCTTAAATATTCATTGTACGAGTAGCGACTCACGCGCCCCGGGTGCGCAAAACCAAAAGATAGGCTCGCCAAGCGAGCCTGTTCATTTCATCACCGCCCGCCATATTAGGCATAATGCGTAATCAGTGGTGTGTGGCGATTATGGGAACGGAACGACTAATGGCTGAAAAAAGCGGCGGATCCAAAAAACTGCTCTGGATAATGATTGTTCTGGTGCTCCTTTCCTCAGCAGGGGCGGCAGCAGCTATTTATATGGTGCTTGACCAGCGTAATGAGAAGAGTGCTGATGGCGAATCACAGCTACCAGCAGAGCGTGAAACGCCTGTGTTTACGCGAATTGATCCTTTTACGGTCAACCTTGCAGATGATCGCTATGGTTCTCGCCTCTTGTATACAGGTATTACGCTGCGCGTTGGCAATGAAGAGAGCAAAGCAATTATCGAAGAGCATATGCCTCAGGTGCGTAGCCGTCTGCTGATTTTACTCTCAGGCAAGCAAGCCAGTGAACTTACCTCCATAGAAGGTAAGGAGCAGCTAGCACAAGCGATTATCAGTCGCCTGGGCGTGCCCCTGACAGAAAATCAGCCGCCGCTTGATCTGCGCGAAGTGCTGTTTACTGAATTTATTGTGCAATAACCCGGGCACTGGAGCCGTTCATGTCGCAGGACGATCTACTGTCCCAGGAAGAAATTGATGCCTTACTAAAAGGCGTCAGTGGTGATGAAGAACCATCGCCCTCCTCTTCGCAGTCAACTAACGAGACGCGCATTCGCCCTTATGACCCTTCAACACAACATAGGGTCATCCGTGAACGCTTACACGCATTCGACTTTATTAATGAGCGATTTGCCCGTTATTTCCGAAACGGCTTGTTTAACTTGATTCGGCGTAGCGCTGACATCACGGTGGAATCCGTCCGTTATCAAAGCTTTAGCGAGTTTTCACGTAACGTGCCAGTACCTACCAACTTAAACCTGGTAGCTATGAAGCCACTACGTGGCTCGGCATTGGTGGTTTTCCCACCTAACCTTGTTTTTATGGTGGTAGACAATCTGTTTGGTGGCGATGGCCGTTTTGTTACCAAATCAGACGGTCGTGAATTTACCAATACAGAACAGCGTATTATTTACCGCCTTCTGAACCTGGCAATTGATGCCTACCAGGAAGCATGGAAGGTCGTGTATCCGGTCGATGTTAATTTTATGCGCTCTGAAGTCCAGGCCAAGTTTGCCAACATCACCAATTCGCCGAACGAAATTGTCGTCAACACCAAGTTCAATATTGAAGTGGGCAATCTCTCAAGTAATTTCCAGATTTGCATGCCCTACGCCATGATTGAGCCTCTGCGGGACCTGCTCACCAATCCTATTAACGACAGTAATCATGACCATGACGGCACCTGGTCCCGGCGCATGGCCAGCGAGATACGCCAATCAGAAGTAGAACTGGTGGCAGAGTTCGCTCAAATACCTAGCCGTATTGCACAGGTAATGGGGCTAAAGAAAGGCGATGTATTGCCGCTGGACATTCCCGATACGATTACCGCTCGTGTTGATGGAGTCCCGGTCATGGAGTGCGAGTATGGTAGCCAACGCCAGCAGCATGCGCTGCGCGTTCTCCATATGATCGACCATGCCGCTATGAATAACGTATCGTCACTGGACTTTATTAAAGGTTCGAAGCGACAGCAAGCCAAGGAATCCAAAGCATGACTGATCCTAATAAACCCGATCAAAATGTCTCCGATGACGATTGGGCGGACGCCATGTCTGAGCAAGAAGAGACGCCAAACGCTACCGATACGGCCAGCGAGGAAGATCCTTGGGCAGCAGCAATGGCTGAACAAGAGGCCGCCGAGGAAGAGGCCCCGCCCCCTGAAGATGCAGCGCCAGACACTTCAGCCGCGAAATCCGCCAGCGATGAAATATTTAGGCCTCTAAGTCCCGCTGACGAAAGCAAGCAGTCGCGCGACCTTGAAATGGTCATGGATATCCCGGTAAAACTGACCGTAGAACTTGGCCGGACGAAGCTTACGATCAAGCAGCTGCTTGAGCTTGCCCAAGGGTCGGTGATTGAGCTCGAAGGGTTGGCAGGCGAGCCGATGGATATCCTCATTAACGGCTACTTGATCGCGCAGGGTGAAGTCGTTGTTATCGAAGACAAGTACGGTATTCGTATTACCGAAATCATCACACCCTCTGAGCGCATTCACAAGCTTAACCGATGAGTGCTGACACCTCTCCATTGCAAGATGGAACTATCGATGCGCTAGGCAGCAGCGGCGATGCGTTTATCGGCATGGCCATGTTCGGTAAAACCGCCGCTGCCTTGGCATTGGTTATAGCCATGATTCTACTCTGCACAGCACTCTTAAAGCGCTGGCAGAACGCTCGCCCGCAACAGGGGGCCCACCTACGCGTCATTACGAGCACGGCGGTCGGCAACCGCGAGCGCGTAGTCGTCGTCGAAATTGAAGACACCTGGCTGGTTCTTGGAGTAGGTAATGGCCGAGTCACCAAGCTGCATGAGCGCCCGGCACCTGACGACCGACCTGCTCCTTCCCCTCGTTCTGATTCGCCGCCTTTTGCACAACGGCTTTCTCAGGCGCTGGCAAACCGTCGGCGTAAAGGCTCCGATACCGACCCACATCAAACACCATGAGGCATAGGATGCACTCCGTTAGGTCCTACTGGCAGCTTTGGCTGCTGTTTGGCGTTGCTGTCGCACTTTGTATGTTGACTAACCCCGTGCATGCACAGCAATTGCCAGGCGTTATCTCTCAACCGCTTGAGGATGGCGGTCAGCAGTGGTCGCTATCGCTTCAAACACTTCTGTTTTTAAGCTCGCTGGCATTCCTGCCAGCGATGCTACTGATGATGACCAGCTTTACACGGATCATTATTGTGCTGAGCCTGCTGCGAACCGCGATGGGTACGCAGGCAACGCCACCCAATCAGGTGCTGCTAGGTATCGCGCTGTTCCTAACCTTTTTTATCATGTCACCCGTTCTTTCTCAGGTGTATGACACCGCCTGGCAGCCTCTATCGAACGAGACGATTAATTTTGAAGAGTTTTTGCTGCGTGCCCAGCTACCGTTTCGTGAGTTTATGCTTGCCCAAACGCGGGAACCTGATTTAGCACTATTCGTCCGCTTGGCAGACGTAGGACCTTTGCAAGGTCCTGAAGAGCTCCCCATGCGCGTGTTATTGCCTGCCTTTGTCACCAGCGAGCTTAAAACTGCCTTTCAAATCGGTTTTACTATTTTCATTCCCTTTTTGATTATCGACCTGGTGGTCGCCAGCACGTTAATGGCATTGGGAATGATGATGGTGCCGCCCGTGACGATTTCATTACCGTTCAAATTAATGCTTTTTATACTGGTTGACGGTTGGCAGTTAATCATTGGCTCACTCGCCCAAAGCTTTTACGTTACCTAGGTGCCGCGCCAGCGGCAAGGAGCAAGCATGACCCCTGAGGTGGTAATGAGCATGGCGTATCAAGGCATGCGCGTCACGCTATTTCTGGCAGGCCCCATACTGCTGGCGGCGCTTTTTACCGGTTTACTTGTTAGCCTTTTTCAAGCGGCCACGCAAATTAACGAAATGACGCTCACCTTTATCCCTAAAATCCTGGCGGTATTTGCCGTTCTGGTTTTGGCGGGCCCGTGGTTGATTAGCTTGATTACGGATTTTACGACACGACTGTTTACCAACATTCCCAACATGGTGATGTAGTGCCATGGTGGAAATCACCTTTGCTCAGCTGCAAGGCTGGTTGATAGCCTTTTTATGGCCCTTTGCGCGCATTACAGCGTTTATGGCCGTTTCCCCGCTGTGGGGACATTCCAGTATCCCTAACCAGGCAAAAGTCGGAATCGCCGCGCTAGTGACCATTGTGATTGCACCTATTCTCCCTGCCATGCCGAATGTCGCCATTATGTCCTGGGCAGGCATAGGGATCATGATAGAGCAAATAGTGATCGGGCTAGCCATAGGGCTGGTAATGCATATTGTATTTGCGGTTGTTCAGGCGGCCGGTGAGTATATTGGCTTACAAATGGGGCTCGCGTTTGCCACGTTCTTTGATGCTTCTAGCGGCACCAATATTATGGTGCTATCACGCATTTTATATATGATCACATTGCTAATGTTTTTAGCGTTTAACGGCCACCTAATGGTGCTTGAAACGCTGGTCATGAGTTTTGAGACACTGCCCATCGGGATAAGCGGCTTGAACCCGGGGGCCTTCGATCTTCTGGCCCGCTACGCAGGCACTATCTTCGCCGCGGGCATGCTGCTAGCACTACCCGTTGTGGGCGCGTTACTGATTATCAACCTATGTCTCGGTATTCTTAATCGCTCCGCCCCTCAGCTTACCGTGTTCAATATTGGCTTCCCCACCTCACTCACCGTCGGGCTAACGCTCTTGATGGTCTTAATGACGCGTATTGACCGTTTTCTACAGGCCCTCTTTAGCCAAGGGCTGGGAATGATGCAAAACCTGATAGAAGCCATGGCTCCTTTAAACTAACAGCGCCTATAAACTAAAAAGCCCTGTTACGGTAAATAACCGTGACAGGGCTAATATCATGCTCTTACCTGTTTTTACATATAGTTAAACAGTGACAAGCCCTTAACATCCACAAACGTCTTCTGCGCGGCCTGCATGCCCACCTGGCGCAGGCTATACTCAGAAATAGCCTCCACATAATCCAGATCTACTAGATCCGACAGCGTTTGCGTATAGTTCATCATGCGGTTACTGCCCACCGCATCAATAACGTCCAACTCATTAAGACGTGCGCCTGCAGAGGCACGCACGGTCAACACGTTATCCAATGCGTTATCCAGTTCGCGCATCGAGCTATTTAAGGTGTTACGCATAGCCGCTTTTTCGGTATCCGTTTGTGCGGGATTTTCAAGCACGCCAATCGCCGCTTCCAGGGTCTTAAAGAGATCTGCAGGCTGTTCTGGAGTGCCTGGGCGGGCCATGGAAATTTCGTCGCCGTCTGCCGGTTCCCCGGTAAGGGTAATGCTGATGCCGCCAAACGATAGCTGTTGCCCATCGCCAACATATTCGCCGGTTTCAATCTCGCCGTCAGTCCCCGTTACCGTGTAAGCAATATCACCGCTATCATCATCGACGTTGAACTCGACGGTGAATGCCTGCCCATAATCATCATTGGTGACATCTTTAATGTTAGGGCCCGAAAAAGTCACACTGCCATCATTTCCCGGCGCTGCTTTCGCCACGTAGCTAGCACTACTTGGCACACTCTGGAAAATGGTTTTACCATTTTCAGTCACCGGCATTAATCGGGAGGAATCAACTTGCTGCTGGCGACTATTCGCATCACCATTATATTCAACGCTGCCTTCTGCATTTTTAGCAAACGGAGGCGCATTGTCCTTGTAACCGCCAAATAGATAACGGCCATTACCATCGGTCGCATTTGCCTGACCGATGAGCGTTTCGTAAACGCCTTTTAATTCACTGGCAACCGACTCACGGTCCACATCGCTAAGCGTATCGCTAGAGGCTTGGATGAGCAGCTCTTTTGCGCGGATTACCGCATCGCTCACGCTATTGAGGATACTCTCTGTTTGTGCTACTGAGTTGCGAGCCGAGACACGCGAATCAGCGTATTGCTCAGTAATAGAGATTGACTGATCAACGCCCACCGCACGTGAGGCCGCCTGCGGGTCATCCGAGGGGTTGACTACCCTACGACCACTGGCGAGTTGCTGACTCACCTTTAAGAAATCACTTTGCTGGCGATTCATGGAGGCCGTGCTTTGCTCAAACATCGTTACGCTGCTAATACGCATAGCCTAGACTCCTGGATTAACCGCGCAGGTTCAAGATAGTGTCCATAATCGAGCCAGCCGTATCAATAACACGTGCGTTGGCCATATAGTACTGCTGGTAGCGAATCAGATTGGCAGCCTCTTCGTCCAGGTTTACACCAGACTCAGACTGCTGCACCGCACGCAGCTGATCGGTTAGTCCTTGACGCGCATCCAGGTTGACTTGAGTAATATTGGCACGGTTACCCACATCACTCACAATGGAGGCGTAGGCAGAACTAACGGAGGCTGAGCCTCCTACCACAGCTTCACTCTGCAACTTTTGCAAAGCCAATGCGTTACGGTTATCACCCGAGGCCGCGATAATGTTTTGAGCAACCGTTAACGTCGCCGTTTCACCATCGGCAGGACGTGAGGAAAGTGTAAAGCTCATCCCATCAATTTCAACCGCTTGGCCTTCCTCTAATTCACTGCTATCCACATCAAACGGCTGACCATCAACGCGGACCGTTGCCCCCGCTGGCTCTACCTTTAGCGCACCCTCTGAATCCAGCGTTAACGTATACTCTTTATGGTTAGAGAACGCCCCTGGCGACATCTTCAGATCATCAACGGCTAAATCACCCGAGTGTTTAAATGAAGTAAGAGAACTGCCTTCTTCACCGTCTAAGCCTGCATCACCTGCGGCTATTTTATCCCCGTCCGTAATCGCCACCTTCATATCCTGGCCGGCGCGACGAACAGGCTGAATTTCGAACTTATCGCCATTCTGTGGCGTACTCTCAAAGGCAACATTAACGCCACCAAAGGACAGTACTCCGCCATCCAATGTGAAGTCCACCTCGTCACCACTGTCATTACGTGTCACGCTAAACGCGTCATTGCGATAACTGATGGTGTAGTCTGTAGCGCGTAGCTCATCAATATTATCCGTATCGAATTCAACGGATGCTATTTCAGAGGCATTGCCTTTATAGCTGTATCCTAGCGGCTTACTTAGTTCAAAGAAGTCCCCACCCAATTCGCCATCCAGGTCCACACCCTTTTTATGCTGATCGTTAAAAGCAACCGAGAGCGAAACAGCCAGCTGACCAATCTGGTTCTGCGTTTTATCCAACGTCTCGGAACGAAACGCCATTAGTCCGCCCAGCGTACCGCCTTTTATCGTTGACTCATTTAACTTTACAACGTTACCACTACCATCGCGATAGCCAACTATGGTGCGTTGTGGGTCGTTGTCAGCCTGTACAGCCTCGAGTTTAAAGGAGTCTGTACCCGTCACGAGCGGCTGGCCGTTGGGAAGGCTAATGTTATAGGTTTTACCGTCCTGAATATTCAGGCGCAGATCCATTCGCTCGTTAAGCTTAGAAACCAGATGATCGCGCTGGTTAAGCAGGCTATTAGGCGCATCCCCCGTACGCGCACGCGCCAGAGAAATTTCTTTATTCAGCCCCGCAATCTGCTCAAGCGAGTTATTAATTTGGGTAACTTCATCCTTGATTTGGCTATTAATATTGCTCTGCATATCCTGCAGATAGCCATCAAAGGATCGAAACTGAGCACTTAATGTGCTTGCTGTTCCAAGCACCCCTTGACGAGCTGCCGGGTCAGACGGCGAGCTTGCCAGGTCTTCAAGCGAAGAAAAGAAGCCCTGCATCAGCGGCGCCAAACCAGCGGCTCGGTCGGCCAGCAGGTTATCGATTTGCGAGACCTGATTGTTATAGGTCTCAAGCGCACTCGATTGTGTCTTCGCGCTATTAAGCTGATTAGCGACGTAGGTATTAAACTGTCGCTCAATGGCATCCACTTTCACACCACCGCCTACATTGCCCTCACCCAGCTGAGTGAGTTCACGGTTGTAGCCCGGCGTGTAAACATTGCTGATGTTATTACTGGTGGTGTTTAAGGCATTCTGGGCAGCATTAAGGCCGCTTAAGCCAACAGAAAACATGCTCATGGTTGATATCCTTAGGCCGATACCTAATATATCGGCAGCACCCTAAAAAACTTAAGCCCTACCTAGCGCGAATCCGCCAGGTAGGTGCTCTCTGTTGTTAGCGACCCCATGGTATTCATAACGGCTATCAGCTTTTGGGCGTAGCGCGGGTCTGTGGCATAGCCGCCTCGCTGCAACGCATGCGCGGCCTGCTCGGCACTGGACGCCTGCACCACCGCTGCGTAACGCGAATTTTTGCCGATCAGGTTGGCATAATCGGTAAGCGAATGCTCAAACGAATCATAGACACGGAACGTATCAACCACCTGTGTGCGGCGCCCGTTAATATATTCATGCGTCACAATATCGGTGGTTTTACCCTGCCAATGGCTACCCGCTTTAATCCCGAACAGGTTATGGCTGTTGCCTCCCTGACGGGTGGCTATTTCATGCTGCCCCCAGCCAGTTTCCAGGGCTGCCTGTGCTAATATCAACTCGGCGGGAACACCGCTTGCTTTACTGGCAGCTTGAGCGGGAACCGCCAATTTATCGATAAAGCGCTGCACATGCTCTGGCGCGTTGTTATTAGCGCCAGACATGCCAAGTGATGCCTGCTCACCAACGTCAGCACGCTTGCGTATCGCATCCAGCTCTGACAGAAAGCGACCGCTTCCCGGAGAGTTAGAAGGGTGCTCTCCTTGCGGCTGTATGGCGCCATCCAGCACACGTGGAGTGCCACGTGGAATACCGGCAATGAGCGCTTGTAGTTCTTGGTCGGCCACATTTTCTTCGCCCACCACACCTTGGCGCTGAAGCTGCTCGACCAGTACATCTGCCAGGCCTATTCCTTTGGATGCAATGACCTGCGACCACTGCTGGTCCAGCATCTGCTGATAGGTATCAGTCGTCGTGCTACTCATCAGATCTGAAGAGGGAATAGCGTCACGCATGCTCTTCATCATCATATGCACAAAGAGCGCTTCAAACTGTTGGGCGGCTGAGTCTACTCCCGCTTCCGGGTCGACGCGCGCCGTATGCTGCAATCGCTGAAAACCCTGAACGTCTAACGCAAACTGGCCGGTCATATCATTAGAGACGCTCATTAAATCACCTCCAGCTCGGCACGCAGCGACCCAGACGCTTTTAACGCCTCAAGAATCGTCATCAAATCCTGAGGTGTCGCCCCCAAGGCATTCAGCGCATTAACCACGTCCGTAAGCTGAGCACCCTCTACGATTTGTAGATACGCTTCCTGCTGCTCAATATCGATGTCCGTATCCGGTACCACAACGGTTTGGCCCTGACTAAACGGGCCTGGCTGGCTCACACCCAGGTTTCTATCGATGGTGATTGATAAGCTCCCGTGGGCGACTGCCGCTTGGCGTAACGTCACAGCACTGTTCATTACCACGGAACCAGTACGCGAATTTAATACCACTCTGGCCGGCGCTTCGGTGGGTGTTACCTGAACGTTCTCTACGCGTGCCATAAAGTTGACCCGCGCGTTAGCATCGACAGGGCCATCCAGCGCAATGACACGCCCATTACGGGCATAGGCCACCGATTGGCCAAATTCGTTATTAATCGCGGCCACCATACGCTGCACAGTACCGAAGTCCACTTCATTTAATTGCAGCTCAAGCATCCCGCCGTTGCCGCCCAGATTAAGTGCTACTTCACGCTCAACCAGGGCGCCGCCGGGGATACGACCCGCTGCCTGCTGGTTAATCTGTACGCTGCTACCGCCTGCCTGGGCGCCCGCACCGCCTACCAGCATATTGCCTTGAGCAATCGCGTAGATATCGCCATCCGCACCTTTTAACGGTGTCATCAATAGCGTCCCCCCGCGTAGGCTACGCGCGTTGGCAATAGATGAAACCACAATATCCACACGCTGACCTGGACGCGCAAAAGGCGGTAAATCTGCGGTCACCATTACCGCCGCTACGTTACGTAGCTGCATATTGGTGCCTGGTGGAATAGTCACGCCGAGCTGAGACAGCATGTTGGAGAGGCTTTGGCTGGTAAAGGGGGCCTGGGTTGTTTGGTCACCCGTGTTATCCAGCCCGACCACCAAGCCATAGCCCACCAATTGGTTATCGCGCACGCCTGCAAAACTGGCTAGCTCAATCACGCGCTCGGCATAAACGGGTAAAGCAAGTAGGCACATAAGTAGCAGTGCACCCAGTTGCGCCAGCCGCATTTTAATTAATCGAAAACCGTTTAGCTGCATGACGATCACTCTAGGCCACTAAGTTGTTTAGCCATTCCAGGTACCATTAGAAGGGCGAAATATTCAAGAAAAAGCGCTGCAGCCACCCCATGTGCTGAGCTTCATTAATATAGCCATCCCCCACATACTCTATCCGCGCATCCGCTACCTGCGTGGAAGGCACCGTATTCTGGGTGGTAATCGTACGTGGATTCACGACACCTGAAAAACGTATGAACTCGGTCCCTTGGTTAATAGCGATCTGCTTTTCGCCCCTAACACGCAAGTTACCGTTATTCATGACTTCTAAAACCGAGACGGTAATGGTACCAGTAAACGAGTTGTTCGCTTGCGCGCCGCCACCGCCGTTAAAATCGCTGGCCCCGGCAATATCGAAACCATATTCAGCCAGGGTGTCGAGTACATCAGGCAACTGGGCAAGATCCAGCGATGCGCTGCCGTTACGCGACGCATTTGTACGCGCATTTTTGCTGGCGCTTACCTGCTCATCCAACACGATGGTGAGAATGTCCCCCATTGCTCTTGGTCGACGGTCTTCAAAAAGCGGCTGATAGCCTTGCCGGGCTTGGTAAATTGAGCCATTGGGAATAGGCGGTGGGCGATCCACAATTTCAATCTGCTCTTGTTCACCCACTACTGAGGCGCGGGGTATCTGGGCACAGCCGGCCGCCAGTAAGGTAAAAAACAGCAAAGCAATAATGCTTAGCTGACGGCTAACATGGTAAAAATCCCGCATGGTTCAATAAACCTCAACGCGCTCTTTATAGCTGGCTCAAACGTGCCAACATTTCATCGCTGGTAGATACGGCTTTGCTGTTAATCTCATACGCGCGCTGGGTTTGGATCATGCTAACCATCTCTTCCACAACGTTCACGTTCGAGGTCTCGACGTAGCCTTGGAACAAGCGCCCGGCACCGTTAATACCCGGTATATTTTCATTGGGAGCACCGGAGGCACCGGTTTCCAAGTAAAGGTTTCCACCTATGCTTTCTAAACCAGCGGGATTAATAAACGATGTCAGCGTGACTTGGCCAATATCGTTGTCTATCGCAACGCCTGGCTGACGAACACTTACCGTACCATCTTCAGCGATAGTCACAGCCAAGGCATTTTCCGGCACAAAAATAGCTGGCTCCAGCGGGTAGCCGTTCGCCGTCACCATCTGACCATTTTCGTTGAGCTGGAAGCTTCCATCCCGGGTATAGCCACTCGTACCATCAGGCAACAACACTTGGAAAAAACCTTCACCGTTGATGGCAAGGTCACGTGAGTTTTCGGTTTGCTCCAGGCCACCTTGAGTATGTAAACGCTCGGTTGCCACGGCGCGAACGCCGGTACCGACCTGCATACCTGAAGGCAGTCGGTCCTGGATATTGTTCTGTGCACCTGGCTGGCGCATATTCTGGTACAACAAATCTTCAAACACAGGGCGCGAACGCTTAAAGCCATTGGTGCTAACGTTGGCCAGGTTATTGGATATAACATCCAATTTCGTTTGCTGAGACTCAAGCCCGGTTTTAGCAGTCCACAAAGAAGTAATCATGAGTGTTCGTGTTCCCTTGTTAGGCGGCTGCTATCAGCCCTGAATAGAGAGCATGCTGTTGGCCCGCTGAGCATTCTCATCAACGGTGCTGAGCACTTTCATTTGCATATCGTAACGCCGAGCGACATCAATCATCGCGACCATGGCATCCACAGCGCTGACATTACTGCCTTCAAGCGCACCGCTGACCAAACGGGCATCCTCGTTTCCTGGTAGTATGCCAGGTTCTCCCGCGTCATTGAGCGGAGCACGAAATAAGCCATCATCACCGCGCGTCAGTAACTGATCGTTTGGAGTTACCAATTTGATCCGACCAACATCAACGAGCGCTTCCGGGCCCTCGCCTTCAGGAATAGCGCTAATCGTGCCATCGGCGCCGATGGATACCTGCGCCCCTTGAGGCACCGCAATAGGACCACCATCGCCCATCACAGGGCGGCCTACGTTGAGCAGAACACCATCGCTATCCAACTGCAGGTCGCCACGGCGTGTGTAGGTTTCCGTACCGTCATCGGCTAACACCGCCACCCAGGCATCACCCTGCATCGCGATATCCAGCGCACGTCCGGTAAACTCAACCGGCCCTTGTGAAAAATCACTCCCCGGCGTGGTGGTCATGACTGACGTACGCGTCGCCAAGAACGCTTCGCCTTGAACGGGCACCGAGCGCGCGGCCTGAAGCTGCGCACGAAAGCCGGTGGTGGTCACGTTCGCCAAGTTGTTGCTGACCACCGACTGCTGATCCATGGCGTTTTTAGCACCGCTCATGGCGGTATATAGCATCCGATCCAAGTGATTTACTCCTTACACGAAAAGCCCATTATTAAAGGTTAATAATGGTTTGCAGGAGCTCATCCTGGGTGCTGATGGTTTGTGAGTTGGCTTGATAGGCGCGCTGAGCGACAATCATACTCACCAGTTCCTGGGCCATATCAACGTTGGAGGTTTCAGTGGCGCCAGCTTGTATTAAGCCTCGCATTCCTGTCCCTGGAGCGCCCACCAGTTCCTGACCAGAGGAGGCTGTGGCCGTCCAAAGGTTATCGCCGCCTGGCTTCAACCCTTCTGGATTACGAAAACTCGCCATAGCTACTTGGCCCGCAGCAAGCGATTGCTCATTAGAGTAATTGCGCATAATGGTGCCATCATCCTGGATAGTAATGCCGACCAAGGCACCGGACGTGTAGCCATCCTGCGTTACATCAGTTGCAGTAGAGTCATTACCGAATTGCGTAGTGCCGCCAAGATCATAATTAAAGGCAAGTGGCGAGGCAGCACCGCTATTGATATTTAGAGAGATTTGAGTTTGGCTGTCCTGGCGCGGCAAATTATTAAATTCTGCTGCTAATGCTGTCTGAGCAGTTTCTAATTCCGTCCTGCTAGCTTCGTAATCCGTGACGCCACCAGGAATATCTGTAGCTAAGTCAGCTAACTGACCATTGAATAGAGCATTGTCAAAATCTGGATTATTAGTAGTGTCAACGGCGTCACTTGCAGCGGTAAGCGCCGTTAAACTATCAGGTAAATCAGTGATCACAGGGCTTCCACTAGCTATGGCTGACTCTGCGGCGGCCAAGTCTGATTCAACATCCTCGATAGCATCTTGCAACGCGATTATATCGGACTCAGTATCGTCTACATCACCAGAAGAGATAAGCCCAGAAAGATAGGCTTTTGCTTCATCTAACTGACTTCGAACGCTTGTGAGCTGTGTATTGAGAGCTGTTTGATTTTCATCAAAAGCAGCTTGGGTGCTACTCAGGTTAGCTTGAGCCGCCAAGTACTGGTCCGTAACCTCTCGCACTGATGTAAGCACACCATTTTGATTAAACTCTACGAGAAAATTGTTCTCTTCGTTATATTCATTACCGGAAACTACTTTAGCTTCCCAGACATTCTGATTACTACCGTCTGGGCTTCCAACTTTTTCGTAATAAACGTTGATATTAAATGGGTTGCCTAATGAATCGTAGACCGTAAAGTTAGTTGTGAAGTGGTAGTCAATCTCGTTTTCGCCAACTGTAATTGTATTAAGCCCTTCTCCTACTTGTTCACGAGAGTCCAGGTTAAGAACGTTTTCAACAGCGGTTGTTGATTTTGCTGGCAACGCGTCCGAATCCACCGTTAGCCCAACAGCCTGGCCACCCGCCTGCACGTTACCATTAGCATCAGCTGCATAGCCCATGATTTGCGCACCCTGAGCGTTTACCAAGCGGCCATCGGCTGTCATCGTAAGCTGACCGTTACGCGAGTAGCCTACTTCTCCGTTAGGCTGCTGAAAGCGGAAGAATCCTTCCCCTGAAATGGCCAAGTCCATATTACGTGATGAAGACTCAACATTGCCTTGGGTAAAATCTTGCAATACGGCAGATGTGCGTACACCAAGCCCTATGCGTGATTCAGCAAATACGTCGGCAAATTGTACATTTGAACTTTTAAAACCGACTGTCTGCGAGTTAGCAATGTTGTTACCGATCGCGCCTAATTTCTCACGCTGAGCGTTCAGACCACTAAGTGCTTGTGAAAAGCTCATGATGTTCCCCTGAAAAAGATATTGTTTAGCGAATAATCAAAGAATTTGTTTAATTTGATCAAGAGCCACTTGGCCATAAACAGCTCCCAAATCCAGGCGAACATCACTGCCACCAGCTCCTGGCGATACCCCTTGTACCAGCGCATAGTTAAGCGCTCGTGACTCAAGAAGTTCACCGTCTGCATTCATCGCCTTGAAGTTAACGCGGTAGGCACCTTCCGGCACTGCCACGCCATCGTTGGTTAAGCCACCCCAGCTAAAGGATTCGACACCTGCAGCAACAGCACCGAGATCCTTGGTATAAACTACCTCGCCTGCTTTGCTGACTACGGTTACCTCAACATTTTCAGCAGCGCTATCCAGCTCAATACCAAATGGTGTCGCGTAAGAGCCACTTTCTTCGTCAACACTGACCATCACGTTATTGCCAGGCACCAATACAGCCTTATCAATCAATCCTGCGGCCTGTAACGCCTGATTGGCATCCATTTGGCTGGTAATACCTTCAAGTGTGCTATTCAGCTCTTCAATGCCACTTACCGTGTTGATTTGCGCCAGCTGCGAGGTCATTTCCGCGTTTTCCATTGGATTCAGCGGATCCTGGTTCTGTAACTGGGTGACCAGCAGGGTCATAAAGCTATTGCGAAGCTCGTCTGACTGGCGAGCCGATAGACCGTTAGAGCCACCGCTGTTAATACTATTAACAACACTCGTATCGATACTACTCATGATTACCCCTCACCCAGTGACAGCGTCTGCATCATCATCTGTTTTGTGGTATTGAATACCTCTACGTTCGCCTGATAAGAGCGGGACGCGGAAATCATATTCACCATTTCATGCACAGGCTCTACATTGGGCTTGGCCACATAGCCCTCTTCATCAGCTGCGGGATGATTGGGCATGTATTCCAGACGCAGCGGTGAGTCGTCTTCCACAATGTCGGAGACTCTCACGCCACCAATACCAAAACGGGTGTTTTGTGCCTGCGCTTCAAACATCACGTGTTTCGCGCGGTATGTTTCACCATCAGGCCCGGCAATACTATCGGCGTTGGCCATATTGCTGGCGGTGACGTTCATTCGCTGGGATTGAGCACTCATGGCAGAGCCAGCAACATCAAACGCTGAAAACATCGACATCATTTATCTCCTACGCAGTTTGCTGGCCTACTCAGGCTGCATTGCGTTTTTTAGACCCTGGATACGGCGATTCATGATCGTAAGCGCCGCTTGGTAACGCACGGCATTATCAGCAAACTGAGTACGCTCGCGATCCATCTCAACCGTATTGCCGTCCAGACTCGGCTGGGAAGGAATTCGGTACAGTAACGCCGCATTACCGGCGCCTTGCCAAGCAGGCCCGGCACCGGCCAAATGCTGTCCAGACGTCCGAGCGAGCGTTAACCCCCCTTGGCTGCCCTGTTGTGAAACGCCACCGTCAACGGCTTTTTTAAGCTCGTTGGCAAAATCAATGTCCCGCGCCTTATAATTTGGCGTGTCGGCATTCGCAATATTAGCGGCCAGCACTTCATGACGCGATTGACGCAAGCCTAATGCCTGCTGGTGGTAGTTAAAGGCAGATTCTAGTTGATCAAGCATGCCGCGCCCTCGCTCGCCGGGAGGCAAAAAAATTAAATTTATCGATGGTGAAGAATACGCTTACGGCTGTCAGCCCAAAGCATGGAACAGCTAGCGTTTACACCAGCATTTCGTCTGTTTCATCTACTTCTTTTTCGCTACACTTACTGACTAAATCTCGTTATCCCCCGCCTGCTGAGCTGCCCCGCCATGTCACATCCGCTGCACATAAAACGTTGCTTCTCAGCAGTGTTCACGCGCTATTTTTCACTGGTGGTCTGTTTGGCGTGTTTCTCAAGCGCACAGGCAGACGATGCGCTCATGCAGCAAGTGCATCAGTTCTTGTATCAACAAACGCAGCCTCTAGGAGAGGAGGTGGTCATCGACGTGCGCCCCCCTTCTCCTCACTTACCGCCCTGCGTTCAGCCGGAACCTTTTTTGCCCAATGCGGGTCAATCACCTTTAGGGCGTGTTTCGGTAGGCGTTCGCTGCGGTGAAACACATCAGCAAGTGCGCTATTTACAGGCCCAAATTGATGTTATTGGCAACTACTGGGTGGCGCAGCACGATATTAATCGTGGCACACTGATTACCCCTGATATGCTCGTTGAGCAAAGTGGCAATTTGGGGAAGCTGTCGTCGCAAGCCCTAACCAATGAAGAAGAAATTGTTGGCAAGGTTGCTCAGCGGCAGATTCGAAGTGGCAGTACCTTTTTAACGCACTTCTTACAAACGCCTTCAGTTGTTGAGCGCGGTCAGCGGGTTATGGTCATCGCTCAAGGCAATGCTTTTCGCGTTTCACGCGAGGGAGAAGTGCTGGAAAGCGGAGGGGTAGGAGACCAGGTTCGCGTGCGCTTTGATACCCGTGAAATAGTAACGGCACGAATTAATGAACAAGGCATTTTAGTGGTGGATTTTTAGATCTGGTCTAAAGTTTTAACCACCAGGGCCGATAGTTGTTATCACTGACGCCGAATACACAGACGTTGACCATAAGGCATACAACGTGAACATTGATAACCTCAATTCATTGTTACGCTCGAACCAAGCGCAGCAACGTGATGAAACACAAAAGATGGGCGGGCCCAAGGCGGCTGAAGTCGCCGGTCAAACGCGTGAATCTACTCAGCTTAGCCATTCTCATTTCGATGATACGCAGGATATCGATATGGTAAAAGTTCAAGAGATTCGCGATGCCATTCGTGAGGGCCGCCTCGAAATGCGGGCTGACCGTATTGCAGATGGCTTGATTGCCAATCTTTCAGAGTTATAAGGTAGCGTATTATGAGTCTTGCCCGCTTGCTTTCCGACCAGCAGCAGCGTATTGATGAGCTAGTGGCGCTATTATCAAACGAGCAAACACTCTTAACGCAGGGTGACATTGACGGAAAAGCGCTTGCCGATACAGCAGAAGGTAAACAAGCGCTGCTGGCCGATATAGAGCGCATTGAAACGCTACGCCGCAATATTCAAAAGCGACTTGGCTATGAAGACAACGCCAACGGGGCACGTTTGGCTGCTCGTGATGCTGGCTGTCAAACGGCTTGGGAAACGCTACTCGAAAAGAGCGAACGTGTTGCGCGTATGAATGAACTAACCGGCCAAATGCTGTCGGTACGCATGAAGCACAATCAGGAAATGCTGGACTATATACGCCGAATTGCGGAAAAAACACTCTATAAACCTGATGGGCGTAATAGCGCGCAGTCAGGAAGGATCAACGCATCCGCTTAGTTATTCCCTTTAGACAAGTATCCCTTCTACAACTTCAATAAAGCCTACCTTTTTATTACTGGCTCAGTTGTCCGAACGTTATACCGCTCTGATTGCCAGGACCAACGGCAGCACCGGTCATGCCGTAGTGAATGGGCTTTTAGCCTCAATGCACCACGCATGTTAGCTGCGTAATTTTCCCCATCCTGGATGTAACAACTGAAGAAGGCCACCTTGCTTTACAGAAGCAGCTAAAGGGATAGCCTGTCTACTTCTTTTTCAATGCCATTGACTTACTGCATGGCGATACTCTCTGTCCCTACCGCCTGAAAAACGTCTGGATCAATTAATGATGGGTAGCCTGCAGACCTCATGCACGTAAATGCTTTCACACCTGCCGATACTGGCAGCTTTTGGGATTGGGAAAGAAAATCTATTGAATGGTAATTGGTCCTACTTTTCTTACACGCATAAAAAATCCCCCGAGGGCTGAGCCCCGGGGGA
>NZ_JBQSUZ010000005.1:0-225007 GCF_052375975.1 Halomonas sp. TP35 | reverse complement strand
TTAACAAAAAACCCAGCCAATCGGCTGGGTTTTTTGTATGCGTGGAAGAAAATAAAGCACACGTGTTAATGCTATGATGCGTCCCCAATGACTATATCAACGACTATATCAACCGGCTGTCACTTTGGGTGATAGACGCAATTTGAGGTGAAGTGGTGAGTGAAACGGTACCGACATCGTGGTTAGTTTACTGCCGCCCTGGTTTTGAACATGATGCGCTGTCAGAAATGCAGCACCATGCAAAGCACCAGGGGGTGCCCTGCGAACCTGCTTATGGGGAAGGGTGGGTCAGTCTAACGCGAACAGACGATGAGCCCGTTAATGACTTGCACCGGCAGGCAGCTTTTAAAAAGCTTATTTTTGCTCGTCAAAGCCTGGCGGCCTTACCTGCACTCACCTTGTCACGAGATGACCGATTAACCGCTATTTTAGAGCAGGTTAAGGCTAGTGGCTGGAGTTTTGAAGAAATCTGGCATGAAACGCCCGATACTAATGATGGGAAGGCGCTGGCTGGCTTGATCAAAGCCCTTACCAAGCCGTTGCAAAGCATGTTGAAAAAACGCGGTGCGCTACGCGGCAAAGCCGGAGGGCGTCGGTTACATATTTTTTGGACCGATGGTGATCGTGTCCAGCTGGGCATGAGTTTTCCCGGTAATCGTAGCGAGTTGCTTAACGGTATTCGTCGGTTGCGCTTCCCTTCGCGTGCACCAAGCCGTTCTACGCTTAAACTGGAAGAAGCATGGCATGAGTTTATTCCACGTGAAGAGTGGGAGGAGCGCTTGAGCGCGCATATGCAGGCAGCAGATTTAGGTGCCGCGCCCGGTGGATGGACATGGCAGTTGGTGCAGCGGGGCATGTACGTTTATGCCATTGATAACGGGCCAATGGATAAGCAGCTAATGGCCACTGGGCAAATTGATCATCTTAAAGAAGATGGCTTTACCTGGGAGCCGCCTCAGCGTTTGGATTGGTTGGTATGTGACATCGTGGATAAGCCCGTACGGGTGCTGGCGATGGTCGAGCGCTGGCTAACGCGTAAATGGTGTAGAGAAGCTATTTTTAACCTCAAGCTACCTATGAAGAAACGTTGGGATGAAGTAACGCGCTGTCTGGTAACATTGGAAGAAGCGCTTAAAAGCGCGGGTGTTGGTGCCCAAATAAACTGTAGGCACCTTTATCACGACCGGGAAGAAGTAACGGTGCACGTAAGGCTAACCCACTAAGGTGTTAATAGCCCGCTTCATAGATACGGATCGTCTCGTCTTCTGTTAATAGCGGTAAAATACGTTGCATCGCAGTGGCGCGCGCATCGCTGGCGTGCCATTCTTTCCAAGCGCGTAAATCGCGCCATTTGGTAATCATCAAGCGTCGATCTGTATGGCCTTGTTGTGCCAGCGTTTCACCGCTGACAAAGCCTCTGACACCGAGCGAAACACGCATGACTTCGCGTGCTGCCTGTTCATACTCATCTTCAAGGCCAGGCATAATACGTCGTTCGATGATAACTTTAATCATGCTATCTAGTTCCTAAACCGAGGATATGAATGGCTGACACGACTGATGCCTCACCCCACTACGACACCGTTCTGGACACCACAGGGCTTTATTGTCCTGAACCTATTATGCTGATGCACAACAAAGTGCGTGATATGAGTTCAGGTCAAGTGCTTAAAGTTGTGGCAACAGATCCTGCGACCACGCGTGATGTACCTAAATTTTGTCAATTTTTGGGCCATGAGCTTGTCGACCGCAGTGAATCAGCAGAAAGCTACGTTTACTTTATACGCTTAGCGTAAAGATGTGCAGCCGTGCGCGGCAAACATCGACTAATGGTGAATAGCCTCGCACGGTGCGCATAATTAAACAGGTGTACCGCCTCGCACGTTAATCGCCTGGCACGACCATCATGGCTAACGTCTCAAGGGTAGCGGGATCTTCTTCAAGAATACGGTTAGCGATATGGCGCTGAAAGTAATAAACGCTCGGGTGACAGGAGCGTGCGCTGTAGAGGCACTTATCACCCAACAGAATTGGCGTCATTGTGGCCTTTTCTTCATCAGCAAGTAAGGCATCAATAGAGCCATCGCTGTACAAGCGCCATCCGTAAACGGGTTTCATATGCCACGGTGCATTGGGGTGATTCATGCACAATGCATGAGTGCCCAGGGTATCGGGAATTTGCTGTATGAGCGTAACGTCTCCCGACGCTTCATACTCAAAATAGTCAGCGGCAGCCGTTAGCTCGTAATATTTGTGATCGGGCGGTGACTCAAAGATCTCTTCTGTTTCTGGATCGCGATAGCCAACAAAATAGCCGTTTTCCTGGCTATCCACCTCTTGGCAGGAGGTCAGTGTTTCCATCCAGGGCACCAACCCAACAACATGGCCATCGGCTCTTAAGCCCCAGGCCAGAATGGGCATGCCAAAATAGGAATCGGGGCTCGCAGCGAGCTGGTATACCATTTCCAACCCGTCTAACTCGGGCGCTAAACGAACCAAACTTTTCTGCGCCTGCTGACGCAGCCGCACGGTATCCAGGTCGATGACCTGGGCAGAGCGGGGTGACTGGGATACGCCCATGATGTCCCTCCTAATGCTGCGTGGCCACGACATTGGTAAACAAGAAATGCTTACCGCATCCTTCACCAATAGCACAGGTTGCCCATAAGGTTAAGAGGGAGGCGAATATTTAATCGCTTAAACAGACTGAGTGCATTTCTCTAAGCGATAAGTGGTGCGTTTTGGCCTGCTGATACTGCTGCCAAGGCGCTTGTGCGTTATCAAGCGAGAGCCATTGCGTTTGATAAACACGTACCGCTTCTGGCAAGGCAACGCTTTGGCTGTTTATCAGCCTGTTGATAGCGAGCAGCCACTGTTGCGCGTTAGCTTCAAGGAGGTTCAGGACTTCAGTGTCCCACGCTGTTAAACACGCTTCATGGTGAGGATCATGCTGGCTTAAGTACTCGCTGGCGTCTTGCAAACGTTGTTCGGAAAGTAGCAATGTGCGCAGTATCTCGGCAGTTAAGGGGCGTTCTTGAAGGTGCTTGAGGTGGTTTTCAAGCCGAGAAGAGCTTTGCTGCCATGCTTGGCTAAACTGGCTATCTATCATCTGCTGCAAATAATCGAGAGCGGTAAGCTGCTGCGTAATCGCTGGAAAATCGCCCATCGCTAGCGGTTGGCTTGCCCGAGAGAAGCTTTTTATCCACTCATCAGAATCGAAAATAGCATTCCAGCTAACAGCGGGTAGTTGGGCTGTTTTCAGAGCAGTAAGCTGTTCAAGGCGCTCTTTATCGCGCTCGCTTAAACGCTCAGGGACATCGCTTTCCTGGCATGCCGCTAAGCGTTGCCATAACTCACGCTCGTAAAGCCAGTGCTGGCTGGGTGGCGCAACGCGGCCAAGCTGATTGTTGCGTGCTGCAATCAGCGACGTGATTTGACACTCGCGCAACGCGTAAATATTGAGTATGCCATCGCGGGTTTCAGCTACCTCAATCAGCCTTTCTTGGCGTTCTGGAAATACCCCTATGTTGGATACCTCTGTGCGCTCGAGCGGAGGCGAGGAAAGGTCTTCGGCTAATTGCTGATGATAGGCGACCCATGGCTGCTCTGCCTCATGATCGCTGCAACCTGCCAAAATCGACATTGCCGTGAACATAACGAAGAGAAGCCACTGGTTTGTCACTTTTCACCCCTGTCGGCTAATCCATTTTAAACGCCAGGCCAACAACAGTGCGGCGGTGCTAAGCCCTGCAATCAAGCCTATCCAGTACCCATGAACACCTAAAGGCTCGGTTAAACCGCTTGCACCATGCACACCTAACCAGTAACCGCCTCCAAGGCCTACAAGCCAGTAGGACAGCACTGTAATGACCATGACGATGCGGGTGTCCTTATACCCGCGTAGCGCGCCTGCCAGGTTCACCTGAAGCGAATCAGAGAGCTGGAAGATGACCGCAAGGGCAATGAGGGTAAGGGTCAGCGCCTGTATCTCAGGGTTCGAGGTATACAAGGCAATCACCGGCTTGGCAGTTAGCCACAAAAAGAGGCTGTTAAACGCCGCAATCAGTATGCTCACCACCACACCATTCCATGCGACCTGGCGAGCCAGTGTAAGGCGATGTTGGCCGAGGGTATTACCCACGCGTACCGTTAATGCCATGCTCAATGAAAGCGGCAGCATAAACAGAATAGAGGTAAAACTGAGCGCGATTTGGTGAGCACCTACGGTTATCTCGCCTAGGCTAGCAACAAACAGGGCGATCAAGGTGAACAGGGTCACCTCAACAAAAATGGCCACGCCAATCGGCATGCCTACAAAAATCAGCTCTTTAATACCCGCCAGCTGTGGAGGCGTAAAACGGTGCCACAGCGACACGTTTTGGTAAGCACGCCCTCGGCGAGTGTACAGCAGCATGATTAACATCATGGTCCACATGGAAATAGCCGTCGCGATACCGCAGCCAAAGGCACCCATGGCCGGAATTTGCTGAAGGATGTTGGGAACGCCACTACCCAACAAACTGACCAGCCCGTCGCCGCCGTAGATCAGCAGGTAGTTAGCCGGAATATTCACTAGCAAACCGATTACACTGATCCACAACGATGGCCGCGTATGGTTCATACCATCCGAAAACGCGCGTAATGCTTGAAAGAGTGCGATACCGGGCATGCCGAACGCCACCGCTGAAAGATAAGCGGCTGATTCTTGAGCGACTTGAGCCGGTACATCCATTAATTCGAAAATGGGCATGACGCTGGTTCTAAGCAGAATCGCGGCGATAATGCCTAGCACCAAGGCCACCCATAACCCTTGATGAACCGCAGGGCGAATGGCATCGCTTCGCTGCCCGCCGAGGTGGTACGCAACAATAGGGGTAAGCCCCATGAGCGTGCCCGTCATAAAGAGCATCAAGGGTGCCCATAAACTGGTACCTACTGAGACCGCTGCCAGCGACGTAGCGTTAAAGCGTCCCGTCATCATGACATCGACTACCCCCATACCTGCCTGGGCAAGCTGCGCGCCACAAATAGGCAGCGCCAATAAAATTAAGGCGCGGGTTTCTGGCCAGTAGGTGGTTTTGATATCGTCAGCAAAGCGGGCCAAGGAAAGGCTCTCCGTTAGTAAAGAAATCTGTAAAACGCCGCTAGATTAGCAGGAGTCGCTGGTTTTTGCCGTTTAGACTTCAGCCTACTTGGCGAGGGCCGTTATACTAGGCAAAAAGGTCTTAAATAACGAGGATATTGTGGTTCACGCAGATGACAAATGGTTACTTGAGGATATTACGGCACTCTTTGATGGCATTTTTATGCCGCGCTATCAAACCCGATTAGTGCGAGGTGAAGATGAGCCGCTTTATCGACCTGCAAGCGAGGAAGCGCCTTATCATCAGATTATCTTTGCCCGTGGGTTTTATGCCAGCGCCCTGCATGAAATTAGCCACTGGTGTATTGCCGGTGCCAAGCGCCGTCAGTTGGAAGACTATGGCTACTGGTATTTGCCCGATGGGCGCAATGCCCAGGAGCAGAGCGCTTTTGAGCAAGCCGAAATTTCCCCTCAGGCGTTGGAATCACTGTTTGCCGACGCGTGTGGACGCATCTTTCATGTCAGCGTGGACAATCTGGGGGGCGATGTTGACGTCGATCGTGACGCATTTGCGGAGAAGGTAAACGCCCGAAAGCAGCGCTATTTACAAGAAGGCCTGCCCACGCGCGCCAACGCCCTTTACGTAGCGTTGACGTCGTTTTATCAGCGCAAAGAGCCACTAGCCGTTGCGATTACCCAAGGCCAGGCAGTCTTGGGTCAAGCGCCTGTGGCTGCTAATGCTTAATCCGTTTCGGTTAAGCGCTGGTGCAAGGACAGCATGACCTCAAGCTCATGTTCGGGGCGCATGGGCTCCAGACCCAGCTCGCTGAATGTCTCACGTCGCTGGCGGTGCCATTCACCCGGCGTGATAGAAGGGTAGAGCACCGATGCCGGCGCCAGCTCTACGAAGGGGTCCAACCCATACGTATCAAATAGACGCGCCAGCGCCGCCTCGTCCTCACCATTGTCGCTGGTGTATAGGGTGGCGGAGAAGTGATCGTTTTCCAGTTCGCGAATCACCTCAAGTGGGCTAACGCCCAAGCTCTCAAGCTCCTCAATGCTGTAAGCGCCCATGGCATTGGTATCTTCCTTGATCCAGCTATCGTCAGGCTGGATCAAGGTTTCCTTAACGCGCCCATCGGGCAAGGACCAGGCAATGGCAAGGGGGAGGCCATCTTCTTCGCCCGTTTCAATGGCAATAAATCCTGGGTAATCGGCCACGCTCGTACTCCTTTCAAGATTCTGTAGGCAGGCGGAAAAAACGCTGTGCAGTTTGCGTCGTGGCGCTACCTAGTTCAGCTTCGCTGATACCGCGCCACTGGGCAATTTCTTTTACGATCCACGGCAGAAGCGCTGGCTCATGGCGGCGCCCTTTGAGTTTAGCGGGTAGATTGCGGGGCAGCAGGTAAGGGCAGTCGGTCTCCACCATCAAGCGCTCCAGCGGAATATCGTTAACCAGCGGACGCAAGTGATGGCCGCGACGCTCATCGCAAATCCAGCCGGTCAGGCCAATATGTATATCCAGGTCCAGATAGCCGTGCAGCGTATCGCGGTCAGCGGTAAAGCAGTGCACAACCGCGTCGCTGATATCACCGCGCCAAGCGGCCAGTATTTCGCGCATTCGTACGCCTGCATCGCGCTCATGTAGAAAAAGCGGTAGGCCGCTTTCAACAGCTAGTGCCAACTGCGCTTCAAACGCATGCTCTTGCTCGGCAGGCGTCGAAAAATTGCGATTGAAATCCAGCCCGCATTCGCCAACGGCGACTACCTTCGGATGTGCGTGCAAGGCTTTCATCTTGTTTGCCAGTTCTGCATTCCAGCAACTGGCATCATGTGGGTGAATGCCCGCCGTTGCGAAAAGGCCGGGATATTGTCCGGAAAGGGCTATCGCCTGCTCGGCGTGCGCCAGGTCCGTGCCCGTGACAATCATTGTATTAACATGAGCAGCATGGGCCCGCGCGATGACGTCATCAAGATCACGATCAAAGCTTTCGTGCGTCAAATTAGCGCCAATATCGACCAACGGAGACGTAGGACGAAATTGAAGCGCTTCAGGTAAAACGTTATCGACTGCCGATGAAGCCAAGCGTTACTCCTTCGTCGAAAATAGCAAACCAGTATTGTAACGCTAAGCGCACGTATCGACTAATGCGCGAAGCTTCCCCTCTACTGCTGTCCATGCGTTACACTGTGCGCCTCACGACGATGGAGGATACTGCGTGACCTTGTTACGACTCGAACAGCTGCAACTTGCCTACGGCACCCAAGTACTGTTGAACCGCGCTGACCTTACGGTCGAAAAAGGCGAGCGGCTGGCGCTGGTCGGGCGCAACGGCACCGGTAAATCTACGCTTTTAAAATTAGTGGCGGGTGATATTCAGGCAGATGACGGCTCGGTTTGGCGAGCGCCTGGCTTGAAAATTGGGGTGTTGGCTCAGGAGTTACCTGAGTCATCGGGCATGACTATTTTCGACATGGTCGCACAGGGTCTGCCTGAAGCGGGCGAGCTGCTGTCTGAATATCAGCACTTGATCAACGATCCCGACCCGGACATGAATCGCATGGCGACGTTGCAAACCCGCATCGAAGCGATTGATGGCTGGTCGTTCCATCAGCGTATTGATGTTGTGCTAACGCGGCTGGGGCTTCCTCCTGAAACTGAGATGAGTTCTCTTTCAGGCGGCTGGCGTCGCCGGGTCGCGTTAGCGCGAGCGCTGGTGTCTGAGCCTGATTTACTTCTACTTGATGAGCCGACCAACCATTTGGACCTGGACACCATTGCATGGCTTGAAGAGCAGCTTCTGGCTTTTAATGGTGCGGTGCTGTTGATTACCCACGACCGGGCGTTTCTTTCCAGGCTGGCGACTAATATTCTTGAGCTTGATCGTGGCAAACTGGGCCGCTACCCGGGCAAATACGAAGAGTTTCAGGCGCGCAAGCAGCACGAGCTTGAAGTTGAAGCGCGGGAAAATGCCGAGTTCGACAAAAAGCTGGCGCAGGAAGAGACTTGGATACGCCAAGGGGTTAAAGCGCGCCGTACCCGTAATGAGGGGCGGGTACGTGCTCTTGAAGCTATGCGCGACGAGCGCAGTCAGCGCCGTGAGCGCCAAGGCACTGCTAACCTGACCGTTGATAGTGGTGAGCGTACCGGTAAGCGGGTAGTTGAGCTTAAAGGGGTGACTCAGCGCTTTGGTAACGACGTTATTCTGCGGAATGTGAATCTGGAAGTCGTGCGCGGCGACCGTATCGGTTTTCTCGGGCGCAATGGCGCGGGCAAAACAACACTACTTAAAATTCTGTTGGGTGAGCTAGCACCGACCGACGGCAGTGTACAGCTAGGCACGAACCTTAAAGTGGCCTATTTTGACCAGCTGCGCGCAGGACTTGAACTGGAAAAAACGGTTTATGACAACGTGGCTCAAGGCAGTGACCGAGTCAGCGTCGGTGGCAAGGATCGCCATGTCATGAGCTATCTGCAGGATTTCCTGTTTACGCCTGACCGCGTGCGTCAGCCTGTAAAAGCACTGTCGGGCGGGGAGTCTAATCGTCTGCTCTTGGCCAAGCTGTTTACCCAGCCTGCCAATGTGTTGGTGCTTGATGAGCCGACCAACGACCTGGATATGGAAACCCTGGAACTGCTTGAAGAGCTGTTGCTGGACTTTGACGGTACGCTGTTACTGGTTTCCCACGACCGAACCTTTATGGACAACGTAGTAACCAGCATGCTGGCCTTTGAAGGCGAAGGCGTTGTCCGTGAATACGTGGGCGGTTACACCGACTGGATACGTCAGGGCGGTAAGCTACCGCCTGCCCCTTGGGAAGGCGCGGCGCGTCAACAAACCGAGCCCACCAGCGCGGCGGTAGAAAAAACACCCGAGAAGGCACCTGAAGAGCCCGCTAAAAAAACCGTCAAGCTCTCCTATAAGTTTCAGCGCGAACTGGATGCATTGCCTGCCGACATCGAGCGGCTTGAAGCCAGTGTCGAAGCACTGGAGCAAGTGGTAGGCGATCCCGCGTTTTATCAGCAGGAGGCCAGCGCGGTAACAGCGAAACTACAAGAGCTAGAGCATGCTCAGCAGGCGCTTGAAGCCGCCATGGAACGCTGGATGGAGCTTGAAGCCATGGCCAACGGCGAATAGCGAAAACTCAAGTGCATGATCCCAAAGGCGCCTGGTCGGTGCCTTTGGGGATAGTAACTTTTTGAACAGAAGCGTTCGATATGCAAGTAAGGCGCAGGAGAGTGAGCGCGTATACTTATTCGTCGCTGCTCTCGCCCTTTTTGCCAACCCGTACGGCGAGTACGTCGCACTGCGCGCCGTGCAGCACGCCTGTTGACGTTGAACCCAGTAGCAGGGCAAATCCGTGTCTTCCGTGGGAGCCAACCACAATCAAATCAACGTTATGTTCATCCGCGAAGCGATGAATTTCCGTGTCGGGCATACCCACCACCACGTGCTGGTCGGCCTTGTCGATATGGGGAGTCGCAATTTCAGCCAGGCGCTGCTTTGCATGCTCATCCAGTTGGTCTTGAATGCTGGTGAGGTCCATCGGAATATCACCTCCATAGGCGAAACCCAAAGGCTCAAGGGTATGCATAATGGAGATTTTGGCACCATTGTTGCGCTCAGCGATGACGATCGCGCGCTCTAGTACCTTGTGAGAATCTTTTGTTAGGTCAACGGCAACCAGAATATGGTGATAGCTCATGGCTTATCTCCTTGGCGATAATTAACAAAGAAGCAAACTTTGTTAGATAACCTTTACTTTAAGCTGCATGGACAATCTTAACAACGATCTGCGTCATGGTTTTTTTAACGTGTTAACAGCGTAAGACTGAAATAGGGTGGAAGCAGTGATGGTATGGTTAATTATCGTTTTTGTATTGTTATTTGTGATGGCGCCGGTCATGTGGCTCAAGCCAAGTCCGCGCCAGGTCAGGCAAATGGCGCTGCGTAACGGTGCTAAGCAACAAGGGGTCACCGTTAAAATGGAGCCCCCCCCGCTGCATCATTTTAGAGGCACCATGCCCGCTTATCGTTGGCACTATCCTCAGGATGCGCCGGGCCCGGATTTTGTGCTGCTACGGGACAGCAATGCCAGTGCCGCACTTGAACCCTATTATGCTGGCTGGCGTTGGCGTATTGCACCACTGCGCGATTTGCCTGAAAGTGCCAGTGCGCCGTTAAAAGCACTCCTGGAGCGGCTGCCTCAGGATGCACTAGTGATTGAATCGACGCCTTATGCGCTAACGCTTTGGTGGTGGGAGTCGCAAACCGCCGAGCGCTTTTCCACTTATCTTGCAGACGTTAAGCAATTAAAGGCCGCGCTAAGCGGTTTGTCGGACCAGCCGGTAGGCAAGCCGTTGGATAGTCAAAACGGTGTGCATCACCGCTAAGTTGAGCATTTAAGCAGTAGGGGGCTCTTGCTCGCGCGCTTGAATGGCTAACCCGTTTGCTTCAATTGTTGACAGCCATTCATTGAGCTGTTCAAGCTCACGCTCACCAAGCCCGACAAAGAACTCTTCACGGACTTGGGTGGCCACCGCATCAATTTTTTCTAAAAGCGGCATTGCTGCTGGCGTAAGGTAAATACGCTTGCTGCGCCGGTCACTATCACAAGCGCGTCGCTCAACCAGACCCTGCTCCTCAAGTTGACCCAGTGTACGAACAAGTGAAGGGGCCTCAACACCAATCACACGCGCCAGGTCGCACTGGGGATGTCCCTCACCCAAGCGCCAGATATGATAAAGCGTGACCCAGCGCGTTTGGGTAAGCCCCAAAGGAGCGAGCCTACGATCCAAAATTGAGCGCCACAAATGCGGCAAGCGTGCAAGACGAAAACCAATCGATGAAGCCATGGGCAACTCGCTACCAAAAAGTGGGAGGATAGATTGTCATTAGCTATGGCTTGGATTGCAAGCCATAGGCGGACTTAGTCACTTGTCGGCGTGTCAGAACGTTCACGGCTTCCTGGCACAAAACGACGCAAATTAAGTCTGCTTAAACCGCTGGCGCGAATAGCGCTATCGGCTTTAGAGGCCTTTTGTAAGTCTTCCGATACCGTAAAACGAATCAGCCCCAAGCGTTGACCACTATCGGTCATGATATCTACTCGCCAGTCACCTGATGGGTCAGCAGGAAAGTTAAGCTTATGACTCCATGCCCGATAACCCTGTTCACGCCCACCACTAATGTCCAGCCGGACGGTGTCTAACGGTTCACCGTTGTGACGCCAAGCGTGATAAATAGTTTCGCTTAATCCTCGTGGGGCGCGAATCGCGGTATACACGTAAAGGCCGTTTTCACGGATGGCGTCCGGCGTCAGCGCAATGGAACCCTGCGGTTCTCGCTGCTGAATATCAAGCGAAGGGGAAAGCGCACTACTGGTCAACCAAAGGCTTGCGGGCGGCACCCAAATACGGCCTATCCAGGCAGCATATGCAAGCGCAAGTGCTAGCCCTAGAAACAGGCACCAGCGTTTTAACGAGCGCTGCTTGAGTAAATGCCAAAAGCTGGGAAGCGCTACCAGTACCATCAAAGACATCGCTAAAAAAAGGCTTTGTCCGGTCGTGAGATGGAGCATGATCGGTAGCGTTACCAGCATCACCAAAAAAACGCACAGCGCATGGAAAATAAAATAGAGGCTGCGCCAGCGGCCAGCTACCTTGTAATAAAGCGGGTCGATAATTGATAACAGCGACATGCCAATGACCAGTAGAGCAAACAGCGTTTGTCCGCTATTCCATACCGTAGTAATTAAAATGAACGGAAGGGTAAAAAACAGTGTCTCCTGGTGAATCATTTGGGCAATAAACGTAGTGGCGCCACGGTGCAGGGTAGGGTGGCCGCGCTTGGCCAGCCAGCGGCCAATTAAACTTTCAGAAAGCAGAAGCGCCCAGGTAAATAGCAGCCCCAGCGCTAGCGCCGCGCCTAGCCACTGCTGACGGTCGACCAGAAAAAAACTGCCTACTCCCGCCGAAAATGCCATGGGCGGCCATAGCCAGCTCCAGGGTTTAATGCGCTCAACCAGGCGCTCGGTAAAGTTCTGAATGGCTGTTATGCGCGTCGGTGTTAACAGGGCGCCCATGAATATATGACCCATAGTGAAAAAAATCATGATCCATGGGTTTCTGAAAAAAGTCGATGCCCAGTAGGTAATCGTCTTAATGTGTCCTTAATAACGGAATATTTTGTCGATGAGAAAGTGTACTTCCTGGCAGGGATTAGCCAAAAGTCAGGGCTTGACGTTGTTCGATTACTCAACCAAGCTAACGCTATCAAACGACCGTATGAAATATCGGCGAGCCTGCTGAGAAACTGCTGACAGGGGCGCCAGTTCAAACTTGTGGAGAGAGCACGGATGATCTATCAAGGCAATGCCATCACGGTGGAGCGTCGTGACACCCTGGGTGGCCATCATATCGCACGGCTCATTTTTGATTTAAAAGATGAGTCCGTAAACAAGCTTTCCAGCGCTGTTGTTACCGAACTGGGAGAAGCCGTTCGCGCTCTTCAGGCGGAAAGCGACTTGCAGGGCCTGATGATTGGCAGCGGCAAAGATGCATTCATCGTCGGGGCGGATATCACCGAGTTTCACAGCCTGTTTACCAAGGGTGAAGCGTACCTTGAAGAGATGAACCTCAAGGTGCACGAGATATTCAATGCGATTGAAGATCTCCCTTTTCCAACCGTTGCCGCTATTAATGGCCTTGCCTTGGGTGGCGGGTGCGAAGTGCTGCTCACCACTGATTTTCGCGTGATGAGCGAAAAAGCTAAAATTGGCCTGCCGGAAACCAAACTGGGCATTTTGCCGGGCTGGGGTGGTTGTGTACGCTTGCCACGCTTGATTGGCGCTGACAACGCGATTGAATGGATTGCCGGTGGCACTGAAAACCGTGCCGATGCGGCACTGAAAGTAGGTGCTGTCGATGCAGTGGTCACGCCCGAGCAGCTAGAGGAGGCGGCGCTAGACATACTCGACCGCGCTAACGCTGGCGAGCTTGATTACCAGGCGCGCCGCGCAGAGAAAAAAGGCCCCTTAAAGCTCAATGCTATCGAACAAATGATGGCGTTTGAAACGGCCAAAGGGTATGTCGCCGGCAAAGCGGGCCCTCACTATCCAGCGCCTATTGAAGCTATCAAGGTTATTCAAAAAGGTGCGGGTGAAGAGCGCAGTCGCGCCCAGGCCATTGAGGCGAAAGCCTTTGCCAAGCTTGCGCTAAGCAGCGTAGCGTTTAACCTGGTCGGTCTGTTTATGAACGATCAGGTCGTCAAAAAGAAAGCCAGCAAGTATGAAAAGCTGGCGCAGCCTGTTAAGCAAACGGCCGTGTTGGGCGCCGGTATAATGGGCGGTGGTATCGCTTACCAAAGCGCCTCTAAAGGCACGCCTATCTTGATGAAAGACATCAAGGATGAAGCCATTGAGCTGGGCCTGAAAGAGTCCCGTAAGCTGTTTGCCAAGCAGGTTGAGCGTAAAAAACTCACCAGTGAGCAAATGGCAGAAAAGCTGACCAATATTCGCCCAACGCTCTCCTACGGCGACTTCGGCAATGTTGATTTGGTAGTTGAAGCGGTTGTTGAAAACCCCAAGGTAAAAGGTGCGGTGCTCAGCGAAGTCGAAGAGATGGTAGGAGAGAATACGATCCTGACCTCCAACACATCGACCATTTCGATTAACCGCTTGGCTCAGAACCTGAAGCGCCCTGAAAATTTCTGTGGCATGCACTTTTTTAACCCTGTACATCGCATGCCGCTGGTTGAAGTTATTCGTGGTGAAAAAACCTCTGACGCAGCCGTTGCGGCGACGGTGGCTTACGCTCGCGCCATGGGGAAAACGCCCATTGTGGTGAATGACTGCCCCGGCTTTTTAGTAAACCGTGTGCTGTTCCCCTATTTCGGCGGATTCAGTTTCCTGGTCGAGCAGGGTGCCGACTTCCAGCGTGTTGATAAGGTCATGGAGAAGTTTGGCTGGCCGATGGGGCCTGCTTACCTGCTGGATGTGGTCGGTATGGATACGGCGGTTCACGCTAATGACGTCATGGCGGAAGGCTTCCCGGTGCGCATGGCGCGTGAAGGCAAAACGGCAATCCAGGTGATGTACGAAAACGAGCGTCTGGGCCAGAAAAACGCCAAGGGTTTTTATGCCTATGAAGAGGATAAAAAAGGCAAGCCCAAAAAAGTAACGGATGAGCAGGCCTACGCGTTAATCGAGGAAGTGGTTAGCGACAAAAAAGAGTTCTCCGACGAGGATATTATTGCTCGCATGATGGTGCCGCTCTGCATGGAGACGGCTCGTTGTCTGGAAGACAATATCGTTGATACGCCTGCCGAAGCGGATATGGCGTTGATCTACGGTATTGGTTTCCCGCCTTTCCGCGGTGGCGCGCTGCGCTATATCGACGCCATGGGCGTGGCTGAGTTCGTCAAACTGGCGGAAGAGCTGGCTGAAGAGCTCGGCCCGCTATATGCGCCGACTGAGAAGTTGCGCCAGATGGCGACGAACAATGAGCAGTTTTATCCCGCCCCCGGTCAGGCTTAAGTCACCGCGAACAGGAGAAATAAGATGAGTTTGAATCCCAGAGATATCGTGGTGGTCGATGGTGTACGTACCGCCATGGCAAAAGCCAAGCATGGCGCATTTCGTAACGTTCGTGCGGAAAACCTGTCCGCTGCTGTCATGCAGGCGTTGTTTACCCGTAATCCCAATCTAGACCCTTCAGAAGTAGATGATGTGATTTGGGGCTGCGTTAACCAGACCCTTGAACAAGCCATGAACATTGCTCGCAACGCGGCGATCATGACCGGCATTCCACGCTCGGTACCGGCTCAAACCGTTAACCGTCTATGTGGCTCCTCCATGACGGCGCTGCATATTGCGGCGGCGAATATCAAAGCGGGCATGGGTGATTTCTACATCATTGGTGGTGTAGAACACATGGAACATGTGCCCATGGCGCATGGGGTTGATGTAAATCCTGCGATTAGCAAATACGCCGCTAAAGCCTCCATGATGATGGGGCTGACCGCCGAGCTACTAGGTAAGATGTACGGTATTACGCGGGAAGATCAGGACCGGTTTGGCGTGCGTTCGCACCAGCGTGCTCAGGCAGCAATGGAAAAAGGCTACTTCGATAACGAGATTGTCGGTGTTGAAGGCCATGACCAGCGCGGCTTTAAAGTGCTGTTCAAGAGCGATGAAGTGATCCGCTCTGATGCAAGCCTTGAGTCCATGGCCCAACTTAAGCCGGTGTTTGATCCGCGTAGCGGCACCGTGTCGGCAGGCACGTCGTCAGCGCTTTCCGTGGGCGCTTCCGCCATGGCGATCATGAGCTACGAGCGTGCCCAAGCATTGGGGCTTGAGCCTATCGCTAAAGTGCTTTCCACCGGTGTGGCAGGTTGTGATGCATCGATTATGGGCTATGGCCCGGTGCCGGCTTCTAAAAAGGCGCTGAAAGCCGCAGGCCTTTCGTCGGATGATATCCAGACTGTCGAGCTTAACGAAGCCTTTGCAGCGCAAAGTCTGCCGGTATTAAAAGACCTGGGCTTTTTGGATGCCATGGACGAAAAGGTTAACTTAAACGGTGGCGCGATTGCCCTGGGCCACCCACTGGGTTGTTCCGGCTCACGCATCAGCACCACGCTGCTTAACGTTATGCAACAGCGCGACACCACGTTGGGCCTGGCCACCATGTGTATTGGTATGGGGCAAGGGGTTGCGACGGTATTTGAGCGCTTGAAGTAACCAGCCTTATGCACTGATAAACGGCACCTATCAAGGTGTCGTTTTTTTTCGCCTTAAATAATCCCAGCCTCCAGGCTGGCAGCCACGGATAGTCCCAGCTCCTCGCATTGCTCGATAAAGCCTGCCTGAAAGTCGCCCCGGCAAATAAGCGGCTCTTGTATGAGTCGCCAGCGCAGCCCGGTGGTAATACTCTCAATGCCACGCTGAGTGCCGGTGCCATCGTGGCCTGCCCGAACATAAAACGCGAACGGTAAACCTTCGGTTTTATCAAGGCAGGCGTAGTAGCATCGATCAAATACGTCCTTCACTAGCCCTGCCATATAGCCCAGATTTTCAGTGGTGCCGAGAATAATCGCATCGGCTGAAAGAATATCGTCCGGTTGTGTTTCAAGCGGGGTGAGCGATGTTACCACCACCTTTTCCACGTCAGGATGGGACGCGCCGTGTACCACAGCCTTCAGCATCTTTTGTGTGTTCTCGGAAGGTGCGTGCGCAATGATCAGCAGTTTTTTGCATTCCGCCATGGCTGCCTCTTATCTGATGAAGTAAGGACACGCAAAGGCAAGCAGCCATTCTTTAGAGCGGCGCGTCTACCTGATGGTAGGGTAGCAACCTGTCTCCCGTGTGTCGTCTCAGGTGAATACTTAGCGCTATGAGTGAGTACATCTACACTTAAGGTTCAGTGAACCAAATTCTGATAGGGATGGGGAATGATAGGGGGGAGAACGATAGAGGTGGAGAACAATAGGAGTGAAGAATGGCTAAGCGCTTCAAGGTTGGCGATCACATAAAATGGAACTCAGAGGCTGGCTATGTAAGCGGGCATATCTCTCGCGTACATACGCAGGATACGACCTACAAAGGTCATCACCGTTATGCCAGTGAGGAGGAGCCGCAGTATGAAATCAAAAGCGACAAAACCGATCATGTTGCGATGCATAAAGACGCCGCGCTTACTCTGATGGATCACTAGCATTGCGTCGTGCCACCGACGTGCCACACTTACCCCCTCAATGTCCGCTCCGAGTATTATATGCCCACTGACAACACAATTAAGGTCTATTACGATGCGGTTTGTCCCCGCTGCCGCAAAGACAGGCAGCGTTATGAGCATTGGGCAGGAGAGGGGGCAAGCGATATTCGTTGGTGTGATGTCAGTGAGCACCGGCATACACTGCAAGAGAAGGGTATAGAACCTGACACTGCGTTAAAGTCGCTGCATGTTGAGCAGGCTGATGGGGATATAGTAGAAGGCATTGATGCCTATCGCCTGTTAATGGCTCGGGTTGTCTTTTTACGCCCGGTTGCGTGGTTGATCGGCCTGCCGGTGATTAAACCAGGGTTAAGGAAGCTCTATGATGGCTGGGTAAAACGACGCTTAAAGCAGCAGGGTCGCTGGTCTTAAAAATGATGGTGGTAATTTGCATGGGGAGCCCATAGGAAACATGAAAATAAAGCAAAACATGTTATGTGTCCTGCTACTTGGGAGTGTGCTATTGGCAGGGTGTGCAGGCAAGCAACACAGGGCGACATCGACCGCACCTCAAGCGAATGATGAGCCTGTTCAGGCAGCACCCGTTGCAAGTACCAGCAGTGTATCGGCGACTGACTGGGTGCCGCCGCTGTACATGAGCCCTGAAGAAGAGGCCGCTTACTATGTGAGCCGGCTTTCTGATCGCCGCTTCGTTTCCTATTACGGCGACCAGGATAACCGCCGGACCTTTTATATTGCCGCTGAGCGGTTAGGTGATATTGGATTACCCGCAGTGCCACTTTTGTATGCGCGCTTGAATACCCAGGATGAGTACGAACAAATGCTGGTGCTTTACGCGCTTCAACTGGCAACACAAGATCCGCTGTTAACGTCTAAAACCGGTGGGAATTATGTGCAGCTACCCTCCGTGCTGAGCCCCGAGAGCAACGCAGAAAATGTGGTAATTGCGCAGCAGTGGTGGCAACGCAACGCGAGTTATCTGAATTAACGTTGATGCCTTGGATATTTACTACCACTCTGTAGACATAGTGATTGGCTAACCAGGGAGAAACTTATGGCATTTGCTCTGTCATCAATGGAAGTCACCAGCACCGCTTTTGAGCAGCATCAGGCGATTCCTGCCCGCTATACCGGGGAGGGCGATGATATATCGCCTCCTCTTGAGTGGCATAACGTACCTGAAGGTACAAAAGGGTTTGCGGTTATTTGCCACGACCCCGATGCGCCGCTGGTAAAAGATGGCCGCTACGGGTTTGTTCACTGGACTCTTTATAACCTGCCCGGCGATATTGCCGGGCTGGATGAAAACACTCAACTGGGCACTTGTGGCAATAACGACTTCGACAAGCAGGGCTACGGCGGTCCTATGCCCCCAGAAGGGCATGGTAAGCACCTTTACTACTTTTTAGTGCTTGCTTTGGATCAGTCAATGGATCTGCCAAAAGGTCTAAGTGTCGCGGCGCTATTTGAGAAGGTAGAGCCGCACGTATTGGGAATTGACCGGCTTGTAGGCACCTACCAGCGGGGCTAATGCCCCCTTGGACTGGAGCATTTTGCCTAACCGGTGTAGGCTCCATCGCTTTGCTGGTTTTTGTGATGGAGCCATTGATGAACGAATTACCTAATTGTCCTGCTTGCGCCTCAACGTTTACCTACGATGACGGCTTGCAGTACGTCTGCCCGGAATGTGGTAATGAGTGGTCGAAAACGGTGGATGCTGATGCCACTGACGATACTCCCAGCGTACGTGATGCGAACGGCAATCCCCTTTTTGACGGCGATAGTGTGACCGTTATTAAAGATTTAAAGGTCAAAGGTAGCTCGTTGGTCGTTAAGGTCGGCACGAAGGTCAAAAGTATTCGTATTGTTGAAGGTGATCATGATATCGACTGTAAAGTTGATGGCATTGGCCCCATGAAGCTTAAATCTGAATTTGTTAAAAAAGCCTGATGCTCAGTTAATCGAGTGCTTATCCATAACGAGCCTATCCCTGGTGGATGGGCTTTTTTGTGGGAGTAGCCCATAAATTTTTTAAATGATAATGATTGCTGTTTTTGATGGTAACGGCAGCGAACGTGCCAGAAATTGACGCAATTTTCCAAGGATTGGGCAATAGGGCTTCACATCGATTTTATACAGGACTAAAATGGTACCCAATTAACACGCAAGCCAGCCTGATGATTTTCTGGCTAACGGGAGTCGCTATGCTCAAGCTTTCTCGGCTGACAGATTACGCCGCTGTTGTGATGGCACAAATTGCGCGTCACCCAGAGGCATCGCATACGGCAGCTGACTTGGCGGAAGACGTACAGCTACCGCACCCAACGGTAAGCAAAACGCTTAAGATGTTGGTCCGCGCGGGGCTTTTAGCGTCACAGCGAGGGGCGCAAGGCGGTTACCGGCTTGCCAGACCCGCGTCACAAATTACCGCAGCGGATATTATTGCGGCGATTGAAGGCCCTGTCGCGATGACCGAGTGTAGTCATGCCCAGGGAGAGTGCGAGTTAGTCGCAACGTGTGGTGTGGCCGACAATTGGCAGCGTGTATCGCTCGCGATTCGTACCCTGCTTGAAAGCGTAACGTTAGCTCATTTGGCGGCATCATCGCCTCTCAAGCTACCCGTACAATTACCAATTCAAAGTATCAATCTATCGGCGGTATCTGCATAAATCTGAACATACGCAAATCCCGATAAGCGTTGATACGCATTTATTTATAATTGACGGCGAGCGGTGCTCGCCACCAACTGCCCGGAGGGTAACACCATGGCAACCGAAGAAATGGAACAGTTGGTTCGTCGCGAATACAAAGATGGCTTTGTAACCGATATTGAAAGCGACACGCTTCCACCTGGTCTGGACGAAAACACTATCGCGTTTATCTCCAAGAAGAAGGGCGAGCCGGAGTGGATGCTTGAATGGCGTCTTGACGCTTACCGCCAGTGGTTGGCCATGAAAGAGCCTTCCTGGGCGCACCTTGATTATCCGCCTATCGACTACCAAGCGATTTCCTACTTCAGCGCGCCCAAACGCCCCGAAGATGGCCCGCAAAGCCTCGACGAGGTCGACCCCAAGCTGCTGGAAACCTATGAAAAACTGGGGATTCCGCTACACGAGCGGGCGGCGCTTGCTGGCGTTGCAGTCGATGCGGTTTTCGATTCAGTATCCGTAACGACGACCTTTAAAAAGGAACTGGCTGAAGCCGGTGTTATCTTCTGCTCCATTTCTGAGGCAATCCGCGATTACCCCGAGCTGATCAAGCAGTATTTGGGTACCGTCGTGCCGGTGGCCGATAACTACTTTGCCGCGCTTAACTCAGCCGTGTTTACCGACGGCTCGTTCGTATTTGTTCCTGAAGGCGTTACCTGCCCTATGGAACTATCGACGTACTTCCGTATCAATGCGGCCAATACCGGTCAGTTTGAGCGTACGCTGATCATTTGCGAAAACCGTGCTCAAGTCTCTTATCTGGAAGGTTGCACCGCGCCGATGCGTGATGAGAACCAACTGCACGCGGCCGTTGTTGAGCTTGTCGCATTAGATGATGCGTACATCAAATACTCTACCGTTCAGAACTGGTACCCTGGTGATGAGAACGGTAAGGGCGGCATCTATAACTTCGTGACCAAACGTGGCGACTGCCGTGGCGCACGTTCACGTATTAGCTGGACCCAAGTCGAAACCGGCTCGGCCATTACCTGGAAATATCCTTCCTGCGTGCTGCGCGGTAAAGACAGCATTGGCGAGTTCTACTCCGTTGCCGTTACTAACGGGCGTCAGCAGGCCGATACCGGCACCAAGATGATCCATATTGGTGAAGGCACGCGCTCCTATATCGTGGCCAAAGGTATTTCGGCAGGTAAGAGCGACCAGTCCTATCGTGGCCTGGTGAAAATTGGCCCGCGTGCCAAAGGGGCGCGTAACTTCACGCAGTGTGACTCACTGTTGATTGGCGACAAGTGTGGCGCTCACACCTTCCCGTATCAGGAAATCGGTAATAGCACGGCAACGATTGAGCATGAAGCCACCACCTCAAAAATTGGTGAAGACCAGCTGTTCTACTGCCGGAGCCGGGGTATTTCCGAGGAAGATGCGGTCAGTATGATTGTTAACGGTTTCTGTAAAGATGTTTTCCAGGAGCTACCGATGGAGTTCGCGGTAGAGGCTGAAGCGCTCTTGAACGTGACATTGGAAGGCGCGGTAGGCTAATCGTTTAGCCGGATTGCCGTACACATTACTTTGATACGCGTCGCGCCAGCGACTCGCCAGAATTAGAAGGTTTATGACTATGTTGCAAGTAACTGATTTACACGTCACCGTTGAAGACAAGCAGATTCTTAAAGGACTTACCCTGACCATCAACGCCGGTGAAGTACACGCCATCATGGGGCCTAACGGCGCGGGTAAATCAACCCTGTCAGCGGTGATTGCAGGTAAAGATGGCTATGAAGTCACCCAGGGCAGCATCACCTTTGAAGGTAAAGACGTACTTGAGATGGAAATTGAAGAGCGCGCCCAGGCAGGCCTGCTGTTGGGTTTCCAGTACCCGGTTGAGATCCCCGGGGTAAAGAATATTTACCTGCTGAAGTCAGCGCTGAACGCCCAGCGCAAGGCGCGCGGTGAAGAAGATATGCCGGCACCTGAGTTTATGAAGTTGGTGAAAGAGAAGCTTGGCTCTATGAAAATGGACGCAAGCTTCCTGCAGCGCGCGGTTAACGAAGGCTTCTCTGGCGGCGAGAAAAAGCGCAATGAAATTCTCCAAATGCTGGTGCTTCAGCCTAAACTCGCCATGCTGGATGAGATCGACTCCGGCCTTGATATCGACGCCATGAAAGTGGTCGCCGACGGTGTTAACAGCCTGCGTGCCAAAGAGCGCGCGATTCTGTTGGTAACCCACTATCAGCGCCTGCTTGACTATATCGTTCCTGATAAAGTCCACGTCCTGGTTGACGGCCGTATTGTTAAAACCGGTGATGCCGAGCTTGCCAAAGAGCTAGAGGCCAATGGATACGAAGGTATTGAGGAGTCTGTGGCATGAGCGATACGCAAACCTTTCTGGACACGCTAAAAGCGCGTAGCCAGCAGCGCGAAGCGGAGCCATCTTGGATTGCCGCGCGTCGCCAGGCGGGCGCTGCTCGCTTTGAAGCGCTGGGCTTTCCTACACGCCGTGATGAAGAGTGGAAATATACCGATGTTCGCACCATCGCTCAGGGTAACTTTGCGCTGGCCGATAATGCCGACTACTCACCCGCTCAGGCAGCAGCGTTAACGCTACCTGTCGCGGCTTATCGGTTAACGTTTGTTGATGGCGTTTACGCCCCGGCGCTGTCGGATGTCGATGCACTGCCCCAGAGCATTCATGTCGTGCCGCTGTCAAAAGCGCTTGCTGAAAATCACGAAGCCGTGGGCGGCCCGCTTGGTCGCTTAACTAGCGTGGATTTTTCTCCCTTCGCGGCACTGAATGCCGCGTTTATGGAAGAGGGCGCTGTGGTTCGCATCGCGCCAGGTACGGTGGTCGATAAGCCTATCTTGCTGCAGTTTCTCTCCAAGGCGAACAGTGCGCCGGTGATGAGCCATCCGCGTATTCTGGTCGAGGCAGGTGGTCGCAGTGAAGCCACCCTGATTGAACACTACTGCGGTGATCAGGACGCGGCTAACTTCACCAACGTCGTGGGCGAGTTTATGTTGGACCGCGGCGCTATTCTGAACCACTACAAGCTTCAGGAAGCACCGCTTAACGACATGCATGTTGCCAGTATGCACGTTGAGCAGGGGCGTGATAGCCGTTACACCTCGTATAACCTGAATCTGGGTGGCGCGCTGGTGCGTAACGACCTGATCAGTGACCTTAATGGTCAGGGTGCTGAAACCAACTTCTTTGGTCTTTTCTTCGGTCAGGGTCGCCAACATGTGGACAACCACACCAAGGTCAATCATAACGCGCCCTTGACGTTCTCCAACGAGAACTACAAAGGCATTCTGGATGACCGTGCGCATGGCGTGTTTAACGGCAAGGTGTACGTTAAGCGCGATAGCCAGAAGATTGAAGGTTTTCAGAGCAATCAGAACTTGCTGCTGTCTGATCGCGCCCAGATTGATGCCAAGCCTGAACTTGAAATTTATGCCGACGATGTGAAGTGCTCTCACGGCACGACGACCGGTCAGCTGGATGAAGAGGCTATTTACGCGCTGCGTACGCGCGGTATCGATGAGGCAACGGCGCGGGGGCTGTTGACCTTGGCCTTTGCTGGTGAAGTGCTGGATAAAGTGGCGCTGGATGAAATCGCTGAGCGTGTAGAGCTTGCGGTTGCCGGTAAATTGCCGGAACGCTTTAACCTGGCTGGCCTGGTAGAAACGGCCGTCGCGCTCAACGACTAAGCTTTACGGCCTAATAAGGAGTGATGAATGTCGTCTACGGTACTTGAGAAAGCGACAGCGAACGGCCAGGCACCTTTTGACGTCATGGCACTACGCAATGATTTCCCGATCCTTCGTCGGGAAGTGCATGGTAAGCCGCTGGTCTATTTGGATAACGCTGCCACCAGCCAGACGCCTCAGCAGGTGATAGACGTGTTTAGCGATTACTACTCTCGCTATAACGCGAATATTCACCGCGGCCTGCATACGCTGGCCGATGAGGCGACGGTGGCGTATGAAGGCACACGCCAGCGCGTTAAAGCGTTTCTCAATGCTGAAGAGGCGCGTCAGATTATCTTCACGCGTGGCACGACGGAAGCCATTAATCTGGTGGCTCAATCCTGGGGTCGCACCCACCTCGCAGCAGGTGATGAGGTATTAATCTCACTGCTTGAGCATCACTCCAATATTGTACCGTGGCAGCTATTGGCTGCTGAGCGTGGTTTTACCATTAAGGTGATTCCGGTTGATGAAACGGGTGCACTGGATATGGCGGCTTACCGTGCGCTATTAAGCGAGCGCACTAAACTGGTCGCCGTTAACCATGTGTCTAACGCACTGGGAACCATTAATCCGGTTAAAGAGATGGCGGCGCTTGCCCACCAGCACGGTGCGGTCATTCTGATTGATGGCGCACAGGCGGTACCCCATCAGAAAGTGGATGTGCAAGCGATTGATGCCGACTTTTACGCCTTCTCTGGCCACAAGGTTTACGGGCCAACAGGCGTCGGCGTACTGTACGGTAAGCAGGCGTTGCTTGAAGCCATGCCGCCCTGGCAAGGCGGTGGTGAGATGATCAAGACGGTCTCCTTTGACGTTGGCACTACCTTTGCGGATATTCCGCATAAGTTTGAGGCGGGCACACCCGCCATTGCTGAAGTCATCGCCTTGGACCGCGCACTTGAGTGGGTCGAAGGTATTGGCGTCGCGGCAATTGGTGAGTGGGAGGGAGTATTGCTTGAGCATGCCACCCAAGGCGTAAAACGCATTGATGGACTGCGGATTTTGGGAACCGCGCCGCACAAGGCTGGGGTGCTATCGTTTGTCGTTGACGGTGCACACTCTCAGGATATTGGCCTGTTGATCGATCAGTTAGGCGTCGCCATTCGTACCGGCAATCACTGCGCGCAGCCGCTACTTCAACACTTTGGCGTGGATGCTACGTGCCGAGCATCGTTTGCGGCGTATAATACTCTCGAAGAAGTGGATGTATTTATTGCCGCTCTCAATCGCGTTATTGGTATGGTGCGTTAAGGCAATCTATGAGTAACGAGAAAGCTATGGACATCGAGCAAATCGCGAGCCTTGAGCGGGGCCAGAAACTGCCACTTCAGCGTGACGTGGAAGCTATTGCGATTCCCTTTGGGAAAACGGATATCCTGGCGGAAGATAGCGTTGTTAGCGTGATGCAAGCCAAGGGCAGCTCGGTCAGTGTTGGCTTTGAGGGGCGTCTCTATCTCATAGAAGGGCGCAATTTAGATGCCTTGGGGCTTGAGGCGTTACCGCGACCGACCCTGCACGAAAATGCCAGCGAAGAAGAAATAGAGCAGTTTGTGTGGGACCAGCTACGCACCTGCTTTGATCCAGAAATTCCGGTGAATATCGTGGATCTCGGGCTAGTGTATGGGTGCCGTATTGAGCGACTGATTACGGGCGAGCAGGTCGTGACGATCCGTATGACGCTGACCGCTCCTGGCTGTGGGATGGGGGATGTCATTGCGGCGGATGCACGTAATAAAATTCTCGGAGCACCCCAGATTAGCAAGGTTCATACCGAGATTGTATTCAGCCCTTCCTGGAGCCGTGACATGATGAGCGACGAGGCGAAACTTGAGCTTGGTATGTTCTAGGCGCATCAGGATCGCCGGGTGCACAGCGTGTTGCTAAGGTGGATCAAACGCCTGCTAATGTCGCTAGGAGCTTTATTGCTGCTGGCGACATTGGTATTTGTAGGTGGTAATTTATGGGTAGTGGGTAGCACAGAACGCTACATTGAAAACCAGGTGCTTGAGTGTCGCCCTGCGGATGTGGGAATTGTATTTGGTACCTCCCACTGGACTCGCAGCGGCCTGCGTAACCCGCATTTTCATGCCCGCATGCGTACGTCGGCCCTGCTTGCCAACGAGCAGCGCGTGTCTCATTTGTTGCTGTCGGGGGATAATCGTACCCAAGCATATAACGAGCCGCGTGCCATGTGGCGTGATCTGCATCGACGCGGCGTGCCTGCTGAGCAGCTCACCATGGATTTTGCGGGGTTTAGCACCTACGACACGCTGGCGCGAGCCCGCGATGTTTTTCAGCTGGAGCAGGCGCTTTTGGTGACCCAAAGCTGGCATTTACCGCGCGCGATATTTATTGGTCGTGCACTTGGGTTGGATGTGACCGGATGCGTTGCAGAAGAGAGTCCTGCAGCCGATGAGTGGCGTTTGAGGGCACGCGAATGGTTGGCGCGAGTAGCGACGCTGGGCGATATCTATATATGGAATCGGCAGCCTTACTTTTTAGGCCCACCCGAACCCATTGAGCTTCAAAACGTCGTGCCATTCACTGCGCCGACGCTTGATAGGCTGGAACCAGAGCAAGTCTTATAAAGCTTAGCGCTTTGCTTTACGTTTTTGCAGCGTGTAAAGCTCGCGAATGAGCTTACGGCACTCCTGCATGCACTCATCCACCACCGGCTCAATGGGGTCGGGTAGTGGATGGGTAAACAGGGTAGATAGTGCCTGCATCAAAACACGCTCTTGCTCTAACAGCTCATTGATTAGTACCTGGCTATCGTTGCCCACAAAGCTTTTTAGACGGCTCCACAGCCATAAAAAATCATCGCGTTCAACGTCAGCATCTCGCGGCAGCATCTTTAAATGTGCCCGTGCAAGCTCCTGGAGAGAGCGCATCTGCTTTAAGCGCGCGGTATAGTGCGGCTTCAGCGCCTCGCGCAGCGAGGGACGCAGGCGTTCGATATTGTCCTGGAAATAATCAATGCTGTCGGCCAGCGCTTCTAACACACTGTCCATCGCCACTTGGCGATTGTCGAGAAACATGAGCGTCTACCTCCTTCGGTGACGCAGATTGTGGGGGGGGCGGCGAATATTTGCCACCCCTCATACGGATTATTTTTGGTTTTTTTCCTTAGCCTTTAGGCTTGGGAGGCGCTTTACGATTTGGAGAGGCATTTTTTTCAATATGTTCAATGATCAAGCCTGCAATATCTTTGCCGGTTGAGTTCTCGATGCCCTGAAGGCCTGGTGAGGAATTGACTTCCATAATGACCGGCCCGTGGTTAGAGCGTAAAAGATCGACCCCCGCAACGCGTAGGCCCATGGCTTTGGCTGCCCGAATGGCCGTTGAGCGCTCTTCCGGCGTAATGCGAATAACACTGGCCGTGCCGCCCCGGTGCAAATTAGAACGGAACTCGCCTTCTGCTGCCTGGCGCTTCATGGAAGCGACGACTTTATCACCAATAACAAAGCAGCGAATATCCGCGCCGCGAGCTTCCTTGATGTACTCCTGAACCATGATATTGGCCTTCATGCCCATGAACGCTTGAATCACCGATTCAGCGGCCTGGTTGGTTTCAGCCAACACAACGCCGATGCCTTGGGTGCCTTCCAGCAGTTTGATGACCAGTGGGGCGCCTTTAACCATGGTAATCAGGTCCGGAATATCATCCGGAGAATGGGCAAAGCCGGTAATCGGCAGCCCAAGTCCCTTGCGCGAAAGCAGCTGGAGCGAGCGCAGCTTGTCACGGGAACGAGTAATCGCAACGGAGTCATTAATAACGTAGGTACCCATCATTTCAAACTGACGCAGTACCGCACAGCCATAGAACGTTACTGAGGCGCCAATGCGCGGAATGACAGCATCGAATGGCTCAATTTCCTGACCCTTGTAGTGAATAGAAGGGTGGTGAGATGCAATACTCATGTAGCAGCGCAACGTATCAACAACGCGGGCCGAGTGCCCACGCTGCTCAGCAGCCTCGATGAGGCGACGCGTAGAGTACAAGTTGCGATTACGTGACAGTAGAGCGATGTGCATTCAGGACTCCGGGCCAAATAAAGGGCTAATCGTCATTAATTTAAGGCTCGCCATGTAAAAATGCAGCGCCCGGGGCCACTAGCAGGCGGCGCATGGCGCGGCGCCCTAATAGCATGGCGTGACGCATATTGCTGCGATCTGTCAGTGTCAATTCCACAGGAAAGTTCAGTTGGCCCATTTCCATCATCGTACGAACAACATATCGCCATTCGCTATGCCCATTTGAGCTAGTCACCCGGCGTCTATCATGCAGATGCATTTTAAGGCGATGGGCGGGCGTTTCTGGCCCTCCGCTATGGGTGATAAAGCTAACCCATAGCTGCCCATGCTCATCTTCATGTGTTTCAATTTCCTCGGCATGCAGTGCTGATGTACGTGCCCCGGTATCTGCCTTACAGCATAGGTGAAGCCCCAGCTCAGGCAACGTCACCATCTCGCGGCGGCCAATAACCGCTTTAGCCTGGTAGGGTAGTTCCTTCACGGCTGACTCCTTGAAATTCGTTAATAGCGCTACCCATTTAACGGCTAGCCGCTGATGTCATGGCCGCCATACGACGCTGTATAGCCGAGCCTTTAGGGGCATCTCGTAACGCTACCATTATTGGTAGCCGTAAACGCGGTATTAAAGCAAGGTCTCGCACGACCGCGGAAAAGTTGGTCCGTTCATCCTCCGCCAAGCGGCTCAGGAAAAGCGGTAAACGATGCGCGTCTTCCAGCAAGAGCCAACCGCGGCCAGCCATCGCAGCCAGTACATCTGGTCCACACGCATGAGCGTCTTCCAGCAAGCTTGTATACCAGTCGCCTACGCTTGGCTGGCACGTGCTACCGACCGCACGAATACAGGCGCAGAGCGTTTCAACATCGCCTTCACTCGCCGCTTTTTCACCGATCTCACGCAGCGCCAACACTATCGACGCAGCGAGAGGCCGATGCTCTAAACAGTAGCAGAGTGAGTGCACAACGCTAGTGGGTAGGGTGGCGAGCCGGGAGGCCAGAGTGTTGGCCAGGGAATCATCCATACGTGCCGTGAAATCGGCTATTCCTTGAAGCCCCAGTGCTTGCCAGTCAATGGTTTGCTGGCCGGTCAGGTAGGCTTCAACAGGCTCGAAATGTTGGCTGGCGGGCAGTCCACGCTCTTGCGTTGCAAGGGCGTTGAGCACTGCCTGGAAGGTTACGTTAGGCGTAAAGGCGAGCGGATTATCCTTCATTAAATGATCCACGTCTTTAGCGTTTTGGCCTACGTATGCAACATTTTTCCCCAGGGTTTCCATCAGGCGATTTAAAAATCCATCGCGCTGAGCGGGGGAGAGCAGCCCCTGCTCGTCAAGAGGAAGCGCTAAAAACCATATAGCCGGTTCGGGCATGTCGCCTAGCCGAAATACGGCCGCGAAGCGTGCCTGACCTTGCCAAGGCTCGGGCCAGGCACATTGGCCACGCTCAAAGCGACTAAACGTGTCACGCGAGCAGGCACTAACGCGTCGGCCCATATAATAGAGCGAAACCTCGGCGCCACTACGTGTAAAAAAATCATCAATGGTCTGAATCGGTTGCATGATGTCCTTCCGCTTTGCAAGCCTGCACTCTACCTTGACCGCTGCACAGTGTCAGCCGTAACGGTCGATAAATCGGTGCTTTTTTATACGAATGATCAAAAAATGAACAACTTCCTGTAAGCCTCTTGAGAGTAGCGTTAGCGAGACCTTTCCATAGTTTATCCACAGTCTCTTGCAGGTTTTCTGTGAATCGGTGAATAACCTAAGTTGGCGGGGGATAAAGTGGTAACTCGTGGACAGAGTTGGGATAATGGACATTAACCAAACTGATTTGACCAAGGTGTATATGAGCGTCCATCAACAGCTTCAAACCGCGCTTCTTGAGCTTGAAGCCGCCATGAAGGCCGCCAATTTATGGCGAGTCCCCACGCCGGATGCAACGGCGTTCGCAAGCCATGAACCCTTCTGTATTGATACGATGTCGCTGCCCCAATGGGTGCGTTTTGTATTCGTGGCACGGCTGAATGCGCTCGCTGAAGCGAAAGCGCCAATGCCTGCGAAATGTGAGGTAGCCCCGGCAATGGCCGCCTATCTTATCCAGGAAAAAGTACGCCCCAGCGACCAATGGCTGGTCGTACGTGCTTTTGAGAAAGTTGACCAGCTCGTTACCGATAATTAGCCGTTATCGCTCGGCAAGCCTGCGTAAGGCGGGCTTGCCAGAATACAACAGCATTCGTGCGTCTATTTAAAAGCGATAGCTAAGCCCGCCCATAACGACCACCGGGTCGATATCCACAGATCCTGCCGCTTCGCCATTAATGGTGGCATCGGTACTAATGTCCAGATACCAGGCTGCCGCGTTAAGTGCCCAGTGCTCGTCTATCAATAGATCAACGCCCACCTGACCTGCTGCACCCCATGAGTGCTTCAGGTTTAGCTCGCCAATGTCCAAGTGCTCTTTGGAGAAATGCGTATAGTTAATACCCGCACCCACGTAGGGCTGAACACGCGATTGTGTGCCGCCTAAAGGATAGTATTGAAGTGTTAGTGTGGGAGGTAGGTGCTTGGTTGATGCGAGGTTATCCCCATTAAGTGCAATCTCATGCTCAAACGGACGTGCGGCTAACAGCTCAATGCCTAGCTTGTCATGAAAACGATAGCCTAGTGTAAAAGCGACGCCTGTCTTGTCTTTTACATCTACCGCAATTGTTCCATCGGCAAGCGAGCCGTTGTTACTTTTAGGCGCTACTTTAGCGACCCCTACGCGGGTAAAGAAATCACCTGCGCCGTAGGCAAGCACCTGTGTGCTTGCCGTCAAGGCGGTGACGGCAAGCCCGGCCGTGAGCAGAGCAGGAAAAGATAAATGGCGCATAACGGTGCTCCTTGTCGTTCAGGTTACTCGATAAGTGGTTGTGAACCATGGATAAAGAGTACCGCTATGACAGGTTGCGGTTATTGACCCAAGGCAATGTGCCCATGAAAAAGGCCACCCGAAGGTGGCCTCAAGGCTTGCTTAAATGCGCGTCATTTAATGATCAATACGCTGATATTCACCGGCATCGGCTGTCATGCTGCTTACCACCAGGATGGCGATGAAAGAAGCGATGAAGCCAGGGATGATTTCATAGATGCCGGGGCCACCCATAAACTCGCCGTTCCAACCCAGTGCGATCCAGATAATAACGGTGAGAGCACCTACTACCATGCCTGCAATGGCGCCCGCTCCGTTGGTGCGTGGCCACATTAGCGACAGAATGATTAAGGGACCGAAAGCAGCACCAAAACCTGCCCACGCGTTACTCACCAGGCCGAGTACCTGAGATTCTGGATCAGAGGCGATAATGGCGGCTATCAGGCCTACCAGCACGACACAAATCCGGCCAACGGTAACGGTCTGCTTTTCCGATGCTTGTTTGTTCAGGAACAGCCGGTAGATATCCTCTGTCAGTGATGAAGATGCCACCAGAAGCTGGCTGGAAATGGTACTCATCACTGCCGCTAGAAGGGCTGCAAAAAGGAAGCCGGTCACCAGCGGATGGAATAAAAGCTCTGCCAGGACAATAAAGATAGTTTCGGGATCCTGAATTTCCAGACCATTACGAATAGCGTAAGCCCGGCCAAAAATACCGAGCGAGATGGCGCCAATCAGGGAAATGGCCATCCAACCCATACCAATATTACGGGCGGTAGGCACATCTTTCAGATGCCGGATAGCCATAAAGCGCACGATAATATGCGGCTGACCGAAATAACCCAGCCCCCAGGTCACCGCCGAGAGCCAGCCGATAAAGGTCAAGCCATCTGTCCACGACAGTAGCGTTGGATCGACTTCATTAAGGGTCTGGGTTGCCTGGCTGAAGCCCCCACCGCCTTCGCCAAAGAGCACCACTGCGGGCATGATAATTAGCGCCAGCATCATAATGCAGCCTTGTACAAAGTCCGTCAGGCTCACGGCCAAAAAGCCGCCCACTACGGTGTAGACAAGTACCACGCCTAGCGTGATGATGATGCCGGTTGCATAATCGCTTAGGCCACCAAAATTCACCAAACCAGAAAACGCACTCTCGAATAGCTTACCGCCAGCCACCAGGCCTGACGCGGTGTAGACCGCGAAGAAAATGACGATGACAATCGCCGAGACCGTTTTCAGTGACATGGCCCGGGTCGGGAATCGGTTAGCTAAAAAGGCAGGAATGGTGATCGCATTGCCATAATGAACGGTCTGTTCACGAAGACGGGGTGCGACCAGAAGCCAGTTGAAGAAGGCCCCGACGAAAAGGCCGATGCCGATCCAGGCAGAGCCCAGGCCCGATACAAACATCGCGCCAGGTAAACCCAGTAGCAGCCAGCCGCTCATGTCTGAGGCGCCCGCTGAAAGAGCGGCCACTTTAGGGCTTAAGGTACGACCGCCTAACACGTAATCTTCAGAGGTTGATGTTGATGTTCGCATCGCATAAAGCCCGATGCCGATCATCAGCGCAAAGTAAGCAAAAAGGCTGATCCAAACGCCAATAGCCATTGAAGTTCTCCCGTTTATCAAGTCGGATAGCACCGACCGGTGAGTGCGCTTACCGAGCCATGCTTGGTAATAGCACAGACTTATTGTTGTTAACCCTGCCTCTTGTTCACGCTGTGACCTGCAAACATTTGGCGAAGGTACCGTCAAAAAGAGGTTTCAGGCGTTTATTTGTTATGTTCCCTGTGCCTAATGCCCCCCTTCTGTAGAGGGGGCATGTAAAGGCCATTACGCTTTTATTTTCAACCATGAGAGATCCTTTTTGAGGAGTTCAGGTTTTCCATTTAGATGAGCTATTTACTCATCGCCTAGCGCCAGCAAGGACGCATTACCGCCTAAAGCGGCCGTATTGTTAGTAACCGTCTTTTCAGTGATAAAGCGCTGCAGGTAATTCGGCCCGCCTGCTTTAGGGCCTGTACCTGAAAGCCCTTGTCCACCAAAGGGTTGAACGCCTACTACGGCCCCAATGATATTACGATTAATGTACACATTGCCCGCACGAATTTTCTGTGCGATGCCAGCGGCAAAGGATTCATTACGGCTATGGACACCAAACGTAAGTCCGTAGCCCCGGCTATTGATATCGTTGATCACCTGGTCAAGCTCGCTAGCCTTATAGCGCACAATGTGCAGTACAGGGCCGAATTGTTCGCGGGTTAATGCATTGATACTGTCGATGGTAAAGGCCACAGGGGCCACGAAGGTACCATTTTGGGTTTGCTCGGCTGACATGGGCGTTTCGGCGACCAAGCGATCTTCTCCTTTCAGCTTTTCGATATGCTCAAGCAGACCGTTACGCGCCTCCTCGTCGATCACCGGGCCAACGTCAGTACCCAAATCGCGCGGATCACCGATACGCAGCTCGTTCATTGCGCCTTTTAAAATCGTGATGACGCGGTCGGCAACGTCGTCTTGCAGGTAAAGAACCCGCAATGCCGAGCAGCGTTGGCCAGCGCTTTGGAACGCAGACTGGATAACATCCACCACGACCTGCTCGGGAAGCGCGGTAGAGTCGACGATCATGGCGTTCATACCGCCGGTTTCAGCAATCAGCGTGGGCAGCGGCGCATTTTCACGCGCAGCCAAGGCACGGTTGATGATCTGCGCCGTGTCGGTGCCGCCGGTAAATACCACGCCAGTAATGCGCGGGTCAGAGGTCAGCACGCTGCCCACGGTCGGGCCATCGCCTGGCAGCAACTGAACCACATCGCGTGGCAAGCCTGCTTCATAAAGCAGCTCGATCACCCGGTGGGCGACAATTGACGTTTGCTCGGCAGGCTTGGCAAGCACGGTATTGCCCGCAACCGCCGCCGCAACAATTTGACCGCAGAAAATTGCCACCGGGAAGTTCCACGGACTGATCGCGGCAAACACGCCCTTACCGCCCATGATTAGCTGGTTGGATTCACCGGTCGGACCAGGCAGCTCAATGGGCTCGCCGAAGGAGTCTTCCGCACGCATGGCGTAATAGCGGCAGAAATCGACGGCTTCTTTGATCTCGTCCACACCGTCCGTTAAGAGCTTGCCGCCTTCGCGTGAGCAAAGGGTCATAAGCTCCGGCATATTCTCTTCCATCAGGTCAGCCAAACGGCGCAGTACGGCTGCACGTTCGGTAACCGGCGTGGTTTCCCAACGCGGGAAGGCATTCCAGGCAGCGTCAAGCGCCTTGGTGGCCTGTTCTTTGGTTGTCCACTGAACGCTGCCCACGCTTTGACGGCGATCAAAGGGGCAGGTCACGCTGTGGGTATTGGCAGCATCGTCCGCCACATCGAATGCCAGCAGTGGTTTGGCCAGGTACTGCTTATCCATAAAGACGGCCATCTTATCCATTAACGGATAGAAGTGGCTGCGGATATTCAGGTTTACGCCTCGCGAGTTGCGACGCTTGGACCCATAAATATCCTTGGGTAGCGGAATCTGCGTATTGGCTAAGGATTTCTGCTGACGCAGAGCCTCTATGGGGTGCTGGCAAAGCCATTCAACCGGCACTTCGGGGTCGACCAGTTGGTGAACAAACGACGAATTCGCGCCGTTTTCCAGCAAGCGGCGAACCAGATAGGGCAGCAGGTCTTTATGTGCGCCTACCGGCGCGTAGATGCGGCAGTACGTACCTTTGGGAGCGCGCTTCAGGGCAGCTTCATAAAGGGCTTCGCCCATGCCGTGCAAACGCTGGAACTCAAACGGACGACTATCGTGATTGGCTAATTCAAGAATAGTCGTAACCGTATGAGCATTATGGGTCGCAAACTGCGGAAAAATGCGCCCGAGGGTGTCGTTTGACAACAGGAACTGAGCACAGGCCAGGTAGGCAACATCCGTACACGCCTTGCGGGTATAGACCGGGTAGCCATCGACGCCCAACTGCTGAGACTCCTTGATTTCGCTATCCCAGTAAGCGCCTTTCACCAAACGCAGCGGAATTTCATCACCTTGCTCATCCGCTAAGCGGTTAATGTAGTGCAGTACCGGCAGGGCGCGCTTGGAGTACGCCTGCACGACCAGCCCAAAATGTCCCCAGCCTTTTACCGCATCGCTTGAATAAACGTCGCGGAAAACTTCCAACGAAAGCTCCAAGCGGTCGACTTCTTCGGCATCAATGGTGACCGCTACATCCAGCTCGCGAGCTTTGGTGACCAGCTTGATAACTGTATCAACCAGCTCTGCCAGCACTTGTTCGCGGCGGCCAAACTCGTAGCGGGGATGCAGCGCTGAGAGCTTGATCGATACCGATGGTTTGGGCGTTTTATCGCTTAAGTGCTGGGATGTTTTACCCACTTGCTCAATAGCGCGGGCGTAGTCGTCAAAGTAGCGTTTGGCATCATCGCGGGTGCGTGCGGCTTCACCCAGCATGTCGTAGGAGTAGGTGTAACCTTTATTGAATAGCGGCTTGGAGCGTTTTAACGCTTCGTTAATATCACGGCCCAATACGAACTGCTTACCCATGATTTTCATCGCTTCAACCATCGCGCGACGAATCACAGGCTCACCCATACGATTAACCATGCGGTTAATAAACGTCGCAGGCTGGCCATCTTTGGGATGATCAAGCTTCAAAACACGGCCGGTCATTAACAGACCCCATGTGGAAGCGTTCACCATCCATGACTCACTTTTGCCCGTATAAGACTGCCAGTCAGCGGGGCCAAGCTTATCTTCAATCAGCGCATCGGCGGTGGCTTTGTCGGGAATACGCAGCATCGCTTCAGCCAGGCACATCAGCATCAGCCCTTCGTGGGTATCCAGGCTGTACTGCTGTAGGAGCTCATCAATGGTATCTACCGCCGTGTCCATTTCACGGACATCGTGGATGAGCGCTGCCGTATTGGCCTCAATGCGGGAGAAGCCTTCGTGATCCGTATCCAGCAACTTGATTAATTCGCCGACGTAGGTTTCTTCGTCCACAAGATAGTGGTCGCTCACCTGAGCCATCAGCACATCAAGGTCCGTTTGCCAGGTGGCAGAGTCACGCATGTTTTTAGCGTTGAGCATTGAGGCCCCCGTAAATTTACATAAAAACGAGTAGGTGGTAGGGCATTTCGCCCAAGCTGCGCTCGAATGTAGAGTGGTCTGTGATTTGGTGTATGTCGTTTTCTCGGTAAAACGTGTCAATTTCGCGGCAAGCAAGGCTGCTTTGAGACCTTAGTAGTATGTGCTTGATGCTGCTAGTGGTTTTTTGAGCATAGTGGAGGATGCTGTCGCTAGCGAAACTGGCGCCTCTTGGCGTAGAGCACGGGGCGATATGCCGTAGCTGCGCCGAAACGCATGAGAGAGTGCGCTTTGGTTGGCAAATCCTGTTTGAATGGCAATGTCGGTTAACGGCAACCGACTTTGCAAAATCAGCTGACGAGCCGCGTGAAGTCGTCGGCGCTTAACGTATTGCCAAGGCGAAAGTCCTGTCTGATTACGGAAGCACTCTGAAAAGTGGGCTTCACTTAGGCAGGCAAGCCTGGCCAAGTCAGCAACCCGCAGCTCATCGGCCAAGTGGCGGTTAATAAAGCGGTCGATAAGTGAGACATCAATTCTGCGCAGAGAAGCCGATGGGGTGTGCCCAAGGCGCGCTTTGAGCGAGCCCAGTAGTGTGGCGGCCAAGCGGTCTTGCTGAAACGAGACGGGAGAGGTATCAAACCCTTGGGCAAGCTCGCTTTCCATAAACGCCAGGTAGTGGCGTAAAGGGTTATCTAACGCAAAAAAGCGCGGCACATCAAACAGTGCGACCAACTCGCGGTGTTCACCTGTCAGGGCGGGCGCATTTTCTGGCAGATCAATAATCAACTGCCGGTTATGCCCATGGCCTGAGTAGTAGTGCTCGTGATTGGCAGGCACGATACAGCCTGAGAACGCATTTACACGCCCGCCGAGCCCCTCGATTTCAAACTCCGAGGAACCACACAACGTAATCACAATTTGGTGAAAGTCATGTGCGTGATGATGGGTTGCGCTCGCCAGCGGTATTTTGCGAATAGTACTGGGCATCAGGTTGTCTCCTCGGCGCTTTCAACCGCATCTACGTTTGACGCAAGGCGGTATGGGCCGCCAGATGATCTCGTAATACTTGTAGCTCCGCTTGCCCTTCCTGATTTAGTAGCGGTTTGCCTTGGGCGATTTGCCAGCGTCGCCCATGCAACTCCATTAAGCGCGACGCTCTGCGTCGAATGCCGTCCAGATAGTCATTATGGCGTATTGGATAGCCGATAATCGTATCCCACTCGGCTTCGCTCACTTGGCTATTCAGGGCCTTGTCAAACAGCGCCAGCAAATCCTTAGGTTCGGTACGGTAGCGCGGCGTACCTACCGTCATCAGGGCTAATAAAACAGCACCTATCACCAGCAGGCAGACGCCGAGTACCAGTAGGTACAGTGCCATGCATCCACTCCTGTGCTCTTTCATGAATTGAATGCTTAAGTATACGCGCGACCTCATAAAGACAAAAATTTTAAACGATGGCGAACTTTTCCGGCGCAAGGTGTCTGAAGTAGTACGACAACGTAGCGATAGCAGTCGCTAATAGTGTTGTCCTAGCTATTGTTTCTCGATCCCTTGCTTCCGCTGCCTTTTTGGGCAGCGGTTTTTTTATGCGTCATGGTTTTCATACGTACATCGCTATCAATGGCGGCGAATGGTTAGCAAGGCCATAAGAATATCGCGCCGGGTCACGATGCCGACGAGTCGCTGTTGTTCAACCACCGGGTAAACCTTGGGTTTGTCTCCGAGCATTTCCTGGGCAAGGTCTGTGATGCTTTTGTTAGGTGTTGTGGTAAGCACCTCTTCGCGCATCAGCTCACCCACCAGTGGCGTCTCATGGTCATGGTATAAGCAGTCAAGCACACGGCCTAGTACATCTTTCTCAGAAATATAGCCGATTAATCGATCTGCCATATCGACTACCGGCACACCTGGCAGGCGATGAAGTGCCAGCCCCTGTGCCAGCGTGGTAATTGAGGTAGATGGCGAGACGCGGTAACAATCCTTGGACATGATATCGCGGACAATATGCGGGCTTGGGTGTTTCATCTTGGCACTCCTTACGCACACTTTCATTTACCTTACTAGTGTGTGCAGCAATTGGCGAAGGCATCGTGGCTAAGTGCAACGTTTATGATGTTATTCGATAATAGGGCGAGTAACGTCTTAAACGTATTTACTCACTGTAGATGATTTAGGCGTAGTTGATGTGGGTGGACGCCACTCCTATTCAACGCTTTGCTGAACGTGACTCAAAGGAGCTTTACATGGATGCACGCGAATACCTGAACCGCAAAGGCGTCGGTGTCGAGCGGGAATCTGACCGCCCCAATACCCTTGAGGAAAAATCCTGGGAGCGAGCCCGCGGGGCAGGGGAGCAACGGCCCAAGTCGGGTACCCCTCATGATTGGGAGGATTGGGAGCGCTATCACGACGAGCTAGCGAAAGATGCCAGCGCATTAGAGCAAAAAATTGATAAGCAGGCACATCGAAAAGAGAAACTTGAGGCAACGCCTGGCGAGCAGGCGCACGTGGCGGTAGAGCACTTTACGCCTCCCACACCATCGTCGGCGCCCCATCCGCATGTCGCCTACCCTGATGCGCAAGTTGTAAGACCGGGCATCACGCTTAGCGAACTTCACTCAAGTGCTGATCAACCTTCGGCCAAGCCTGCGGATAGCGAGCCTGGCGCACTCAAAGCAGCCTATCTCGCCTTGGCTGTTTTGTTCCCGCCGCTAGCACTGGGGCTCACCGGCGCCGGAGGCACGCGCCTGCTTATTGGCATTGTGTTAACGCTGCTGGGTTGGTTGCCTGGGGTTATCTATGCACTTGTGTGGCTCCAGCGTCGTTAACTTATTGCTTGGTTGATAGTTTACCTGTTGGCAGGCCATAAGAAATCCGTATAATTTGCGTAAACCATTTCTAAAAAACGAGGTTTACGGTGGGCTATTTAATTAGCGTGACAGCGCTTTGGGCGTTTTCCTTTTCTTTAATCGGGGTTTATCTAGCGGGGCAGGTCGATAGTTATTTCGCGGTGCTTGTACGGGTAACCCTGGCGATGCTGGTTTTTTTACCCTTTTTGCGCCCCAGCCTGCTACGCGGCAAACAGCGTATTACGCTGATGGCGCTTGGCGCCATTCAACTTGGGGTGATGTACACCTTTCTTTATCAGTCGTTTTTGCTGCTTTCAGTGCCAGAAGTGCTGCTCTTCACCATTTTTACGCCGGTGTATATCGCTTTACTGGATGATCTGATGTTTGGCCGTTTCACTCCTATCTACTTACTTACCGCGCTATTGGCCGTTGTGGGGGCTGCTGTCATTCGCTATGACGGGATCGACAGCGGCTTCTGGCTCGGTTTTTTTGTGGTCCAGGGGGCCAATCTCTGCTTTGCGCTGGGCCAGGTCGGGTATCGTCGCTTGGCCGCAGACTTGCCGGCTGACCTTGCGTGGCATAACGTCTTTGGATGGTTTTTCATTGGCGCCATGGTCGTTGCACTACCGGCTTATTTATTGTTCGGCAATAATGCGGCGTTACCCAGCACACCGCTGCAGTGGGGAGTGCTTGCCTGGCTTGGTCTGGCCGCCTCTGGTGTGGGGTATTTTGCCTGGAACCAAGGCGCTACCCGCGTTGATGCAGGCACCTTGGCGGTCATGAATAATGCACTCATCCCAGCCGGGTTATTAGTTAATCTTGTCATCTGGAGCCGTGAGGCTGATATCGTTCGACTACTGCTGGGCGCACTGATCATGGCGGCCTCGCTCTGGTTGAATCACTGGTTACTCCAGCGACGCAAAGCAGCGACAGCCTAAGGGTTTCTCTTGATTTGGTTAGGCTTATTTGCCCGATACTCCCGGTATCCCCATAATGTCAGGCTGATGCTAGCGAGAGCCGCCCATGCCTAACACGTCACTACCCACTTCAGCGCCGTTAACCGGCCAAGGAAGCTCACGGCCCTTTAAAACGATTGGCTTAATTGGACGCTTGGGCAGCGAGAAAGTCGTCGACTCGTTGCAGCGGCTCATTAGCTACCTGGTCGAACATGATTACAGCGTTTTGATTGAAGACCGTACGGCAACGGTGCTTCCCCAGCACGGGCAGCCGGAAGCCAGCCGTCGTATGCTGGGCGAGCTTTGCGACCTTGTTATTGTGATCGGCGGGGACGGTAGCCTGTTAGGCGCCGCCCGCACATTGTGCCGCAGCGGGACACTGATGTTAGGCGTTAACCGTGGCCGCTTAGGGTTTCTTACCGATATCTCGCCTGACGAGCTCGAAAGCCGGGTGGGCGAAGTATTGGCGGGCGAATTTGAAATTGAGCAGCGCTTTTTGCTGGAAGCGGTGCTTTATCGTAACGGCGTTGCGGTCGGCAATGGTGATGCATTAAATGAAGTCGTCGTGCATCCGGGTAAAGCCGTCCGCATGATTGAATTTGAACTGTTTATTGATGGTCAGTTTGTTTACAGCCAGCGCAGCGATGGCTTGATTATCGCAACGCCTACTGGCTCTACCGCGTATGCACTTTCCGGCGGTGGCCCCATCATGCATCCCAAGCTTGATGTCGTGACGCTGGTGCCCATGTTTCCGCATACGCTTTCCAGCCGACCGATTGTGATTGATGCCGCCAGTGAGATTCGAATTCATATTGGTGAAACCAACCAGACCTACCCGCACATTAGCTGCGATGGACAAACCCGAGCGGTTGCTAAACCAGATGATGTACTCGTGATAAAGCGCAAAGCCGAGCGTGTGCAGCTTGTGCACCCTATCGGACATAACTTCTATGATGTGCTGCGCAGTAAATTGGGTTGGAGTCACCGGTTAGGGGATTAAGCATGGCAGGCTACGACCTGATTGGTGATGTTCACGGCTGCGGTGCCACGCTAGTCACCTTGTTAGAAACGCTGGGTTACCGCGAACAGCGTGGCGTTTATCGCCATCCGCAGCGTAAAGTTATCTTTTTAGGTGACTTGATTGACCGTGGCCCACGTATTCGCCTTGCCGTCACCGTTGCGCGACGCATGGTCGAGGAGGGCGAAGCCTATATTGTGATGGGCAATCACGAACACAATGCACTCGCCTATATGCACCCGGCGCCACCCGGTAGCCATAAGCGTTGGCTGCGTGAACATACGCCCCGCCATAATCGCATCATGGAAAACACGTTGGCGCAGTATCAGGACTACACCAATGAGTGGGATGACACGCTCGCCTGGTTTAAAACGCTGCCGCTTTTTTTAGAAATCGACGGTATTCGCGTGGTACATGCCTGTTGGGACGATGGGTTGATTGAGCAGTTAAAACAGCGCCTGCCTGATGGCCGTATGGATACGCGCTTTTTGATCGAATCTACTGATCCTGGCACGCAAGCCTATCGCATCATTGACCGGTTAACCCGTGGGGCTAACATTCCCTTGCCTGGCGGTATCGCGATTCATTCAGGCGATGGCTATACACGGCAAAGCTTTCGGGCGCATTTTTGGGCCGCTAATCCAACCCGTTGGGGTGATGTGGTTTTTCAACCCGATAACTTGCCTGGCGACCTGGAAACACGTCTATTAACCGAAAACGAGCGCCAGCGTTTGAGTTACTATGGGCCGGAACAGCCGCCTCTGTTTATCGGCCATTACTGGTGTGAAGGTATTCCTGCGTTACCTGCTCCCAATATTGCGTGTTTGGATTATAGTGCCGTCAAGTATGGCCGTTTGGTCGCCTATCGATGGGACGGCGAAACACAGCTGAATGCAGATAATTTCGTTTGGGTACAAGTGATTAAAGAAGAACGTTCCAATGCCAATTTATATGGGAACGATTTTTATTAACCTGTGTTGTCTTAATATACAAGGCTTTACATTTTTTTTATAAAACTGCTGAACTAACTGTGCGGTCGGCCATCAGAGTAGGTGTTCCCTTGAATGATCCCTTGCTTTATCCGGCGGCCCCCTCCGCCGGTTTTTTTTGGCCATGATTTTTTGTTTATAGTGTTTGTCTTCATGCAGAAATAGTCGATGAAGAGGTTGGTTTTAAAGGCGAGGGCCTTAACAGGGAGAATTTATGCACCCCGTAATGCACTTACCAAGTGATGCTGATACGCAGGAATTGCGTAAAGCACTTTGGCACTACCGAATTGGGCATCGCATTACAGAAGAAGCCGAGGGGCCTCTGCTTTGGATAGCCGACCCACGCCAGCATGCAGAGCTCAAGAGCCTGGTAGCGCGCTGGGAGCGTGGCGAAGCACTTATTGTTGATAAGCCAGCCAATCGCCGCTACGCCTCGGGCAGCATACTAACCACCCTGCGTCATGTTCCTGTGACCGCCACTGCGATGGCTATTAGCCTTGTGATATTCGCTTTAACAGGGTGGTTAGGTAATGGTGTAGTGATGGCGTTAACCATCGTGCCGATAGAAATTTCAGGCAATCAGTTTGTATATCGCAGCTTAACCGATGGGCTAATAAACGGGCAGGTATGGCGGCTGCTCTCACCGGCATTTCTGCACTTTGGCTGGATGCACCTGATCTTCAACCTTATGTGGTTATGGTACTTTGGGCGCCAAGTGGAGGTGCTACAAGGCAGCCGTACCATGCTGCTTCTGCTTTTAGTTGCGGGTATCGGCGCTAATCTTGCTCAATATTTTACCGGAACCGTGCTATTTGGCGGCATGTCGGGCGTGGTTTATGCCCTACTAGGGCATGTTTGGGTGATGTCGCGACGTGCGCCACAACGTGGTTTTTTCGTTCCTCAAATGCTGGTTGTGTTTATGTTGGGGTGGATGGTGTTCACCATGACCGATATGGCCAGTTGGGTAGGTTTTGGCAATGTCGCTAACGAAGCACATTTAGGTGGGCTCCTCGTAGGACTTATTACCGGCGTGTATTATTCGTCTCGCCGTTTGAAAACAGATTAAGAGATCCGTAATGAGCGATATGACGTTCGATAAAATGATCAACCAAATGACACCTGCGATTTATGAAAGCCTTAAGCAAGCGGTGTCGCTGCGTAAGTGGCCCGACGGTCGCTTTCTTACCGCTGAGCAAACAGAGCTGTGTCTGGAAGCGGTAATGCGCTTTGAGGCTGAAAATAACGTGCCTGAAGAGAAGCGCGTGGGTTATCTGGAACAGCGTACGTGTGGAGCGGCGTCTTCTGGCGCAGGCGTTACGCCTGAAATGGCAGGTTTGGGACGGGATGCAACGCGTGGTTGAACAGGCAGTGCAAGGATGTTTACGCAAGATGTCGGTCGTATTGCCTGACCGGCCGGGCGACCAGGTGAGTTACCATTTGCGTGCTGGGGATCAACACATCCCCCTCAATTCGCGCGTAGGCAAGCCGATATCGCTTCATTGGAGCGGCGCCATTGCTTGTACTCACTGCGGTCGAGCGACTAAAAAAAGCTTTGCTCAAGGGCATTGTTATCCGTGCTTCAAGCGCTTGGCGCAGTGCGATACCTGCATCATGAAGCCTGAGACGTGCCACTTTTTTCAAGGCACTTGCCGCGAGCCTGAGTGGGGCGAAACGCATTGTTTCCAACCGCATATCGTTTATTTGGCGAACTCATCGGGTTTAAAAGTTGGCATCACCCGTAAAACACAGATGCCGACTCGTTGGATGGACCAAGGCGCTATCCAGGCGCTCCCCATACTTGAGGTCGACACGCGTCAGCAATCAGGGTTCGTCGAGGTGCTTTTCAAAGAGCAGGTAAGCGACCGAACCAATTGGCGGGCTATGTTGAAAGGGGAGGTGGAGACGCTTGATTTAATTGCCGAACGTGATCGCCTGTTGGAAACGCTTGATGGCGGTTTGAATCAGCTGCGCGACCAACATGGCAGTGACGCGATTCGGGTGTTGGATGAAACGCCCTACACGTTTGATTACCCGGTGGAGACATTCCCACGCAAAGTGGTTACCCATAATTTTGACAAACAACCCTTGGTCGAAGGCGTGTTACAAGGCATTAAAGGACAGTATCTCATCCTTGATAGTGGAGTGATTAATCTCCGTAAATTCACGGGTTACGAAATCACCCTAAGGTAAATCGGCTAGCCAGAGTGGCGAGCGTTGACTAGGGTTAGTGGAGTGTTCTTTCACTAAGCCTAACGCAATGCAAGGAAGCCTCAATGCCTTGGCTAAAACTTCTTCATATAGCCTCGCTTGTTGTCTGGTGCGGCTCGCTGCTGTATCTGCCTGCGTTGCTCAGCTATACGTTGCAACTGCGTAAAGACGCAGGCTTTGCGCAGGGCTCTCCTCCCATGCCACGGTTTTTTTATATTTCTGTGGCAACACCGGCAGCGCTAATTGCCATATTTTCCGGCACGCTTCTCTTTATCTTGCATGGTTTGGTGGGCGGCTGGCTGGTGCTCAAGTTGGGCGCTGTCGTTGCCATGGTGGCTGCCCACGGCGCCTATGGCTGGCTAATTTTACGTCTGGAAATGGGGGTTTATAAAGGCGTAAAAACGGCTTCAATACTCGCGTTTTTGGTGGCCCTGGCAGGTATTCTTTGTGTGCTTGGGCTGGTATTAGCCAAGCCGCTGGATTGGAGCTAGCCCGCCATGACCGCTATCGCCTCACTCTTCAACTTCCACACCGACTGCGTGTTCATACACGAGTTGGCCGCCCAGCCAGCCAGCCAGCGCTACCAGTCCGGCGGTTACCACAGAAACGGCAATGCCCCAGGGCAGCACCAACTCCGGTTCGCTAAAACGGATCAGCCAGTTAAGCGAAGCAAGCGAGAGCATGACAACAGCGACAATAGCGTGGCTCCAGCCGGTAATAAGACGGCGAATTTGGCCTACGCTCACCAGGTCAATGGTGCCCGCAATACTCGCCAGCCAGCCCCCAAGTGCCCCTATACCCGCCAGCCACAAACCTACGCGCAGCCAGAAAGGATCATCGGTATACCAGTATCCCAAATCGCAGGCTACCAGGGCCATCAGTGCAGCCACGGGAAAGTGAACCATCAGCGGATGCAGCGGGTGGCCAGAAATAGAAGCGCGACTTTTGATATTACGCCTATTGGAGTTTGCCATTATCACTTCCTGTGGGCAGAAAAAAGGAATAAACAATGAGGGAACGCTACTTATATCACGTCGCCTTGCTGTGTATTCAACGTGCTGTGCCGCAGTGGGTAAACCGGTGCATGCTCACCCTGCTGGGCACTCTGACGTTAGGTCTTACAGGCTGCGCGGGTGATCTATCTATTCTAGACCCCGCTGGGCAAGCTGCACGCGATGTGGTCCTAATCTGGTGGATAATGCTGACATTTGCCACGGTGGTGCTGATTGGCGTGGTGGCGTTATGGCTTTATACCTTCAAACGTAAATACCAAGAACGTACGCCTCAAGAGGAGCGCAAAATTGCTCGCTGTTGGATTATTGGTGGGGGCATTTTACTTCCTGTTTTGAGCGTTACAGCGTTACTTATTTTTGGGGTGCCGACTGGCAAGCGAATGTTGCCGCTACCGTTGAGCCAGCCCCCGGAAGTAATTGAGGTGATCGGCCACCAATGGTGGTGGGAAGTTCGCTACCCGGGAGCAGAAGGTGGAGAAGTCGTTACCGCGAACCAGCTCATCATGCCTGCGGGGGAGCCTGTAGATTTTCACGTTACCTCCGCCGATGTTATTCACTCCTTTTGGATACCCAGACTAGGTGGCAAGATCGATATGTTACCCGGGCGCACCAATGTTATTCGCCTTGAGGCCGATGCGCCGGGCGTCTTTGGTGGTCAGTGCGCGGAATTTTGCGGTACTCAGCATGCGAATATGGAGTTTTACGTTGAAGCCGTAGAACGTGAAGAGTATGACGCGTGGCTCGCTGAACGGCAGGAAGAGCGCTTGGCCGAACGGGCACTTGCAAATGATGACTTTGCCCAAGCGCGGGATGAGTTTGCATCTACCTGTGCCAGCTGCCATAGCGTTGCTGGACTCTCTGCCTCCACTATTGGGCCTGATCTTTCTGATATTGGTGCGCGCTATACCTTGGGCGCGGGCACGCTCCCCATGGAGGAGGGGGCTATTCACTACTGGTTGGAAAATCACCAAACGCTCAAGCCGAGTAACAAAATGCCATCTCATAACTATATGGATACTGCCACCTTGGAGTCCCTGGGTGCTTGGCTGGAGACCTTGACCCCATGACAACGATTGATCGCGACGCAAGTGGCCCTGAAGACCTTCAAAAGTTACACAATGACCTTGCAGAGGTATGGGCAAACCCTGCTGGCTTAAAAGCGTTAACCATTGTTAACCACACCACGCTTGGCCTTAGATTTATGGTCACCGGGATGGCCTTTTTTCTGATTGGTGGCATTTTGGCGATGCTGATTCGCACGCAGATTGCGACACCCGATCAAGGCTTTTTAACACCCGAAATCTATAGTCAAGTCACCACCATGCACGGCACGGTGATGATGTTTTTGTTCGCCATCCCCATTTTGGAAGGCTTGGCGATCTATATGATCCCCAAGATGATTGGCGCGCGTGACCTGGTGTGCCCGCGGTTAACCGCGCTGGGCTACTGGTGTTATCTATTTGGCGGCATCATTCTTTCTTTCAGCATGGTGCTGGAAATGGCGCCGGATAGCGGCTGGTTTATGTACACGCCGCTTAGCAGTAGCGAGTATTCGCCAGGCCTCGGCTCCGATTTCTGGCTGTTGGGGATCACCTTCGTTGAGATTTCGGCGCTTTCAGCCGGGGTAGAGTTGGTAGTTTCCATTCTACGAACCCGTACTCAAGGGATGGCGCTGCACAAGATGCCGCTGTTTGCGTGGTACATTTTGGCCATGGCGCTGATGATTGTGGTGGGTTTTCCACCCCTTATTCTGGGCAGTATCTTGCTGGAGCTTGAGCGTGCTGTAGGCATGCCATTTTTCGACATCGCAGGCGGCGGCGACCCGGTACTCTGGCAGCACCTGTTCTGGCTATTTGGCCACCCAGAGGTTTACATCATCTTTCTGCCGGCTGCTGGTATTGTCTCGACGCTGATTCCCGTCTTCGCCGGTCGGCCTATCGTAGGCTACGGCTGGGTTGTATTCGCCATTACCGTGATGGGATTTATTAGCTTTGGGCTATGGGTCCACCACATGTTTACGGTGGGCATCCCCCAGCTGGCTCAGGCATTTTTCTCAGCTGCCAGTATGCTGGTGGCGATACCTACCGGTATTCAAATCTTTGTCTGGTTGGCCACACTATGGCTTGGTAAACCCAAAATGAAACTCCCGATGTTATGGATCGTCGGATTTTTGGTCATTTTTGTGTGCGGTGGTTTAACCGGCGTTATGTTGGCGCTAGTGCCCTTTAACTGGCAGGTACATGACACGCACTTTGTCGTGGCGCATATGCACTATGTACTGGTAGGCGGCATGCTTTTCCCGTTAATGGCCGGGCTTTACTACTGGTTGCCGCTCTTTTCAGGGCGGATGCCCTCTGAAACGATTGGCAAATGGGGCTTCTGGCTGGTGTTTATTGGCTTCAATGCCACTTTTTTGATTATGCACTGGACGGGTCTTCTGGGAATGCCCCGGCGGGTTTATACCTATGACACAGGATTGGGCTGGGATGTTTTTAACTTGTTGTCTTCCATCGGCGGGTTTGTGATGTCGGCAGGGTTCGCCATGGTGCTGATTGATATCGCGCTGCACTTTCGCTACGGCAAACCCGCCAAAACCAATCCATGGAATGCGGATACACTGGAGTGGGCCAATAAACTGCCACCGACTCCCTATAACTTTGTCAGCTTGCCTCCTATTGAAACACGCCACCCGCTTTGGGAGCATCCTAAGTTGCCGCAGGAGATGGAAGAAGGTAAGCACGGCCTGGCCTCAGCAGACCACGGCCGCCGCGAGATGTGGGGCACCGACCCGCTAACCGGTAAAGTGCGTGAAGTTATTCATGTGCCCAGTAACTCCTGGTGGCCGCTTTTTGCTGCTATGGCGCTGGCGATAGTGTGTATCAGCCTGTTATTGCGCTGGTACCCGTTGGCCGGTTTGGGGGCAGCGGTGGCGGTCGTTTTCCTGCTGCGCTGGTCGTGGGAGAACGGGGCCCATCCTAAAGCGGCGCCTAACGCTAATGTTACGCCTGGCGACCCACCGCTGCACTCCCGAACCATGGATGGCCCCGGTGTATGGGCCATGACAACCGCAATGATCGCCAATGGATCTTTTTTCCTATCTTATCTATTTGGCTGGTTCTATCTATGGACGATATCGCCTGAATGGCGGATGCCCGAGACATCGCCGCTTTCCTTAATAGCGCTTGTCATCGCGGGCTTCGCATTGCTGGGTGGCGCGGCGTTAATGGAGAAAAGCGTACGCGGGCTGCGTAAACAACAAGAGCGTGGCTTGGCGTTTAACTTTTACGGCGCCGCGCTATTGGGCGGCATTCAGTTTGCGCTGATTTTATGGGTAATGGTACGCGCTAACCTGGCGGTTACTGAAACGTCGCATGATGCAATTCTGATGGTAGGCCTCTACTACGCGCTGCTGCATAGCGCCTTGGGGGCCGTACTTTCCCTGCTCCAGGGCTTACGTGTTGGTTACCGCTATGTGGGATTGCATGCGCCGTTTGAACCGGTAGTCGTCGCTTATTTCTGGCGCTATAACGTGGTGGTGTTCTGGATATTGGTTGTTGCGCTGGCCGTGCTACCGCGCGTGATTGGAGGCTAAGCGATGAAAGCAATCGTGCAGCGATTAAATCTTACTCATCCGGGCCATTTTGTAGGTGGGTTGACGCTTTGGAGCATCTGGTTTGTCGCCATTTACGGCGGGCTATCGGTTGCCTGCGCCGTGGTGCCGCCAGAGCCTGACCAGGGGGCATTTAACCATATTAATATCACTCTGCTGTTGCTGAGCCTGGTAACCGCCGTGCTATTGGCCGGGCTTGCCTGGGGGTGTTTTCAGGAAGCTAAACAGCATAAAGGGCGGCAGCACTTTAATGCCTTTGTGTCCGCATGGCTATACGTGTTTTCTGCCTTGGGCGTGGTGTTTGTCGCCGGGCCGATGGTTGGCTTACCGCCTTGTCTGTAAGCGGTAAAGAGCCACCGATGCAGGCGCAGGGGGAGCCAAGCGCCAAAGAAGCGCTGTACACGCTAAACGGCATGTGGTGCACCAGTTGTGCGCTCGCCGTGGAGGGCGTGCTTAGCCACCGAAAGGGGATTGAGAGCATCAGCGTTCACTACCCAACCGCCACGCTATGGGTAAAAGGAGCTGCTGAGGCTATCTCGCTCGACACGTTGGCCCCTGGAGTAAAGCGCCTGGGCTACCGATTAACCGAGCTGGAAGCTGGTGCGGACGCGCATGCGCGCCTTGAGCAGGAAAGCCGCTATTTGAGTTTACGCCTGCTGGTGGGGGCCGTGTTTGGCATGTGGACCATGCTGGCATCCCTGTTGATTTACGCAGGAGCGTTGCCCAACCCAACGATTGAATGGGTCGTCGCTTGGGTGTCGGGGGCATTTTCTATTCCCGTTGTGACTTTTGCCGGGTGGCCGTTTTATCGGGCGGGCCTGCGCACGCTGCGTGCTAAACGTCCGGGTATGGACGTGCTGGTTACCCTCGGCGTTTGGTCTGCGGTCGTGGTGTCATTCGGGCTTTTATGGCGCGGCTCTGCCGAGGTGTATTTCGATACAGCCGTCATGCTCATTGTACTTTTGCTAGGCGGGCGGCTAGTGGAAACGCTGTGTCGTCATCGCGGGTTAAAAGCCCTTGATGTCCTGCCCCAACCAAAGGGTGAGGCGCTGGTGTGGGAGGGCGCCAAGTGGCAGGTGAAACCCTTGGCTGAGGTGCTACCGAGTGCCAGGGTAATGCTCACGCCGGGTGAGCTTATTGCGCTGGACGGCATTTTAGAAGAGGCCGCGTGGGTGGATACCGCATCGCTGACGGGGGAGAGCACGCCTCGCCACTTTCCTAAAGGCGAGCCAATTTATGCCGGCTGTCGGTTACTAGGCAGCGATGATGTCAGTATGACGGTCACTCATGCCTTGGGCGATCGGCGTCTGGACCGTCTTCGCGACCAAATGCGCCACTATCAGACGCAAAAGGGCGAGCTGCAAAAACTTGCCGACCGCTTTGCTGCCTGGCTAAGCCCCGTGGCGTTGATACTGGGGTTAGCTACTCTGCCGGTGGGGCTATTATTGGGGCTTGGCCTTGAAGATGCCGCCGTTCGAGCGCTTTCAGTTCTGGTCGTTGCATGCCCCTGTGCCGTAGGTTTGGCCGTGCCATTGGCAAGCCTGGCGGGGAGCGGACGACTGTTAAACCAAGGGATCGCCTTACGCGACCCAGCAGCGCTTGAAACGCTGGCGAGAGTTAAAACCATTGCCCTGGATAAAACCGGCACGTTAACGCAGGGCGAACCGGTGCTAGTAAACTGGGTAGGCCGCGAAGGGGTGACCGAACAGGCGGTTAAAGCCACGTTGTATCAAGTGGCAGCCAACAGCCCGCATCCCTTGGCCCAAGCGCTCAAGCGTTGGGCGGGTTCTGACCCGACATACGTGCCGCGGCAAGCCCCGCTGATAGAAGAGGTGCCTGGGCAAGGGGTGCACCTTCACTTGCCAGAACATGGCGATATTTGGCTCGGCAGCCAGCGCTTTTTAAGTAGCCAGGGTATTGAGCTGCCTGAATATGAAACGGATACCTCACTTGCCGCCTCTGAAGTGGTACTTGCGGACGCCTTGGGCTGGCTAGGCAGCTTCTATCTTGAAGATACGCCGTATGAGGATGCCGCGTCGAGTATTCAATCACTGCAAGCCGATTACTGGGTGGTCATGCTGAGTGGAGATAGGCCTAGCGCCGTTGAGGCGGTGGCTGAGCGCCTTGGGCTGGCGCCGAATGCATGTTTTGCAGAGCGTTCGCCAGAGGCGAAAGCCCGTCTGGTTCAGGGGCTGCCTGGGCCTACGATGTTTGTGGGCGATGGGGTTAATGACACCTTAGGCCTGGTGGCTGCCGATACTGGGGCAGCTCCTTTCAACGCCAGTGATGCCGCCCGTGAAGGTGCAGCTGCGCATTTACTGAAACCGGGTATTTCTAGCCTGGTTGAGGGGCTTGCCACTGCTCAGGCAACTCGGCGTGTCATGTTGCAGAATTTAACCCTGTCGGCCGTCTATAACACGCTAGCACTGGGCTTGGTGATCGTGATGGCCATTCCCCCGCTGGTGGCGGTGCTGGCCATGGTCGCCAGTTCATTAAGCGTTACGCTGAATGCTGCCCGGCTTGCCTGGCGCGACTGAGCATACTGAACCAGCAGGCAATCAAAATGTGAATGCGGGATAATCCAGTGTCTCGGCCAGCCGTTTTGCCTGGTTTTTGACCCAGGAAGGGTCAATTGGCCCCCAACTGATAATCCGGTATTCACCACTGTTATGGCGCTCGCCTTGGGTTGGTTGAAACTGGCATTCAATGTCCAGTTCGGCAAGTGACGCAATCGTATCCTGAGCCGTACGACGCGGCATGCCACAGGCGCTCACGAGCGCAGGTACGCTAGCGACGCCCTGGTCGATCAGGTAAGCCACGTAAAGACGTCGATAAAAGCTGGATTTTGTCTTGCTGAGAGAGTCGGTCATAAAATCTACTGTGTGAGTGTCTTATAAATGAGCGCGGACTAAAGCATACGGAACGTCCTCTGCCACAGCCACCGTTTAATACGTATGCCTACTCTCTTTAAAGACGCCATGTTGCATGCGTTAACGCAGACGATTGATGCGCTGCACACGGTGAGCTTCACCTCACAGCTGACGGCGCTTCTCAAAACCATTATCCACTTTGACTGTGCGGTGATCATTGGGTACCGGCCTGACAAACACCCTATCTACCTGTTCGATTCCATTCCCGAGCGCCGTGAGCTGCTTTTTCAGCGCTACTTGCTACAGGATTACCAGCAGGACCCGTTTCTGGTGCCGCTCGGCAGCGCCCCGCGGCAAGGCGTGCTGTGTATGGCCGATGTGGTACCGCCTGCCGGGCATAACGAATACGCCAGCAACTTCTATCAGCGAACCGGCTGGCAGGATGAACTTTGCCTCGCCATTCGTCTAGATGACGCCCGCTGGATAGTTATCTGTCTGGAATTACCATACAAACAGGTAAAAAAGCACTTTCGCCTGCTTAATCGCGGGTAACCGTAAGTAGAATGCCCTTTCTGGGGTGCAACTTTTTTTGGGTCAATTAATCATTTTGTCATTCTAAGGTGTTGTAGTAGTCGGCTTTTGTAAAAATAAGCAGGATTACAATGACACCCATATATAAAGTGCTCTACCTGGTTCGCCATGGTCAAACCACCGGCGATATCGAAGACCGTTTCGGTGGCTCCTATGACGATCACCTGACGCCGCACGGGCGAGAACAAAGTAAAGAGGTTGCAAGGGCGCTTCAATTAATAGGCGCTGAATCATTATATGCAAGCCCACTTATCAGGGCGCAAGAAACCGCCGCTGCTATTAGCGAAGCCACGAACATTACGTGCCGAACGCTTCCTGATTTTCAGGAGCGAAATCGCTATGGAGTGTTAAGCGGATTGCTTAGATCTGAAGCAGCACGCTGTTTTCCAGGTGAAGTTAAAAAAATTAACGATGAAAAAAGTAACGTCGAAGGATCAGAAACATATTCGGCTTTTAAGAAAAGGGTTTTATTCACACTTGATAAGCTAAAGCACGATCTTACGGAGTCGCCTTCCATCCTTGTGGCTCATGGCGGCATTATCCGCCTTCTACTCAATGAATTGTTTGATATTCAGCATGTTAAAGTAGGAGATTGTGCTTATTTTAAGCTAACAGTTTTAGATGATATTTATGAAATCAGCGATGTGCAGGGAATAACCTTTCGGTCAGCTTCTAAAGCTTACTATAAATGATTAGCCTGATTGAAAAAGCTGGTGGGATATCTTATTAAATAATATTTATTAAATTTTTATAAAAGCAAAAAAAGGCTCTAACATCATAATGCCACGCTGTTGTCACACCGGTGTCACCAATAACCGTCATTCTTCGAGTAAGTGAGTATCTGGCGTTCTTCATGCGAGGAGGGTGCGGCAAATGGCTGAGAATATTAATAGCGCTGTGCAAGAGGTCTTGCCAAGCCAGGGTCGAAGGATAAAAGTCCGGCGCAAGGGCACACTAAGGCAGTGGCTCACGCTTGCATTGCTGGTGTATTTCCTGATTTGTGCCGTATCCATCATAGGTAATGGCTTTAAGATTGCTGCGGGCGACCATGCTGCTCAGCTATTTGAATTTGCCACCAACCCCTTTGTTGGTTTGATGATTGGGATTGTCGCGACGGCCCTGATACAGTCATCTTCAACCGTTACTTCCGTTATCGTGGCGTTTGTGGCGGGCGGCCTGCCTGTCGCTACGGCGGTGCCTATGATCATGGGGGCCAATATTGGTACTACTGTCACCAATACATTGGTAAGTCTGGGCCACGTACGTGATAAAGCCGAGTTTAGGCGCGCGTTCTCTGCCGCAACGGTGCATGACTTTTTTAACTTGCTGGCCGTGGCGATTTTTCTGCCCATTGAGCTTATTTTTCATCCGCTTGAAAAGCTGGCGAACGCTACGGCGTTTCTGTTTTACGGCGATGCCGATCTTTCCATGGGCAGTATTAATATTGTCGGGATGGCAACAAAGCCGATTACCTCTTCGGTTGAAAGTGTCGCCATGAACCTGCCCACGATTGCCGGTGGCGTTGCCATGATTATTTTTGGCATTGCCGTGATCTTTTTAGCGATTCGTTATATCGGCGCACTGCTGAGAGTACTGATGGTAGGGCAGGCAAAAAATATTATGCATAACGCCATTGGACGTGGCCCCGTCGCCGGTATTGCTTCTGGTGCTGTGGTGACGTTTTTAGTCCAGTCTTCCTCTACCACCACAAGCTTAATGGTGCCGTTAGCTGGGTCAGGCGCGTTCTCTTTACGTCAGATTTACCCTTTCACATTAGGCACCAACATTGGCACGACGTTTACCGCGCTACTTGCTGCCACCGCAATTACTGGGGCAACTGCCATACTGGCGCTGGAAATCGCGCTGGTTCATCTCTTCTTTAATCTATTTGCGGTTGTGGTGATTTTTGGCCTACCTTTTTTAAGACCACTGCCTGTTAAGGGTGCCGAGTGGCTAGGTCGTGTCGCCTCAGAAAGAAAAGCACTGGCCGCTGCTTGGGTATTAGGCGTATTTATTGCCGTGCCAGCCATCCTGATTGCGCTCACCACGCTGTTTTGAGGAAACGTCCATGACCAATCAACACGAGCTAGTGTCAACATCGACCGCTGAACTCAAGGCCATGCTGGATGACTCTTCCGAGCTCATTGAAGAAATAAGAGAAGAGATAGCGCAAAGAGAAGCGCAAGAGCGAGAGCTGGAACCTTTCGACACGTTGATTAAAGAAGCACGACCCAAAATGAACGAAATTCGTAGTTTCTTTACGTTAGTGCTCAATGAGCTACGCCACCGGCCTAAATAAGCGTTACGAATAGCGAAAACAACAGGATTACTCATTTAGGCATTTGTTTGACACTTTCAGTAAGCTGAGAGTATGTCAGCAAATGCTTTTTTCAAATCTTTTAGGCCATGCCATGCTGTAAATCTCTTGTCTTAACTTGTTTCCATCAAAGCGTTGTTGTTTATTCATTGGCACGAATGGTTGCTTGTTGGATATTTCTTTTTACATTGGTTGTTAAATCACTTTTCTACCCGTTGGGTGCTACGAGAAAGAAATGACACGCCTTGGTTGGTAATATTTTTAGCAGTTTCAAGTGGATAGGCGTTTTTTGGCGAAATAATTTTTTAAATTATACTTACGATGTTTCATTTTTAAGATTTTGTCATAGACTAAAAGCACCACCCATGTAGATATAGTAAATTTTGATGGTTTGATAGGGTGGTCTTAGCTGATCTTTGAGCAGTAAACGTGATCCATATAAAAACTGGGGGTAGTACGATGGATGTCAAAGGGTTAAATGCACGTAATGATAATGACGATGTATATGCATCAATTGACTTGGCGACATCGTTGCCGAAATCCGGGTTTCCCGATGAAGAACGTAATCCTCACAATGTATTTAGCGCCATTCGTGACGAATTAATGCTTGATGGAAATTCCCGCCAGAACCTGGCAACATTTTGCCAAACATGGGTAGATGATGAAATTCGTAATTTGATGGATCTTTCAATCGATAAAAACATGATCGATAAAGATGAATATCCACAAACTGCGGAAATCGAAGCACGCTGCGTTAGGATGTTAGCAGATCTCTGGAACTCACCCTCGCCAGAAACAACCATGGGATGCTCGACGATTGGCTCTTCAGAAGCCGCAATGCTTGGTGGGCTAGCGCTTAAGTGGCAATGGCGGAAAAAACGTGCGGCAAAAGGGCTGCCCACGGATAAACCAAATATGATTTGTGGGCCGGTACAAATTTGCTGGCACAAATTTGCCCGTTATTTTGATGTTGAACTGCGTGAAATTCCGCTGGAAGGCGATCGCTTGATTATGAGCCCAGAGGAAGTTATCAAACGCGTTGATGAGAATACGATTGGTGTCGTACCAACGCTGGGCGTTACCTTTACCTGCCAATACGAGCCAGTAAAAGCCGTAAGCGATGCACTGGATCAATTACAACAAAAAACCGGCTTGGATATTCCTATACACGTTGACGGTGCCAGCGGGGGCTTTTTGGCTCCGTTCTGCGCGCCAGATCTAGTGTGGGACTTCCAACTCCCGAGAGTGAAGTCCATTAACACGTCTGGCCACAAATTTGGGCTTGCACCTTTGGGAGCTGGCTGGGTGGTCTGGCGTGAAGCAATAGACTTGCCCGAAGAGCTCATTTTTAACGTTAACTATCTCGGCGGTGATATGCCGACATTCGCGCTCAATTTTTCGCGCCCCGGTGGGCAAATCATTGCGCAGTACTACAACTTCCTGCGACTTGGGCGTGAAGGTTACGCCAAAATCCATAATGCCTGTTACGCTACCGCGCAACATATTGCGGATGAGATTGGTAAGCTAGGTCCCTTCGAAATCCTCTTTGATGGGAACAGCAATGAAGGTATTCCTGCGTTGGCATGGAAGCTGAAAGAAGGCGCAAATATTGGCGGTTATACGCTCTATGACCTGGCCGACAAATTACGCTCGCGCGGCTGGCAAGTCCCCGCTTATTCTATGCCAGCTCACCGTGAAGACTTGGTTATCCAGCGTATCCTTGTTCGTCATGGGGTGAGCTACGATCTAGGCTGCTTGTTAATTGAAGATATGAAGCGAGCACTTCAGCATTTTGAAGATCATCCCGTGGTTAATCCATTGTCAGAAGGTGAGGCCAGCGGCTTTAATCATTCCTGATTTGAAACTTTTGGTTGTTAGAGCGGCTAGACATCGCCGCTCTAATTAGCGAATAAAAGAATGACGGACTAATAATTCGTTTCTTCGGGGAATAAATATGGATAATACACAATCGACAGCCGCGCCAAAGCAGCTTTCGTTATTGGGTTTCTTCGCGATAACGGCTTCAATGGTAATGGCGGTATATGAATATCCTACCTTCGCAACATCGGGTTTCTCGCTGGTCTTCTTTCTTATTCTTGGTGGGGTTCTGTGGTTTATTCCGGTAGGACTTTGCGCAGCAGAAATGGCGACAGTTAAAGGCTGGGAAGAGGGTGGGGTTTTCACTTGGGTATCCAAAACGCTAGGTGAACGATGGGGATTTGCGGCAATCTCCTTTGGATATTTGCAAATTGCTGTTGGCTTTATTCCTATGCTTTATTTTGTGCTAGGCGCACTCTCTTACATTCTTAATTGGCCTGCACTGAATAGCGACCCGATAGTCAAGACGATTGCGGCGTTGATTATATTGTGGGGGTTAGCGTTAACTCAGTTTGGCGGTACCAAGAATACGGCGCGGATTGCAAAGCTAGGCTTTTTTGCAGGTATTCTACTGCCCGCTTTTATCTTAATTGGGCTTGCAGTTTTGTATCTTCATTCAGGTGCGCCGGTCGCTATTGAAATGAGTGCACAGACGTTTTTCCCCACCTTCGGTAGTATGAGCACCTTGGTGGTGTTTGTCGCTTTTATACTGAGTTATATGGGGGTTGAAGCGTCGGCTACCCATGTCAATGAGATGAAAAACCCCGGTCGTGATTATCCTCTCGCCATGTTGTTTCTTATGGTTTCTGCCATTCTCTTAAGTTCACTCGGTGGGTTGACAATTGCGTCTGTTATTCCTCACGAGCAAATCAACTTATCTGCGGGCGTGATGCAAACGTTCAGTGTGTTGATTAACCACTTTGGCAGCCATTTTGAATGGGCTATTCGGATTATTGCTGCGCTGCTGTTGCTGGGTGTGCTGGCTGAAATAGCCGCATGGATTGTTGGACCATCACGCGGTATGTTGGTAACCGCGCAGCAGGGTATCTTGCCGGCGCGTTTTGCTAAAGTAAACAAGAACGGCGTGCCGGTGGCGTTGGTTATTTCTCAGTTAATCATTACAACTATCGCATTGATTGTTTTGACGAATACGGGGGGAGGAAATAATATGTCCTTCCTGATTGCGCTAGCGCTAACAGTCGTTATCTATCTGTGCAGCTACTTTATGCTATTCCTGGCTTACATTACCCTTGTTCGAAAACAGCCTGAAAATCAACGTACCTTCAATATCCCAGGCGGTAACAAAATAAAAATTGCTGTTGCAGTGGTGGGGTTACTTACTTCTTTAGTTGCTTTTGTCGTCTCCTTCTTTCCTCCCACGGGGTTGCCAGGAAAAGAGTCTAACGAAGTTTATACCGGTTTGCTGATCGGCTGTTTCCTTGTAGTGCTAGCGATTCCGTTTATTATTTATGGAGTGCATAATAAAAGCGCTGCGCCAAAAAACCTTAAACTACACCACATCAAGCCCCATACAGCGCCCGAAGGTCACTACTTTATTCATCCCAAAGCCCGCAGTACGCATCACATCGTTGTTGATGGAGAAAAACTGCATTGATGAACCATGAAAGGATGTTTAGAAATGTGGTCCATTAGATTTTAAGCAGAGCTATGACGAATAGCGAAAAACAACAGTATTAATCACTCAGGCATTTGTTTGGCACTTTCAGTAAGCTGGGAGTATGTCAGGCAAATGCCTTTTTCATGGGCTTTAATAAAAAAGATCGCCCTGAGCGTTGGGCGGGCGAAAGTCTCGGGTATTCAGCCCTTGCTCGGAACGAGATTGAAAGTTCCACTGGCGGCTGGCGCGATTAAAGCGTTGTGCAATCATATCGGCAAAAATACCTTCGCCGCGAAAGCGCTTACCGAACTGAGCGTCGTAGGCCTTGCCGCCCCGGCATTGGCGAATTAGGCTCATTACTTTGGCCGCACGCTCTGGGTAATGGGCTTCCAGCCAGGCTTCAAAGAGTGGAGCGACTTCATGGGGCAAGCGCAGCAGCATCCAGGACGCCGTTCGTGCGCCAGCACGGCTGGCGGCCTCAAGAATCCGCTCTATTTCATGATCTGTTAATCCGGGGATGACCGGAGACACAAGCGTCCCGACGGGAATGCCTGCAGTATTAAGCTCACGGATAACTTTTAAACGCGCTTGAGGAGAGGCCGCACGAGGTTCCAGCGTGCGTTTCATATTGGCGTCCAGGCTGGTCAGGCTAATAAATACGCGCACCAGGCGGTGTTCGGCCATCTCAGCCAGCATATCCATATCCCGTAACACTAACGTGCTTTTGGTCACAATAGTGACTGGATGGCGGCAAGCCAATAATAGCTCAAGCAACTGGCGCGTTAATTGGCGCTTGGCTTCTAGTGGCTGGTAACAATCGGTATTACCAGAGAGATTGATTGGTCGGCAGACGTATCCAGGCTTGCAAAACTCCTCACTTAATCGCTCAACCAGGCCATTTCTTGCAATCAGCCTGGTTTCAAAATCAAGCCCCGGCGACAGATCCCAATAGGCATGAGAAGGGCGGGCATAGCAGTAAACACAGCCATGTTCACAACCTCGGTAAGGGTTCAATGAGCGATCAAAAGGTAAGTCTGGCGACCGGTTCCAGGAAAGCGCACTCTTACTGGTTTCTTCGCGTACTTCAGTTGCCCGTGTGGGGGAAGTCTCTTCGCGCCACCATCCGTCGTCTTCTGCCACGCTATGGGTTGGGGCAAAGCGGTTGTGCGGGTCATAGGTTGCCCCGCGGCCTTTGTGCACGGTGGTCCGTATTGGTGATTTGCCGAGAGACGCCATACGTCTGCCTCTTTCTATATTGGTGTATATATATACAGTATATGTGTTGTGACCAAGCGTGCAAGCGTTACTCAGGCGAAACCCACAATGAACAGTTTTACGGATCGGCTGCTGATTGCGATTCATGGTTATTAGAAATAATTGACTTACCTTTATTAGCATTCATGAAAATGACATTTTTAAGCGCTACGATTTGTTGGATATCGAATTAGCTAAATTTATTTTAGGGATGAAAATGAAAAACTTTACGCGCAATGCACTCACGTTGGCACTGGCATCGGTCATGGTTACGCCGGTATTAGCGCAGGAAAACACAGCTAAGAACGTTATTTTGATGATCACCGACGGCACCGGTATCGAGACGTTCCGTGCGGCAAGTTACTTCCGTCACGGCGCGCTGGGCCATGAAGTTTATGATGAGTTTGACACACAGCTTTTCATGGCAACGCATCCGTTAAACACCTCTACCACACCCACCAAGAGTGATGACGGTACGGTTACGTTTGAACCAGCCGAGCTCTGGAACGACGAGGTGGTAGACACCGTTTACGAAGGTAGCCTGGGTAACTACAAGGGCTACTTTGCCGGTTACGACTACGCTCGGGCTGATTACACCGACAGCGCTGCAGCGGCAACGGCGCTGGCTTCAGGCCATAAGTCCTATAACAGCGCCATCAACTGGTCCAACGATGATGAACCGCTTAAGCATATTGGCGAATACACTGTTGATAGCGGCCGCGCTCTGGGCGTTGTCTCATCGGTGCAGGTTTCCCACGCGACGCCTGCCGGTTTCATGGCCCATAACGTAAGCCGCAATGACTATAGAGCCATTGGCCGCGAAATTGTCGATTCTGGCCTTGCCACTGTCGCCATCGGTACCGGACACCCCTATTACGATGCAGCCGGCGAGCATGTCGATAACCCCGGTGAGAGCGATTTCCGCTTTATCGGTGGCGAAGAGACCTACCAGCGCTTGGTAGGCGGCGAAACGGATTACGCCTTTATCGAAAGCAAGGACGATTTTGAAGCTCTGGCTGCTGGTGAGTTGGATCTTCCCAAGGACAAAGTACTGGGCCTGGTGCAGAACATTCAGACGCTGCAATACAGCCGCCCCGGCGTAACCGGCGGTAATCTACTGGATACGTCACCAAGCCTTGCCACACTGACGGGCGGCGCTTTGAACGTGCTCAGCGCCAGTGAAAACGGCAACGAAAATGGCTTTTTCCTGATGGTTGAAGGTGGCGCTGTGGATTGGGCTGCTCACGCTAACAACCTGCCGCGTATTATCGAAGAGCAAATCGACTTCAACGAAGCTGTGGAGGCGGCCGTTGAGTGGGTAGAAAACAACAGTTCCTGGGACGATACCTTGATCATTGTAACGACTGATCACGGTAACGGTTTGCTTCAAGGTCCTGACTCTGATGTGAATGCCTATAGCCCGATCGTTAATCAGGGTGCTGGCGCGCTACCCTTGGTACGTTGGCATTCCGATACCCACACGCGTGAGCTGGTACCGTTGTATGCCCACGGCGCGGGCGCTGAGTTCTTCTTCGACATCGCTCAGGCAGAAGGCGGTCTTTCCCGCTATGAAGTAGACGAAGACAGCCACTACTGGATCGACAACACCGACGTATTCCGCGCGGGCCTGAACGCTTTCGGTATCGAAGCTGAGTAAATACCCACGTATTGCAAGTACAACAGAGCCGCCTTCGGGTGGCTCTGTTCCGTTGGTAACCACTGCCTGATATCACTTCGCCAACTATCAATCCACTCACTACCCCGAAAAGAGTCAGATATGAAGCTTCGTAACACTCTTTCACTGCTGTTATTGACAACACTAGCCAGCACGCCAGCATTTGCACTTAATGCTGAACGCGCGCCCACCGCCAGTGGTCACGCCTACGCTGAGCCTTATAAAGCTGTTCGCAAAGAGGGCGTTTTACATATTGAAGTACGTTTCGTGACGGACTACCCTGGTTACTCTGGCGAGATCATTTATGAAGATATCCCGCTAGATCGAATTGACGGGCAGATCTACGCCGAGTTCGGCGACCAGTCGTTCTCGCTGCTGCGTGAAGATGGAGGTGTGGTCGCGCCAGACAACTTGCGGCTGAGCTTTAACTACGAACCAGACAAGAACCCACGCGTAGGTACCTGGAAAGCCGATTTTGTCGCCCCCATGCACGACGTTAACGAAGTCATGCTATTCATGCCTAACGTTGCGCCCATTGGTCCGATTGTCATTCGGGATCGTTAAACAACCGGTTCTACATTCGTCCGTTATACAGAGTGTAGCCGTACTGCTTCATTGCCTTGGTAAGAAATTACCAAGGCAATGTTGTATCGGGTGCCAGGTTTTTGGGCCAAATTTGGCTTATGCTGGAGGTTTAAATGTAAGGTAAGCCCGTGAAACCTTTCTCCATTCTTTTGATTCGATTACTCGCTATTTACCTCGCCATTACGCCTTTGCTACGCGCATCTCCGCTGCTGTTTAGTCCAGGCTACGATGCGGAGCTAGCCCAGTGGCTGCCATGGCTCGCAGCCACTGCTGTTCTTCCTTTCATCGCGGGTATCGTACTGTGGTTTTCTGCGGTAACGCTGGCCAATAAATTTCTTGGAGAAGAGCGTGCTGAGCCTGCTTTAACGATTGCCGAGGAGGGCTTGGTACGCGCAGGCAGCTTCTTGATCGGTGTGTATCTTTTCGTTCAGCATTTGAGCACAGCGATTGGCCAATGGGCGTGGGGAGGCATAGTGGCCTACGGCTCGCTAGCAGTGGTTGTACTCAGCATCGGATTAATACTCGGTACCCGCTTTTTAGGCAAGCTGTATAGGTGGTTGAAGTATTTCGAGTAATTTTGAGAAGGGGCGGCTAGTAACGCACAGTTTTCACGTAAGTACTTGGATTTACGCCTGATCCAAGAAGCCTATAAAAGAGGATGTTGAATTGGTAACGAGTAATCAACCTGTCGCTCTGATGATCATCGATATGCAGCGGGGTATGAGCGACCCTGCCGCTGGCGAGCGCAATAACCCTAATGCGGAAGAAAATATCCAGCGCCTGCTTACAAAGTGGCGTAGTACATGCTGGCCGGTGGTGCATGTACGGCATATCTCTCGGACCCCCGGCTCGCCGTTCTGGCCGGGACAGCCCGGCGCAGAGTTCCAGCCCGCACTAGTCCCGGAACCTAAAGAGCACGTAGTGGAAAAGAACATACCCTGTGCGTTTACCCACTCAGGCTTAGAGCGCTGGCTTCACGCTCGCGAGATCAAGCGGCTGGTTATCGTCGGTGTAAGTACCAGCAATTCGGTTGAAGCCACCGCTCGCACAGCCGGTAATCTTGGCTTTGATACCCACGTCGTCGCCGATGCCACGTTTACCTTTGCCAAGCAGGACTACGCAGGCGCTTACCGTACGGCGGATGAAGTGCATGCTATGTCACTGGCGAATCTGGAAGGGGAGTATGCGGTAATTACACGCGCTGATGAAGTGCTGTTAATAGTTAGTTAACTCAAATAAAGTTCATGACTTTGTACACTACAACAGCGCCCATAACCTGTACTCATGCTAGTACATAGTCAAAGTAACATTGCACTGCGTGCCTTTTCAGCAACTGTACTGTGAACGAATGACCGTAGGGCAACGAGCGAATGCTCACACTTCCACACTAATGCTACCCATGACTACGCTGGCACTGTTCACGGTAGTAGGTAGCATTTGGCCTAGCGAAGAGTAGAGTGCATTGGAGGTTGACTGGGCCAGTATACGGTCAAGCTTGCTCATATCTTCTTCCGCCTTTTTAAGCTCTCGGCGGGCTTCTTTATCCTCTTGACGTAGGCGAATCTTTAGCTCGTTCATCGCTTCCTGAAGCTCTTTTTTTGTATCGATCAAAATACTGCGCAGAGCGTGTTCGCTGGCGCTAATTCCTTGAGAACGGCGATCATCTTGCGGTTGCAAAGAGGTGATTACGGCCTTTGGCGCGTCATTGGTCGTGGTGGCTGCACCCTGCGCTTGCTCGCTCTGCTCATCATCCTGGTTCGCCATGGTCGCCTCCGCACTGGCGAGCGTCGCGTTGGCGGCTTGAGCGTCAGCTTGTGTATCGGCGCTGCTGTTTTCAGCACTGTCAGAAGAAGCGGTAGGGGTGACACTGCTTGTTGGCTGGGCGCTCGTTACTGTAGGCGTGACAGAAGGGCCAGCACTACCACCGCCGCTATCATTTAATTGCCGCGCTGCCACACCTAGCTCGCGGGCAATGCTTTTAAGCTCTTTAGCCATGGATTTGAGCTGTTCTGGTGATGCAAAGCGCATCATCGCTTTAAGTGTTTCTAGCCGCTGCTTTAAAAAGCCGACTTTCTGCGAAGCATTTTGCATCGCTGACTCTTTCGGGCTGGGCAGGGCCGCCAGTTGCTCAAACGCCTCTTTCTGCTTTTTAAGGCGTTTAGTCAGTGCATCGTCAGCATCCGGTGCTGCCACCATCGGGCTCTTTTGGCTTGCGACCCGAGACACCTTCAAAGCGGGAGACGATTCGTGACGGGTACCTATCAACATAAAATTGGAAAATCCGATCTTCATGGTCGATCCTTCGTTGTTATTAATAGACGTTATCGGCCATTTATAAGCTAACTTTAGTAAGGTTGAACTGGCTTGAGTGATCCGCCGCATAGGGTGATTGATAGGAGTAAGGTTCGGAATTTATGACGATGCCAACCAAAGATACGATTGTCTGGCAGCGGTTGGACCTGCCAGGACACGAGTTATGCAACGTGAGCAGCGGCGAAAGAGGCCACCTGCTGACAGGAACTTCCATCTTCGTAGCCGAGGGCAACAAGTGCTTGCTCTCCTACAGAGTCGTGTGCGATGCGGCTTGGAAAACGCAAGAAGTGCATGTGGCCGGTAACATTAATGATGAGCCGATTGACGTGGTACTTATGGTCGAGCCTGGCAATGTGTGGACGTTGAACGGGGTTGAGCAACCTCAGGTTGAAGGGTGTATTGACGTTGATCTCGCCTTTTCACCAGCGACGAATTTGCTGCCTATCAGGCGATGCGATATGGCTATAGGAGACTCCGAGCAGGCAGTCGCTGCTTGGTTAACATTTCCAGAACTGACGTTAGAAAAGCTACCTCAACGTTACACCCGGCAATCAGAGTCAATATTTAACTACGTATCGAGCGGCGGTGATTTCGAAACGGAGTTAACGGTAAGGTCATCAGGTTTTGTATCTAACTACCCGCTGTTGTGGCGAGAAGAGCATGGCGAATAACCATCGTAGCTTCAATGATGGCCGGGCCTGGACAATGAGCCTTCGGTATTGTGGCAGCAAGCTTATATTCAGCTTCCATAAATCGGTTTGGGCGGTATAAAGCAATGCACATTGCCAGGTTGAAAGCGGCACAGAGTGATCGTGATTTTATTTGGCGTGCTTATGAAAGCGCCTACCAGAATGTTGTCGAGCGTCAATTCGGCACGTGGGAGGCCGAGCTTCAAATGCCAGCTTTTGATGAAAAATGGCGCCAGGGTGGTTTTGAGGTCTTGGCGTTAAACGGTAAGTCTGTAGGTGCTGTATGGGTTACAAATGAAGGGGAATTTCTTCGGCTTCGGGATCTGTTTCTTTTAGCGGAATATCAAGGGCGGGGAGTTGGTGCACACATTGTGCGCCAGGAGCTTGAAAAGGCCAGAGTGCTGGGCGTGCCTTTACGGCTTCGTGTTTTAAAGCAGAGCCAGGCCATCGCCCTATACGAGCGGTTGGGTTTTACAATATGCGGTGAGACATCAACGCAGTACTGGATGGAAGTGAACTAACACGCTGTTTTCGTCGATACAGCATCAATACAGATTACTTATAAAAAGTCCCGGCTATTACGCCAGGACTTTGAATAAACGCTTTTCTCTGTTTCTTAAACCCGCTAACTCTTTTTCCTCGTCGCTTTTTTGGCGTTTTCAGCGTGTTGGCTGTTGGCGCCGTCACCGCCACTTGGAAAATGCGCGCGTACCAATTTCAACAATCCTTGCGTTGAGGCATCAAAGTCGGCTGCGTTAGTGTCGATGCGTTCGCTGATTTCACCGGCGATACGTTTGCCTAGCTGAACACCCCATTGATCGAACGAGTTGATGTTCCAGATCACGCCTTGAACAAAGACCTTGTGCTCGTAGAGTGCGATTAGCGCGCCGAGATTGCGGGGAGTGAGTTCATCCAACAGTAACGTACTGGAAGGGCGGTTGCCGGGACAGCTGTAGGGGTCGTGCTGGCTTAACTCTTTACCGTCGCCTTGGCTGCCTTCCATAAAAGCGTTGGCCTGGGCGAGCATGTTGGTTAATAGCGCAAAGTGGTGATCTTCCATGCCAGGCTCCGGCTTGAGCGAGGCGATAAAGTCGATAGGTACGTAGCGCGTGCCCTGGTGCAGCAGCTGGAAGAAGGCATGTTGACCATTGGAGCCGGTTTGCCCCCATACAATCGGGCCGGTTTTATAGTTGACCGGGTGGCCGAAAATATCCACCGATTTGCCGTTGGACTCCATATCCAGCTGTTGCAGGAAGGAGGGCAACTGGTTAAGCGCCTGGTCGTAAGGCACGATGGCTTGGGTTTCTGCGCCAATAAAATTGATATACCAGATGCCGATAAGCGCCATGAGTACCGGCATGTTCTCGGAGAAAGGCGCCTCAATAAAGTGGCGGTCCATCTCATGAGCACCTTCCAGCAGCTCAATAAACCCTTCAAAACCGATAGATAACGCAATCGGTAAGCCGATTGAAGACCACATGGAGTAGCGCCCACCCACCCACGCCCAGAACTCGAACACATTCTCTTCACGGATGCCGAATTCCATGGCCGCTTTGCGGTTGGTAGAAGCGGCGACAAAGTGGGCACCTACATCCGCGTCGCTTCCGGCGTTCTCCAGGAACCAGCGCCGCGCTGTTTTTGCATTGAGCAGCGTTTCCTGGGTGGAGAACGTTTTGGTCGAGACGATAAACAGCGTGGTGGCCGGGTCCAGGCGCGAAAGCACCTTCTGGATATGCGTGCCGTCCACGTTGGATACAAAGTGAAAGTGCATCTCCGGGTGGCGATATTTAAGCAGTGCGCGCACCGCCATATTGGGGCCAAGGTCCGAGCCGCCAATCCCGATATTAACGACATCCTTGATCGACTGGCCGCTGTAGCCTTTCCATTCTCCGCTGCGTACCGTTTCAGAAAATTGTTTGATCTGTTCGCGGGTGCGGGTAATTTCCGGCATGACGTCTTCGCCGTCGACATACACCGGTTCGTCACTCAGGTTACGCAGTGCGGTATGCAGTACCGGACGGTTTTCGGTAACGTTGATAATATCGCCAGAAAACATTTGTGCCCGGCGCTGCACCAGCGCGGAGTGGTCAGCAAGCTCTATCAGTTTGGTGAGCACTTCGTCGGAAACATGGTGCTTTGAATAGTCCAGAAACAGACCGCCGACCTTGAGGTTCATCTTCTCAAAGCGTTTCGGGTCGTTAGTGAAGTAGTCTCGGATGCGGTCGTTATGGGTGTTGTCGCGCAGGCGTTCAAGCGCCTGCCACGTAACGCTACGGGTGAGTTGAAACATAGAGCGCGTGTCCGTTGTTGTTGAGTGGCAAATGTTAACTGGGGTAAATGGCGGTGATATCGATTATGTAAAAATACTACATAAAAAAGTGATAAGGGCAACTATCCATTGAGCGTGGCGATAAAACAGGTAATAAAACAGCAATGACGTCAGCAGCTTTTTATACAGGGCTAACCACGAGCAGGCATTGCGCCTGCTCGTGTTGAGATAACACTTAGCTGGCGACGGCCACTTGAGCGGCGCCGCGTTTAATAAAGGCGTAGCTCAGGCCAGTGATGAGCGAGCCTGCCACAATGGCGCCCAGGTAGAGCAGCGGCGGGGTGATTGCATTAGGAATCAGCAGGACGAAAATGCCACCGTGCGGGGCCATTAATTGGGCACCCACCAGCATCGAAAGCGCACCCGTAACGGCGCCCCCAGCGATACAAGCGGGAATAACCCGGAGCGGATCTTTGGCCGCGAACGGAATCGCGCCTTCACTAATAAAGCACAACCCCAGTACGAACGAAGCCTTGCCGGCTTCACGCTCCGGCTCGGAGAACTTGTTGCGTGCCACGAAGCTTGCGATACCCATGCCAATGGCCGGCACCATGCCTGCCCCCATAATCGCGGCCATGGGGCCGTAGGTGCCTGAGGCCAAGAGGCCCACGCCAAAGGTGTAGGCCGCTTTGTTAACCGGGCCGCCCAAATCAAAGCACATCATGGAGCCCAGCAAAATACCCAGCAATACAGCATTGGTGGAGTCCATCGACGCGAGGAAGTTGGTTAACGCGTTAAGCAGCGCGGCAACCGGTTCGCCCACGATGTAAATCATGACCAGGCCTGTCACAAGGCTCGCGATCAGCGGAATAATCAAGATGGGCTTAAGTGACTCGATGCTCGAAGGCAGCTTCACATGGCGAGTGACAGCAAGGGCTACGTAACCGGCTAGAAAGCCCGCCAGGATACCGCCAATAAATCCGGAGCCGATGTTCGCCGCCAGCATGCCGCCAATCATACCCGGCGCAATACCTGGGCGGTCGGCAATTGAGTAAGCGATATAGCCTGCTAATACCGGAATCATCAACGCAAACGCGGTGCCGCCGCCAATCTGCATCAACGCAGCGGCCAGGGTGCCTTCCTGCTCGAACGCCTCAATGCCGAACATAAACGACAGGGCGATCAGCAGCCCGCCCGCCACCACCATGGGCAACATAAACGACACGCCGGTGAGCAGGTGCTTATACACGCCTTTCTCTTTCAGGCTTTTGCCATCGTTTGAAGCCGTATTATCCGTGTCTGCACTTTCCACGCTGGCTTGGGCCAAGGCGTTTTCAATCGTTGCCTGAGATTTTTTAAGCGCCGTACCGGTCGAGGTGCGGTACACCCGCTTACCGGAAAAGCGCGTAGCATCAACTTCAATATCGCAGGCCAGAATAACAACGTCGGCGGCGGCGATTTCGTCTTCCGTTAGCTTGTCCTGGGCGCCTACTGAGCCTTGGGTTTCCACACGCATTGAGTGGCCCATGGCGTTGCCCGCCTCAGCCAGCGCTTCTGCGGCCATAAAGGTATGAGCAACACCGGTGGGGCAGGCGGTAACGGCCACAATGGTTTGGCCGCCGGCAGTGGCTGGCGCTTTTGTTTGAGAGGTAATGGCTGGGGCGCTATACAGAGGTGCTTCGCGTTTAGCGGTGGCTAAAAATGCGTCCGGATCAGGCAACGCTTGAGCAATCGGCGCCTGGTAAAGGCGTTTGCCCTCAAAACGCTCCGGTGCGGGCACATGCTCGGCAGCTACGACAATTAAATCGGCATGGGCAATTTGTTCGGCATTGGCGGCCTCGACCGGTGCCAGTTCTCCGTGCATTTCTACATGCACTTTCCAACCCAAGCGCTGAGCGGCTTGTTCAAGGCGTCGGGCGGCCAAAAAAGTCGTCGCCATGCCGCTGGGGCAGGCAGTAATAAGAATAATATTCATTGTGACGTTCCCTCGGTGCGGCTGGCGTACAGGCGCTGGACCTGAGTATGTTGTAGGAGTACGGCAAAGTCGTCCGCGAGGGCATTACCCACGCCAACATGGCGAACAGATTCGGCGGAAAGTGCCGTGGCAAAACGCAGTGTTTCTTCGTCACTTTGCTGGCTGAGCACGCCGTGGAGCATGCCAGCCACAAAGGTATCGCCCGCACCCACGGTATTGGCTGTCTGAACACGGGGCGGCGTTGACTGCCAGGTGCCCTTGGCGTTCACCCAAATAACGCCGTCGGCCCCGGCAGAAAGTAGCGCTTGGCCGATACCTGCCTGATAAAGGCGGCGGGTGGCGCTTACTCGCTTGGCGTGATTATCCAGTGCCTCACCGGCCCAGTTGGCAAGTTCCAATTCATTGGGTTTAACGGCTTCGGGGGCTGCTTCAATAGCGCACAGCAGGGCTTCGCCACTGGTATCCACCCATAACGGCACCCCGGTGGCTTTTAGTTCAGTCAGCAACGTGGCAAAGCTTGTCAGGCTTAAGCCAGGGGGTAGGCTACCTGCCACAAGAATGGCATCGGCCGGCTCGTTGTTTAGCTGCTGTTTAATGCTGTTCAGAAGCGCGGCGACTTGCGTGGCATCTACGCCGATACCGGGGCCGTTAATGTCGGTCACCCGGCCGCTTTTTTCCGCCAGCTTGGCATTAATACGGGTTTCCCCTGGCACGCGGACAAAGGCATCCGTAACGCCTAGCTGCGTAAACGCCCGTTGGAAGGGGCCATCGTTATCGCACCCGAGAAATCCGCTCACCACCACGTGATGGCCCAGCGAGGCCAGCACTCGTGCAACGTTAACGCCTTTGCCCGCGGCTTCCAGCTGCGCGTTCCTGGGGCGGTTAACCGTGCCCAGCGTTAACTCTTCAAGATCAAACGCCAAATCCAGCGCCGGGTTAAGCGTAACGGTAATAACCCGGGCCATTAGTGTGCCTCCAGCGCGTCGCGCACAGCGGCGCTGGTTGCCTGGCTTAGGGCTAGTTGCGCACTGGCCTGGGCATCGGCCAAATCGAACTCGCGCAGGCGAGCTTTCACCAGCGGAATTTGCCGGGCGCTAACTGAAAGCTCATCAACGCCTAACCCCACTAACACGGGAATAGCCGCCGTATCCGAGGCAAGCTCACCGTAAACGCCGACCCATTTACCTTGGGCATGAGCGGCGTCAACGGTCATCTGGATCAAACGCAGAACCGCCGGGTGCAGGCCATCTGCTTGGGCAGAGAGCTCTGGATGACCGCGGTCAATCGCCAGCGTGTACTGGGTTAGATCGTTGGTGCCAACCGAGAAGAAGTCCACCTCGGCGGCAAGCGTTGGTGCCAGCAATGCGCTGGAGGGAATCTCAATCATCACGCCTAGCTGCACGTCGTTTGCTCGCTCATCTGCGGGAATTTCCGCAAGCAAACGGTCAAAAATGGCTTTGGCGGCGCGAAATTCAGCCACGTCCTTGACCATTGGCAGCATAATCCGCAGCGGCCTAGGCGTCTCTTCTGAACCCGCTACCGGGGCGGCTGCCATTAGTAGCGCGCGCAGTTGGGTTTCGAGTACGCCGGGCTCGGTTAACGCCAAGCGAATGCCACGCAGACCCAAAAACGGGTTGTCTTCCTGGGGGACTGGCCAGTAGGGCAGGGGCTTGTCGCCACCCACATCCAGGGTGCGCGCCACTAACGGGCGGCCGTTCAGGGCGTCGATGGCCTGCCGATACTCGGCGGTTTGCGTGGCAAGGTCGGGGGCGCTTGAGTGGGCCATAAACAGGAACTCGGTGCGCAGCAGGCCAACGCCCTCGGCACCACGCTCAACCGCATCTTCTGCATGAGCGGTGTTGCCCAGGTTAGCAGCCACCTCCACGTAGTGGCCATCGCGGGTTTGGGCGCGTTCATAACGGCGTTCCCAGGCATCGGCTTCGCGGGCCTGTAAATCAAGCAACTGTTGCTCGGCGCGGCGTAAGCGCTGCTCAGAAGGCGAAGGAATGACGCGGCCTCGTTCACCGTCCAGAATCATCATGCTGGCATTGGCTAAGGCCATTACCGCTTTGCCCGCGCCCACCACCGCGGGTATGCCCAGCGCACGGGCCAGAATAGCGCTGTGGGCAGTGGCGCCGCCACGCTCGGTCAAAAGACCGCGCACGCGGGAGGTATCCAGGCGCGCTACGTCGGAAGGACCGATATCGTCCATCACCAGAATGTAGGGGTGGTTGGGTGGCTCGGGAAGTTGGGTGTCGCACAAAACGCTCAGTACGCGGCGACCCACATCACGCAGGTCGGCGGCACGCTCAGCAAGCAGGCGGTCGGCAAGCATTTCCTGTGCGTGGGCGGCGGTTTCAATCGCTTCCCACCAGGCCGCCTCTGCTGAACGGCCTTCACGAATGGCATCTTCGGCGGCGCGGTGCAGCTCGGGGTCATCCAGCATCTCTTCATGCATGGAGAGGATATCAGCCACTTCGCCACCCGGCGCATTGCGCACCAGGGCTTCCAGCTGGGCAATGCCCTCCTGGATGGCATTGTGCAGCCGGGTCAGTTCGCGGCCGGGATTGTCAGCCTGTTCCGGGTAATCAAAGTGCTGAGGGCGAATAACAAACACCGGCGCAATCGCAAGCCCGGGGGAGGCCGCAATCGCCGTATGCGGTGTATCGGCTGTCAAAGGCGTAACGGTTTCCTCGTGAGCAGGGTGGGTCGCCAGCTGCTCTCGGCCACTGTCAAAAGGCGCTACCTTTTCACCCAAACCGCCTTCAATTGCATTCGCGACGTTGGCCAGTGCCTGTGGTGCTTCGCTGCCTTCGCCAGAAAGCACCAGCCACTGGCCACGGCGTGCACCCAAACCGATGACTTTGGTCAGGCTCGCTGCGGAAACGCTGGCGGGGCTGCCTTCTTCCAAGCGAACGTTAATCGCAACGGCCTGTGCTCGAGCTACCTGCACCAACTGTTTAGCCGGACGGGCGTGCAGGCCGTGGGGGTTTAATACACGCACGCGCTGGGTATGCGTATTGGCTGTTTCACCTGCAAGCTGAGCCAGCACCTGGGCGGCATCGGCCTTTAGTAACGCGTGGCTTGGGATGTTTTCGAGCACCTTCTGAAGTTGCTCCAACAGGGAGGTATGCGCGCTTCCCTGTGTTGCCAGGCAAAACAGGCCGTGAACAGCATGGCCGTTCTCTTCCATGCCTGCTTCGACCGGTGTCGCCACGCCCAGCGCAGGCTGTTGGACGCCGCTGGCGCTGCTGGCAAGCCAAAAACCGTCGCCCAGCCAAACCGGCGGTTTCGCCGCAATATCGGCAATAAAGTGGTTATCTACGCAGCCACTTTGGCGTAAGCGGGCGGCCGCTGCCAGGGCCAGTTCCTGAACACTTTGTGCGGGAAACTGTAGGCAAAGCGTGTCGCTATCCAGCTTGGGCGCGGGGGCAGCTTTAGACAGCAGGCGAGCGACCTCCTCGGGGGAGCGGGCTGCGGCAAGCGCTTCAGCAACGCCGTCACAGTCCAGTACGTGCGTTAGGGCGCGCAAAATATCCAAATGTTCATCATTTTGTGCGGCAATCGTAACCAGTACATAGACGCGGTTGCCATCGTGCCACTCGATTCCCTCTGGAAATTGCAGTACTCGAACGCCAGTCCGCTTAACATGTTGGCGGCTTTCGGGCGTGCCGTGGGGAATGGCGATAGCATTACCCAGATAGGTAGATGACTGCGCCTCACGGGCATGCAGGCCCTCGCGATAGGCAGGATCAACCAGCCCCGCGTCAGCCAGTACCCGGGCGGCCTCATCCAGCGCCGCTTGCCAATTGTTGGCGTGGCGGTCAAGCAAGATGTCATTAGGACCGAGTGTGAGCATGCAATTCTCCTGTAAGGACGAGTCCGGTAACGGCTCGACGGCGACGTAAAGGACACAAATGCCGAGTAACGGTATTGATCGATGCCTACCGTCTATGATGATAATGCTGAAACGATTCAGCTAAAGGCGCAAGGGGTGTGTTTTTAGACTTTGGTGGGGGGCTCGTCAAGGCGCTGTTACACTTTGCAGGCTTATAAGGAGAAAAAACATGACATTAGCCGATATTGCGCGGCTTGCAGGTGTTTCACGCACCACGGCCAGTTATGTCATTAATGGGCAGGCTGAACAGCGTCGTATTAGTGTCGCCACGATTGAGAAGGTCATGACCGTTGTTCGTGAGCATCAATATCAAATTGATCCACAGGCGGCGGCGCTGCGCCGAGGTGCCAGCCGGCTGATTGGTTTAATCGTGCCTGACCTTGAAAACATCAGCTATGCACGCTTGGCGAAGCGCTTGGAGCGTGGTGCGCGCGAGCAAGGGTATCGGCTGCTGATTGTAAGCTCGGATGACTGTGCCGAAAGTGAGCGCGCCTTGGCGATTGCCCTGCGTGCTCAGCGCTGTGAAGTACTGATTACTGCCAGCTGCCTGGCCGATATTGACCCGTTTTACAGGGAGTTGGTTAACGACGGCTGGGCCGTGGTGGGCATGGATCGAGGGCTGGATAGCCACTACTTTTCCAGTGTCGTTAGTGATGATCACGATGCCGCTGAGCGTTTAACGCTCTCGGTACTTAACCAAAAGACGCGGCGAGTTGCCTGGCTTGATGCCATGCCTGAGCTGTCTATCAGCCGTGAGCGCCGGGCCGGTTTTGAGGCCGCGTTAAAAGATCGCGATATCGAGGAAGTGTATTTGAGCGCTGAGCGCTACGAGCGTAGTGAGGCGATGGGACTTGCCCAACAGCTGCTTAGCGAGCCCAAGGGGCTGGATGCACTGGTTACCGCATCGTATACCTTGATGGAGGGCGTTTTAGATGCGTTTTTAGAACGTGGAGGGCTTTCCAGGCATATCCGGCTTGCCACTTTTGGTGATCACCGCTTGCTGGATTTTTTGCCTCAGCCGATTAATTCGGTGCACCAGGATTATGATCGGATAGCGGAATTGACGCTTAGCAGTGCGCTGAAAGCTGCCCGAGGCCAGGGTGGCGTCGGGCAGCAGGTCGTTAAGCGGCATCTTTTTCAGCGCGGGTAAGGGCGCTAAATCCTTAAGCTAGACCCTGGCGCTGGCCCAGGCGTTAGCATCGGGTATCGACATATCGTAGCGCTCACTTAGATAGGGCGATGAGAGCAGGAAGTCCGCACTGGCCGCGTTGTTGGCGACAGGTACATTCCACAGCGTGGCAAGACGTAGCAGTGCTTTGACATCGGGGTCGTGCGGCTGTGGAGCAAACGGGTCCCAGAAGAACACCAATATATCGAGCTTTTGCTCGGCGATGCGTGCGCCTATCTGCTGGTCGCCGCCTAGCGGCCCGCTCATTAACCCTTCAACGGTCAAGCCCAGTTGCTGAGTTAACCGGCCTGCGGTGGTGCCCGTACCCATTAAGTGATGCTGGCGCAGCGTCTCCTGCCAGCGTTCCGCCCACTCCAGTAGTTCACTCTTTTTGCCATCGTGGGCGATAAGCGCAATACGCTTTTGAGCGGGTAAGGTACGTAGCGCTTGGCGAGGCGGTCGGGCATCATTCATTGTTTATTCTCCTGATTTTTCCTGCTCAATAGCGATAATCTTCATGGTGTTGGTGCCGCCATGAGCGTTCATATGGTCGCCGCGAGTCAGAATAATATGCCCGCCTGGGCGCGCCAGGCCATAGGCTTTAAGCAATTTCAGGGCCTGCTGGTTTACTTCAGTGGGCTCCATTTGGGTGGTGTCGAAGGGTAGCGATACCACGCCGCGGTAAAGTGCCATGCGGCGCTGGGCAACGGGACTATGCGCCAGGCCAACAATTGGCAGGCCAGAACGAATGCGTGAGGCAATCAGCGGTGTGTAACCGGTGGAGGTCATGCAGGCAATCGCGCTAACGCCAGTTAAATGGTTCGCGGCGTACATGGCCGAAAGGGCGATGGTTTCATCCATGCGCTCAAAGCCTTCATGCATGCGGTGGCCAGACGACTGCGCCAGCCGCTCGCGCTCGGCCCCTAAGCAAACGCGGTCCATGGCTTCAACGGTTTCTACCGGAAATTCACCGGCTGCCGTTTCTGCTGACAGCATAACGGCGTCGGTCGCATCCAGCACCGCATTGGCCACGTCGAACACCTCGGCGCGTGTGGGCAGCGGGGATTCGATCATCGACTCCATCATTTGCGTGGCGGTAATCACTGCGCGGTTAAGCGAGCGCGCATGTTTGATGATGCGCTTTTGGGTGCCAATGAGTGCTTCATCACCAATTTCCACGCCTAGGTCGCCACGCGCCACCATAACGGCTTCAGAGGCAATAATGATGCCGTCCAGCGTTTCATCATCCGCTACTGCCTCGGCACGTTCCAGCTTGGCGACCAGGCCAATCTCTTTGCCTGCTTCGCCCAGCAGTGCGCGTGCTTCCTGCATATCTTCTGCTGAGCGCGGAAAGGAGACCGCCAGGTAATCCACGCCGATTTCCACTGCCGTTTTTAAATCGGCCTTGTCTTTGTCGGTTAAGGCGGGAGCAGAAAGGCCACCGCCCTGTTTGTTGATGCCCTTGTTGTTGGAGAGCTTGCCACCCACATGAACATTCGTGTGTATTTCCTGGCCCGCAATGGAGGCCACATCCAGGACAACGCGGCCGTCATCCAGCAGCAGCCGGTCGCCGGGGGCTACATCATCAATAAGTGAAGGGTAGTCACAACCAACGCGTTCACTGTTGCCAGCATTGGTATCCAGCGCCATGTCCAGAATAAACGCTTCGCCTACTGATAAATGAATAGGACCTTCAGCAAAACGAGCGATGCGAATTTTAGGACCTTGTAAATCGCCTAGTGCGGCAACACATTTACCTAAGCGCCGGGCGATATCGCGAACATCCTGTAGGCGTCGGCGATGATCATCGGCAGAACCGTGGGAGAAGTTAAGTCGAACGACATCGACGCCTGCCTTGATCATCGCCTCAAGAATACCTGGCCGGTCGCTGGCAGGGCCTAATGTGGCAACAATTTTGGTACGACGAAGCGGCAAAGGTGAATTCGATAGGCTCATGAGCAGGCTCTCCTTAAATATTGAAAAAAATAGCAACAAAACCAGCACTGTCTGAATGCAAGTGACCGCTTAATTGTCCGCGTTAAGGTGTAGACGACCATAGTGATAATATAGTAATTTTACTACAAATAGGTTGTTTGATAGCCAGTAGAAGCCGCATTAAGAGCGATTTTGTTCTTTTTAAAACGCTTTTGTGTGTCTTTTTGGTAATTTTTTTACTGGAATGAAGCCATCCACCACCGAGCATGAGGTGTCAGCATGACGATCAGAGTTGCTATTAACGGGTTTGGCCGGATCGGCCGTAACGTACTACGCGCCCTGTATGAAAACGATTACCGTGAAAAAATTCAGGTAGTGGCGATTAATGACCTAGGCGATCCGTCGTTAAATTCGCATTTACTGCGCCACGATACGGTGCATGGGCATTTCCCCTTCACTGTAGAGCATGATGCGGAAAGTATCAGCGTTGACGGTGACCGTATTGCGATCTCTTCCGAGCGCGACCCTGCTAACCTCCCTTGGGCGTCCATGAATATCGATTTGGTCATGGAGTGCACGGGGCTATTTACCAAGCGTGAAGCCGCTGCCAAGCATTTGGAAGCGGGCGCTAAACGAGTACTGATTTCGGCACCCAGCCCGGATGCGGATGCAACAATTGTTTTCGGTGTTAATGATGACGTGCTGACTGCTGAGCATAAGGTCGTCTCCAATGCCTCTTGCACGACTAACTGCCTGGCACCTGTCGCCAAAGCGCTGAACGACACCGTAGGTATCGAAAACGGCCTGATGACGACCGTTCACGCCTATACCAATGACCAGAATCTTTCGGATGTTTATCATACCGACCCGTACCGCGCACGCAGCGCCACTCACTCCATGATCCCGACCAAAACCGGAGCCGCAGCTGCGGTGGGTTTGGTGCTGCCTGAGCTGGAAGGTAAGCTGGATGGGCTGGCCGTGCGCGTACCGGTGATTAACGTGTCGCTGGTGGATCTAACCTTTAACGCAGGGCGCGATACCACCAAGGAGGAGATCAACCAGATTCTCGAAAAGGCCGCTGCCAATTCGAGCGTACTGGCTGTCAATGCTCAACCGCTGGTATCCATCGACTTTAACCATGATGCGCATTCATCAACGTTTGATGCCAATCACACCCGTGTGAATGGTCGTTTGGTGAAAGTAATGGCGTGGTACGACAACGAGTGGGGTTTCTCTAACCGTATGCTGGATACCGCCATTGCGATGCAGGCAACCGCAAAATAGTTATTTTTGAAGTGCGCTGTTAATGTTTGATTTAAAGGCCGAAAATTTATTTTCGGCCTTTATTTTTTAATAAAAAGAATCTTTTTTTAATAGGACTGCATCCAAAACGTCTCCTCGCGTGTATCCCCTATACAGCCACCATTTACGGCGGTTGATAATAATCCTCAAGGAGACTGAAAATGACCACTCATCATTTCACGCGTACCGCACTAGGCGCAGCGCTGATCGCATCCTTCAGTCATGCCGCACTAAGAGGCCTATGGCTAGCAAACGGGCCAGCGCATAAGTGCCCCCGACTATGGAGGTCATTCTTCCTATGGTGGCGGCATCAGTGGTGTTAGCAAGTGGTAGCGGCAGGTGCTATCAAGCACGTAGAGTGTGGTTATAGCGAAATAAAAGCGCGTCGAACCGCTCCAAAAATATTTTATTGTAGTAAAATTACATTAAATATTGCGCATGATGCCTTTTTTTAGATAGATTTTAGGTAATCTAACCACGTAGATGGTCGTGGATAATAAATAGGAGCAGAGATGAGCCAGTCATATGCCTCCCCAGGCGCCCCATTAGGTGAACGTGACCATGCCATTGATCTAGCGCTGTTCGGGGCGTTGGGCGACCTCGCCATGCGCAAGCTGTTTCCTGCTTTATATCATCTTGACCGTGAAGGCCTGATGCCGGAAAGCACACGCATTATGGGGCTGGCGCGTCAGGAGCACGATGTGGCGTCATTCAGGCAACAGGTTGGCGGCGCATTGCGTAAACGGCTCAAAAGCAGCGAGCTAGAGGACTCAAGTTTTGAGCGCTTTCTAAACCGTCTGGATTATCGTCAGCTCGACTTTTCCACAGAAGAGGGCTTTGAAGCCATTCGCGAATGGCGAGAAGGCTCAAAACAACCGATGGTGGTGTACCTTTCTGTTGCCGCGCGTATTTATGGCGATATTTGTCACCATCTTCAAGCCAGTGGAAGCCTGGATGAGGACTCCCGGGTCGTCGTTGAAAAACCAATTGGCTACGATCTGACATCGTCTGAACAGATCAACGATGCTATTGGCGCCGTATTTCCTGAGTCGCGTGTATACCGAATTGACCACTATCTGGGTAAAGAAACGGTTCAGAACCTGATTGCACTGCGCTTTGCCAATCCGCTCTTCGGTACTCAGTGGAACCAGAACCATATTTCCCACGTTGAGATTACCGTGGCCGAAAAGGTCGGTATTGAGGGGCGTTGGGGCTATTTTGATGATGCAGGCCAGCTGCGTGACATGGTGCAGAACCACCTGCTGCAGCTGTTATGTCTGATCGCCATGGACCCACCCTCCAACCTGGACGCGGATGCCATTCGGGATGAAAAGGTAAAAGTGTTGAAAGCGCTGAAACCTTTTAAAGGGGAGGCGTTAGGGCGCGATGTAGTACGTGGGCAATATATTGCCGGCACCAGCGATGGCCAAGCGGTGCCTGGTTACCTGGAGGAAGAGGGCGCTAATACCCAGAGTCAGACGGAAACCTTTGTTGCGATGAAAACCGAGGTGTCTAACTGGCGTTGGGCGGGCGTGCCTTTTTATCTTCGCACCGGTAAGCGGATGCCCGAAAAGCTTTCGCAAATTGTGATCCATTTCCGCCAGCAGCCGCACTATATCTTTGATCCGGACCAGCGCGATATTGCTTCCAACAAGTTAATTATTCGCCTTCAGCCGGAAGAGGGGATTGCCCTACAAGTACTTACCAAAGACAGTGGCCTGGATAAAGGCATGCGTTTGCGCCCAGGGCCCTTACATCTTGATTTTAATAGTGCCTTCCCTAAATCACGTATTCCCGATGCTTATGAGCGCCTCTTGCTTGAAGTCATGAAAGGCCAACAGTATCTGTTTGTACGCCGTGATGAGGTGGAGCACGCTTGGCGCTGGTGCGATCAGTTAATTGCCGGTTGGCAGAGTCGTGAAACGCCACCGCGGCGTTATCCGGCGGGCTCTTGGGGGCCGGTTGCCTCCATTGCGATGATTACCCAGGATGGCCGCAGCTGGTACGAGGATTATTAACATGAGCCAACAACGTCAAAAGCTGGCGGAACAGCTAGCCGAAGCGGTCGCGCAGGCCTTGAGTGAAGATCTAGACCGCCAGGAGCGCGTGCTTCTGGTCGTGTCCGGTGGCTCGACCCCGGTGCCTTTTTTTAAAGCCTTGGCCGCCAAGCCGCTAGCCTGGTCGCGTATCGATATCACTCTGGCGGACGAGCGCTGGGTAGATGAACAAAGCAGCGACAGCAACGCCAAGCTGGTGCGTGAAAACCTGCTGCAAGGCGATGCCGCAGCGGCGCGTTTCGTGCCGCTAACCGCAGAAGCATCGACGCCTGAAGAGGGCGTCGCGGCGGTAGCCGAACAGACCGCATCGCTTAGCTGGCCAGCCAGCGTGGTGATACTTGGTATGGGTGGGGATGGCCATACAGCCTCGCTGTTCCCGGATAGCCAGGAACTGGGGTTAGCGCTTTCTACTGACGAGCCGCTGGTAGCGGTGCGAACCCCTAGTCAGCCACAGCCGCGAATCACCTTTTCAGCTTCCCGGCTACACCAGGCACACCGGCATATTTTACATATTACCGGTGACGATAAGCGTGCCGTACTGGCCAATGCCTTGAACGGCGATGATGTGCGGCAATTGCCAATACGTGCCTTTTTGTCATGCCCCTTGGCTATTTACTGGGCACCTTAACAATCAATTAATAATAGATCTCCGGAGACTTACGATGTCTATAGATAAACAGTTACCTTCAACGCGTACCGCCGAACTTGACAGTATTTGCCTTAAAGCGGAAGTGATTCCGGTGATCACCATTGATCGCCTTGAAGATGCCGTGCCGCTTGGAAAGGCCCTGGTAGAGGGCGGTTTAACGGTTCTCGAAGTCACCCTGCGTACCGACTGTGCGCTGGAAGCCATTAAGCGCATGCGTGAAGCGTTACCCGGAGCAAGCATTGGTGTGGGTACCGTACTCACCCCTGCTCAATATCGCCAGGCCGAAGAAGTAGGTGCTGATTTTGTCGTAACGCCGGGCACGACCGAGGCACTTTACCGTTACGGTATCGAAAGCTCGGTACCCATGTTGCCGGGTGTTTCGACCATATCAGAGCTGATGACCGGCTGGCAGTTCGGTTATCGCCGCTTCAAGTTCTTCCCGGCGGAGTCCAGCGGTGGCGTTAAAGCACTCAAGGCCTTTGGTGCTCCGATCCCTGGCGCGAAATTTTGCCCCACGGGCGGCATCACGGTCGAGAATGCGGCATCCTACCTGTCACTGCCCAACGTCATGTGCGTAGGTGGCTCTTGGCTCACGCCCGCCAGGTTGGTTGAAGCCGAAGATTGGGAAGGCATTCGCAAATTGGCTCAGGAAGCCGCCGAACGTTTTCATCATTAATGGAGCGCCTGGATTTGTACGCCCAAAGCTATTTTAAGGACTATTCCAAAGGCTATTTCAAGGGCTATCCACAGGTTTAGGCGATTTCTGAAGGTCTTCCTGTCTTATCACCGGGCAACGTCATGTTGCCCGGTTTTTTTATGCAAAATAACACGTTAGGTAAGACCAAAGGGGGATAAACGTTAATCCACCGCTCCGTTAGAATCTCCTCGGAGATATGTCAGACATTTATTCGCACTGCGCATGTACAACACGATGACTAAATAATGGAGCAAGCCAACATGCATATGCTGACCCTGGCGTCTTTCCTGTTTTTTACAGGGCTGGTCGCTTTTATTACGTGGCGTATCACACGCGGGGATGATCACTCCAGTACTACTGGTTATTTCCTGGCAGGGCGCTCGCTGACCTTCCCGCTGATTGCGGGTTCGTTGCTAATGACCAACCTCTCCACTGAGCAGATGGTAGGCCTAAACGGGGCTGCGTTTGCCGATGGGCTAAGCGTTATGGCATGGGAAGTCGTTGCAGTTATCGCATTGGTCGCGCTGGCGCTGTTTTTCCTGCCGCGCTTTTTAAAAAGCGGTATTACTACACTGCCGCAATTGCTGGAAATCCGCTTTGATAAAGGCACCCAGCTGATCACCAACGTCATTTTCCTTATTGCCTATGCCGTTATTTTGCTGCCGATCATTCTCTATTCTGGTGCGATTGGCTTGCAGGGGATGCTGGACCTGCAAGGACTAACCGGCATTCAGTCATCAAGCACACTGCTTTGGCTAACCGTATGGATCGTGGGCATTATCGGTGCGATCTATGCCCTTTTTGGCGGGCTACGTACGGTTGCCGTTTCCGACACGCTGAACGGTATTGGGCTGTTAGTGGGCGGTTTTGTGGTCGTCTATTTTGGCCTTCAAGCGGTGAGTGGCGGTACGGGCATCATGGAAGGCTGGAGCATTCTTAAGCAGAGCGACCCGGATAAGCTTAACTCGATTGGTGGCTCAGAGCAGCAGGTGCCGTTCTTCACGCTGTTTACCGGGGTCTTTCTGATTAACTTGTTTTATTGGAGCACGAATCAGCAGATTATCCAGCGAACGCTTGCCGCCAAAAATCTGGCCGAAGGCCAAAAGGGTGTACTGCTGACAGGGCTTTTTAAACTGCTTGGCCCGCTGTATCTCGTGCTGCCAGGTATTATTGCCTATAACCTGTATGCTGATCAGGGGGTGCAGGCTGATGAAGCCTATGGGCACTTGGTGTTTAACGTTCTACCGCCTTATTTAACGGGTTTCTTTGCGGCAGTTATGGTCGGGGCGATCCTGTCCTCGTTTAACTCCGCGCTTAACAGTACCACCACCATTTTCAGCTTGGGTATTTATAAAGGCGTGCTGAATAAAGACGCTACTGAGCAGGAGATTGTGAAGTCGGGCAAGGTCTTTGGCTGGATCATGGCGATTATTACCATGATTATCGCGCCACTTCTGGCCGGGCAGGATAGTCTATTCGGCTACCTGCAGAAGATGAACGCCATTTACTTTATTCCTATTCTGGCTGTTGTGCTGGTGGGGCTACTGACCAAACGGGTACCTCCCATGGCCGCCAAAATAGCGCTGGTGGGCGGCTGTTTATTGATCGCGGCTGGTTACTTTGTGCCGCCATTTAATCTCTTGCCTGAGATTATGAATGAGTTCCACTTCGTCGCATTGGTGTTTGCCTTGTTAGTGGTGATGATGCTGATTGTTGGTAAGCTACGTCCGCGCGAAACGGACTGGGTACAGGAACATGTCGGCGGTGTTGATTTAACGCCCTGGAAAGGTGCACTACCCTCAGGTGTCGCGCTGATCATTTTAGTGATCATTATTTATATAAGCTTTGCTGGATAATTGCCGATAGGGCGCTGAAAGATAGCCCTGTTAGCAATAGCGCTGTCATCAATAGCCCAGTAACAGAAAGACCCCGTTAGTATCAACTAGCGGGGCCTTGTCGTTTTAGCGGCTGTTGTTGGATCTATGCAAGCCGTAGCGGCGGTTCGGCGAGCCCGGCTATGTCGATTTGCACGGAAAATAGCGCGCCAGCGCTCGGCTCTTTAGCAAGCTGCTCTGAAGTGAAACCCTCTTGAGCCGTCGTGATATACAGCGTTTTAAGCTCTGGGCCTGCAAACACCGGGCAAGAGGGCTGGCTGGCTGATAGGTGCACTCGGCCAATAATCTCGCCGTCAGCGTTTAAGCGCACAACCTCACCAGCGCCCCAAAGCGCTAGCCATAGGCAGCCTTGGCTATCCATCACGGCGCCGTCGGGGTTGCCAATATGACCGGAAAAATCTGCAAAAGGCTCGGGTTCTCCGAGCGGCCAGCCTTGGTCATCCAGCGCCCAGCGCATCACTACGCCGGTTGGTGTATCCGTAAAGTAAGCGGTGGTGCCATCGGGTGAAAAGCACAGCGCATTAGGAATGCTAAGCCCAGTGCGCAGTTGGCTAAGCGTGCCGCGATGCAGTCGGTAGAGGCTGCCCGCCTGGTGCTCAGCCTGTTTTCCCATGCTTGAAAACCACAGGCTGCCATGCCTGTCCACACGTGCGTCATTGCTGCGCGTAACAGGGTTATCGGCTTCAACATCGGCAAAGTGGGTAATGTTGCCGCTTTCAGGGTCGAAATGGCTCAATGAGCGCTCACCCACTAGTAGCAGGCGGCCATCCTCAAGCGGCGCGGCCAGAGAAACCATATCGTCTAGCGCTACATGATCATGCTGCTGGCTGGTGTGAGAGAGCCAGTGCAAGCGCTTGCCAATAATATCGCACCAGTAAAGCCGTCCGCTGCTGGCTTGCCACTGCGGGCCTTCTCCAAGCAGGCAACCACTATCTACTGCGACAGTTGCCTGCCATGTGGGTAATGACATTATTCTTCTCCGGCTTTTTTCCAGGCGTTAACTAACGCAATCGCCTGTTGGGCAACCGCCTTGGCGCTTTGCCCGGGTTTATAAAGTGCGCTGCCCAGGCCAGCACCATCTACACCGGCTGCTCGCCAAACGGCGAAATTATCGATGCCAACACCGCCTACGGCGTACAAACGAGTGCCTTCAGGCAGTACGGCGTGCACGGCTTTCATACCTTCCAGCCCGACCTGAACGGCAGGAAAAAGCTTAAGCCCTGTCGCGCCAGCGTCAAGTGCATCGAATGCTTCAGAAGGGGTAACAATGCCTGGCCAGCTCGCCATCTCAAGACGGTGCGTTTCTTCAATCACGCTGGGACGACAATTAGGCGAGACAATTAAACGCCCACCAGCAGCATGAACGTCTCGCACTTGTGCGGGGGTAAGCACGGTGCCCGCGCCAATGACCGCCTGCTCGCCAAAGGCGTTAACTAAGCGGCGAATGCTCTCTAGTGGCTCCGGCGAGTTAAGTGGCACTTCAATCTGGGTGATGCCTGCGTTAAGCACCGCATCAGCAACGTCGATAACATCATCGGGCGTTATGCCTCGCAAAATTCCGATCAGGGGTAACGTCATAGAGCTCTCTCTGCATTATTTGTTAGCGCCTGGTGGGCGAGTCGAAGACCTGCCAGGACGGCGGTGTCGCCCTCAACGTGATGGGTCTGAAAGCCGAGCGCATTAAGGGCCAAATGGTAACGATGACAAAGCGCTGGATTACCAATCAAGGTAACCGTTTCATCGGTGGATAATGATTGGCAGGCGCCCGCTAGCTCAAGGCCAATCGCAAGGCCAGAAAGCCGTGCCGAGAGCACGCTCGCCCGGGTTTTACCCATGGGGAGGCGGCTATCCAGTAAATCCTGCGCCCGCAGGCCGAACAGGCGGCTGCTAAACGTCTCTGGGGCTGCGCTTATCTCGCTGACGGAGGCGATGAACGCATCGCGGCAGGCGGGCTCGCTTAGCGCATCGCTGCCAATGGAGTGCTTTAGAACCGACTGAGTCGCCAGCAGTTGATAAAGCTCGCCTGTTAGATAGGTGGTGAATTGTGTTACCGCGCCTGACTCAATGCTCGCCCATTTGGAGTGGGTGCCCGGCAGGCAGACCCGGCCTGAAAAATCGGGCGCTTCGGCCGCCAGGCCAGCAAGCTGAGTCTCTTCTCCGCGCATGACATCAAAATGCTGAGCTGCGCTGTGGGTTTGGCTCAGGCCGGGTAGTAGATGCACCCGCAGCTGGCCACCTACCAGCCGAGGCATCACCGCGCCATGGCTAAGCTGGTCAAGCGAGATAGGCACTGGCAGGTAAGCGGCTTCCAGCCAGCCTTGTCGAGCGCCTGCCATGCCGCACACCATTACCGCTATTTGGCTATTTGCAGGTAGCCAATCGCCCACCAGACGCAGCAGTTCAGCCTCGTATTCATCAGGCGTGAGCGAAAGCATGCCCTTATCGCTGCTGGCGTTGGCGATCACCTGGTGTTGCTTATCGAGCCCCCAAGCACGCAGATTGCTGGAGCCCCAGTCCACCGCGATCCAGGCTAGCGTTTGCGGTAACGCATCAGAATCGGTACGCATGTGACGATATCTCCACGAATAAGGTTCTCCACGATTCAGAAAGCAGGGCTTACCACTCAGCGATAGAACCGTCGTCGTGCGTCCATACCGGGTTGCGCCAGCGGTGGCCTATTTTTGCGCGCTCTTCAACATAGGCTTCATCAATTTCTACGCCCAGGCCGGGGCCTTGGGGGATAGCGCAAAAACCGTCGGTGATACTGAGGGCTGTTTTGTCTACCAGGTAGTCCAGCACGTCATTGCCCTGGTTATAGTGAATCCCCATGCTTTGTTCTTGAATGAAGGCGTTATGGCAGACAGCATCCAGCTGAAGTGAGGCGGCCAGGGTTAACGGCCCAAGCGGGCAGTGGGGCGCCAGCGCCACATCGTAGGCAGAGGCGAGGGTGGCGATTTTCAGCCCTTCGCTAATGCCGCCACAGTGGGAAATATCGGGCTGGATAATGTCGATCATGCCATCGGCCAGCAGGTCGCGGAACTGAAAGCGGGTATGTAAGCGTTCGCCGGTCGCCAAGGGGTAGCTCAACCCGCCCGCAATATCTTTCAAGCAAGGCAAGTGTTCCGGTGCAACGGGCTCTTCAACAAACATGGGATGGTAAGGCTCAAGCTCACGCAGTAATGCTTTGGCCATGGGACGATGGACGCGGCCATGAAAGTCGATACCGATACCCACATCCGGCCCAACGGCCTCGCGCGCCTCACGCACTCGGGCCACGGCTTCATCGACCTTGCGATGAGAGTCGACGATTTGCATTTCGGGCGTGCCATTCATCTTGAACGCGGTAAAGCCTTTTTCGACCAGCGCCTTGGCACCGGCGCCCACATCGCTTGGGCGGTCGCCCCCAGTCCAGGCATACATGCGCATTTTATCGCGCACCGCTCCCCCCAAGAGTTGGTGAACGGGAACACCCAAATCACGCCCTTTAAGGTCCCACAGTGCCTGGTCAATACCCGCAATGGCGCTCATCAAAATGGGGCCGCCGCGATAAAACCCGGCACGATAGAGCGTGTTCCAAAGGTGTTCGATCCGATGAGGGTCCTGACCAATCAGGTAGTCGGAAAGTTCGTGAACAGCCGCTTCCACCGTTGCGGCACGGCCTTCGATAACCGGCTCGCCCCAGCCATAACAGCCTTCATCGGTTTCGATTTTAAGAAACAGCCAGCGGGGAGGGACTTGCCATGTTTTAAGACGCGTAATTTTCATACGATGTAATCCTCACGGTTAGCCGAGTGGGTACGGCAAACGTTATTGCAGAAGTTGGTTTCAGCCCAGCTAGACGATGCCCAGGTCGATAGCGGTTCGTCGCAATACCTCGCGCGCAGCATTGTCGGCCGCGTTAACGTCGCCGGCTTTAATCGCATCCAATACGTGGCGGTGCCGGGTCAAGCTGTCGTCGAGCGTTTTAATATCGTGTTGCGAGCGATATACCAGCGCCATGATTGAAGGGCGTAATAAATGGCCCATTTGCCGCCACACCAGGTTATGCGTCGCTTGGTAGATCACATCGTGAAAGGCAACATCGAACTCAATGTGCTGGGCGCGCGCGTCAGGATTGCCTGCCGAACAGCGCATGCCTTCAAACGCTGCTTCCAGTTGTGTAATGTCATCACCGGTGGCCGCCTGGGCTGCCAATCTCGCAACCGTGGGCTCTGCTGAGAATCGAAAAGCGTAAATTGCGCGCACAAGCTGAGGGTCCAGGTTGACGAGCCCCGTCATCCATTCGCTCATTAATGGGTCAAGCAGGTGCCATTCACTCATCTCACGAACCAGCGTGCCCCGGCCCGCCGTGCGCTCTATAAGCCCGGCAGCCGTTAGGCTTGCCAATGCATTGCGTACCTGATTGCGGCTGACGGCAAAGTGCTTGCCTATATCCAGCTCCTTGGGAAAGACGTCACCGGGCTGCCAGTGGCCGGTTAATAGCGCCCTGGCCAGTAAGCGTGCCAAGTGTTCAGCGCCACCGTGGTGGGCGGGCAGGGTATCCAGCGTCATGGGATGTCTCTATGAATGACGGTAATAGCGTGAGCTTATTAAATGTCAGACATTTTAACAACCAGACGAAAGTTGGTTTTAGGTGGGCCTTTTTTAAAAGGACTGTATTTAAAGTACAGTTTTTAAAAGGACGGGTCTTAAAAGAAATCGCTTTTAACGCGCCCGAAGTGCGGCAATATCATCCTGAGTGGGTAGCGCGGCGTACGCGCCAGGCCGGGTAACGGTATGAGCCCCACAGCGGCAGGCAGTCTCCACGGCAGCGCTTAAGAAGGCGTTATCCTCGTGCCAACCTGGGGCAATGCCGTGGCGAGAAAGCTCTGCCAGCAGGCCACCAATAAACGCATCGCCACCCGCTGTCGTATCCACTGCTTGTACACTGGGCGGCGCAATGTGCTGTGCCATGGCAGCACTTTTAAGCACCACATCGTTAGGGCCGTCAGTAATAAGAATGACGTTGACGCCTGCGGCCAAGCGCTGGTTAAGCCAGGTGTCCTGAGACTGCTCGCCGCGCAGGTAATCCAGCTCCTCAAGCGATATCTTGAGCAGCTCGGCAGTGTCTAAAAGCTGCATCACCAGGCCAATATCGGCGGCGGCATCTGCCCATAAATTATGTCGCAGGTTGGCGTCAACGCTCACCAGACAGCCAGACTGCTTGGCCATGTTTGCCAAGGCGAGGGTGGTTTCGGCAATGTCAGGGTCGGTTAGGCTATTGCTGCACAGGTGCACGATGGCTGGCGTTTCAAATACTCCTTGGGGCAAATGATGAATGCGATAGAGCAGGTCAGCGGCCGGTGGGCGGTAGAAGTCAAAGGTGCGTTCGCCGAGGGAGTCTCGGGAGACAAACGCGAGTGCCGTACGGGCCATTTTAGTTCGCATAACGCCATCGGTATTAACCCCATGGCTGTTGAGTTCCCGAATCAAAAAATGGCCAAATGTGTCATCGCCGACCATACCTAAAAAGTGACTAGGCACCCCAAGCCGAGCACAAGCGACGGCAACATTAGCGGGCGCACCGCCAGCATAAGGAGTAAAGGTTTCCTGGCGGTCGTTAGCATCGCCTAAGCGGCTTGAAAGCATATCCACCAGCGCTTCACCAAACGCAATAACAGAAATCATGGGTTGTCCTTGTTGTTTTGAGGTTGCTGCCGCCCTGCGCGTTAAAACACTTCTTCGTTATGTAGCGCTTCGGCAGCGCCTAGCAGGCCTGTCCATGGGTGAGTGACGACCCAGATAGGAATATCCGCATTATAGGTGTGCATACGCCCTTTATTGATAAAGGCCGTATGTAGCTCGCTGTTGGGCAGCCAGTCCAGCAGGCGTGGAACAATGCCGCCACATAGATACACGCCCCCGCGAGCGCCCATCGTCAGTGTTGCGTCGCCACACACATCCCCCAGGATTTTTAGAAACCGCAGCAGCGTGCGGCTGGCTATTTCATCACCCTGCTGGGCAGCCTGAGTCACCTCGGCAGCAGTGGTAAACGCTGGCGCTATGCCTTCAAGGGCGCAGTCAGCCGTATACAGGTCAACAATGCCCTGGCCACACAATAGGCGCTCTACGCTGACGCGCGGGTAGTGCTTGTGTAGCTCATCCAGCAGTTCACGCTCTCGAATATCGGTGGGGGCAAACGTAACATGGCCGCCTTCGGTGGGCAGCGGAATCCATGCGTGCAGGCCAGGGAAAACGCCCGCCACGCCCAGCCCCGTGCCCGGGCCAATTACCAGGCGCGCTGCATGTGCTTGAGGCGTGCCGGGCTTCACTTCCACCAGGTCGTGATCTGGCACGTGGGGGATGCCCAATGCCTGAGCGGTGAAATCATTAATAACTTTAAACAGCGAAAGGTTCAGCGTCTGCTGAACCTCGCTTTTTAAAAACTGCCAGTGGTTGTTGGTCATTTTGACCTGCTCGGCATGCACCGGGCAGGCAAACGCTAGGCAGGCCTCAGTAGGCGCGTTACCGCCGGTCGCGCCCACTTGGCTCAAATAGTCTTGGGCTGCTTCCACTACCCCCGGGTAGTCGGCGCAGGGCAGGTTGAGAATGTGCTGGGGCGTTTTCTCCCCTGGGGTGACCAACGCAAAGCGGGCGTTGGTTCCCCCGATGTCACCAATGAGAGCAGGTCGGCTCATTGGTCCTCCTGCTCGATTTTTTCCAGTTCTCGGGAAAGAGCGTCAGCTTCAAAGCCGCCAAACACGCCTGCGCCTTCTTCCGCTTTGGTAGCCAAGTGGCGGAAGCCGCCAAATAGCTCGCGACCCATGCCAAAGTGGTTCTGCTCAAGATTGGCCTGCGCGCACGGTCTAGCATCAAACGTAGCAGCATCCATCAGCACGTTAAGTTCGCCGGTTTCGGCATCCAGGCGCACAATGTCACCATCCTGCAACTTGGATAGAGGGCCGCGGTCAACGGCTTCAGGCGTGACATGGATAGCGGCAAGCACTTTGCCTGAAGCGCCCGACATACGGCCATCGGTCACCAGAGCCACTTTAAAGCCACGGTCTTGTAGCACGCCTAAAAACGGCGTGAGCTTGTGCAGTTCGGGCATGCCATTGGCTTTAGGGCCCTGGAAGCGCACCACCACGATGACATCGCGATCCAACTGACCCGATTCAAACGCCGCTTTTACCTGGTTTTGATCATCAAATAGCTGAACAGGCGCCTCAACGATGCGGTGTGCCTGCTTCACTGCGGAAATTTTAATCACGCCGCGGCCCAGATTGCCGTCGAGTACGGTAAGCCCGCCAGTTGGCGAGAAGGGATTGCTGACCGGGCGGAGTACCTCTGAGTCGAGGCTGGATTCAGGGCCTTCGCGCCAAGTGAGCTTGCCATCTTCAAGGAAAGGCTCTTGCGTGTAGGCGGTCATGTCCGTACCAAAGACGGTAGGAATGTCGCCATGCATAAGACCCGCTTGGAGAAGTTCGCGAATCAGCAGGCTCATACCGCCCGCCGCCTGGAAGTGATTAACATCCGCCTGGCCGTTGGGGTAAATGCGGGTCATGCTGGGCACCACTGCTGAAAGCTCGGTGAAATCGTCCCAGTTAATGGTAATGCCCGCCGCGGCTGCCATGGCTACCAGGTGTAGCGTGTGGTTGGTTGAGCCGCCCGAGGCTAGCAGGCCGACAATTGCGTTAACAATCGCTCGCTCATCAATTTGCTTATAGAACGGGCGGTAGTTGCCGCTTTGTTCGGTATTGCGAATGGCCTGTTCAGTGGCATAGCGGGTGAGCGCTTCACGCAGCGGGGTGCCTGGGTTAACAAACGAGGCGCCGGGCAGGTGGAGGCCCATCATTTCCATCATTAGCTGGTTGGAATTGGCGGTGCCGTAAAACGTGCAGGTGCCGGGGCTATGATAGGACTGGGATTCGGCTTCCAGCAGCTCGTCTCGGCCAACCTTGCCTTCAGCATAAAGCTGACGAACGCGGGCTTTTTCATCATTGGGAAGGCCAGTGGTCATGGGGCCACCAGGCACAAACATGGCCGGTAGATGGCCAAAGCGTGCAGCGCCAATAAATAGCCCAGGCACAATTTTATCGCAGATCCCCAAGTACAGCGTTGCATCAAACATGTTGTGAGAAAGTGCGACCGCCGTCGCCATGGCGATCACGTCGCGGGAAAACAGCGACAGCTCCATGCCGGGCTGCCCTTGGGTCACGCCGTCGCACATGGCGGGTACGCCACCTGCAAACTGGGCGGTTGAACCCATGCCCCGCGCGGCTTCTTTAATAACCGCAGGGTAGTCTTCAAAAGGCCGGTGAGCGGAAAGCATATCGTTATAGGACGATACGATGCCCACGTTGGCGCTATTGGTTAACTTGAGTCGGCCCTTATCGACAGGAACATCGCAGCCGGCAAAGCCGTGCGCCAGGTTCCCGCAGGAAAGCTCACCACGATGGACGCCTTGCTTATGTTGGTCCGCCATATGCGCTTCGTAGAGCGCGCGCCGCTGCCGAGAACGTTCACGAATACGTTGAGTAACCTTGGCAACGGTAGGATTTAACGTAGCAGGTGTTGGGCTCGGCATAATGACCTCTGCATGATAGAAACGGCACGATTTGTGTAGTTATTTTACATATTTTTATGCTGTTTTAAGTAAATAAAAAATAAAACAGGTTATTCGTTTGGTTTTATTACTATATCCAAGACCTTGCGGCTCATTATCTCTTTAGATTCAGGCAGTGGCACAGTCTCTTGGCGGCTCGCTTAAGCAAGTCTAGTATAATCCAATGGCCTCTATCGAGTTCCGCCTGCCATGCTTGATGTGCGGCTCCATCATTATTGAGCTGGCGCACAACCCTTCCTGGATGACTGGCTGTTCATCGCTACTGTTAGCGGCTAAAAAGCCAGGTGCGCGGCGATGAAAGAGCAACGTTAAAGCCCCAACGTTTGTTACTATTTGAGGCTTAACTGTCTGTTTTCTTTTACGCTACCGGAGCTCGCTATGCATTCCCTAATTGCCCAGATACAACCTGTTGATTGCGCTGCTGGTGATAGGGCAAGGGCGTATCTGGACACGCTTACCAAGCCGCCTGGAAGCCTTGGAATGCTAGAGCAGTTGGCGATTCAGCTTAGCGAAATTAGCGGTGAACGTGCGCCTACCATTACGCCGCCTGGGGTCGTGGTGTTTGCCGCGGACCATGGCGTTGCCGCCGAAGGCGTTTCTGCCTTTCCCCAAGCGGTTACGGCACAGATGGTCGCCAACTTCGCCAACGGAGGTGCGGCAATCAACGTGTTTGCCCGGCAGGTGAACGCCAGGCTTGAGATCGTCGATGTGGGTGTCGTAAGCGATGTTGATATGCCGGGCGTGGTCGTCAATAAGATACGTCGCGCCTCGGGAAATATTGCTATCGAAAATGCCATGCTCCCTGAGCAAGCCCAAGCGGCAATTGGGGCAGGCATTAATGCCGTGAGGCGCGCTCACCAGGCGGGTTGCCGTAGTGTAATAGTAGGCGAGATGGGCATTGCCAACACCACCGCAAGTAGCGCCATGCTAGCGGCCTTGACCGGTACGCCGGTTGCTCAGGTAGTGGGCGCAGGCACAGGGCTTAACAGCCAGCAGCAAATACATAAAGTGAATGTTATTGAGCGAGCGCTTGCGGCGCGGCATTTTGAGGCGAGTCAACCGTTAAGCGTGCTGACCGCCTTGGGTGGGCTTGAAATAGCCGCGATGACCGGCGCCTATTTGGCTGCGGCCGCTTATCGCCTGCCCGTCATTGTCGATGGTTTTATTGCTAGCGTGGCCGCACTGACTGCCTGCCGAATTTGCCCCGCTGTAAGCGGCTATCTTGTATTCGGTCATCGCTCTGAAGAGCCAGGCCACGGGGCAGCGCTGGAAGCGCTGGAGGCAACACCGTTACTCGCGCTGGGCATGCGCTTGGGGGAAGGCAGCGGTGCCGCGCTGGCTTTCCCTTTGCTCCAGGCGGCTACCGCCATGATGGCTGAAATGGCGACGTTTACCTCCGCCGGTATCGCGGACAAAACAGCGTGACCCTGCTACTGCTTATTACATTCGCTATCGGGTTGGATTTACTAATAGGCGACCCTCGCTCATTGCCGCACCCGGTCGTTTTCATTGGCCGCATGATCAGCTTTTTGGAAAAGAGCTGGAATCGAGGCACTGATTCACAGCGAAAGCGCCGGGGATTTCTACTCACCGCAACCGTCGTCATTGGCGTATGGGGTGTTAGCTGGTCAGTGCTTGCGCTGTTAACGGCGATTAACGTTTGGCTTGGGTTAGTTGCGGAGCTCTGGCTGCTGGCTACAACGCTTGCCATTAAAGGGTTGGCGGATGCAGGCCGAGCCGTCGCGGTACCGCTGGCTAACGGCGATTTGCCGGGCGCACGCCAAGCGCTTTCCATGATTGTAGGGCGCGATACGGCAGCGCTCGATGAGGCTGAAATCACTCGGGCGACGGTGGAAACCGTGGCTGAAAATACCGTGGATGGTATTACCGCACCGCTGTTTTTTGCCGTGATAGGTGGGGCGCCGTTAGCTCTGGCGTATAAGGCGATTAATACGCTGGACTCCATGGTAGGGTACCGTAACGAGCGCTTTGAAAAGTTTGGCTTTGCCTCGGCCAAACTGGACGATATAGCCAACTGGTTGCCAGCCCGAATCACCGCGTGCTGCCTTTGGTTAGGCGGTATTTTATTGGCCTTGGTGGCCAATAAGCCGCTACGCTGGCGAGGCGCGCTACGTGCCACTTGCCAAGAGGCCCCGCGTCACCCAAGCCCCAATGCCGGTTGGCCAGAGGCCATGGTTGCCAGGCTATTGGGTGTGCAGCTGGGTGGGCTTAATACCTATCAAGGCGCTATTTCTCGGCGCGCAACGCTTGGCGAGCCTCTGGCGCCACTAAACGTGACGCACATCGGGGGGACCATTCAACTAATGCATGTAGGGTGGCTGCTGTTTATGGGGCTGATGGGGTTGCTATGGGTGGGGGTAAGGTGAGCTATAAAGCAGAGCAGTGCGTCTCTCACTGGCCAAGCCATGGTGGCCAGCCAGCCGCACTTTTAAAGCGCTTTGGGCTACCCGATGCGCACCCAATAGAAGACTTTAGCGCCAACCTTAATCCGCTTGGTCCGCCTGAGTGGGTGGCAAACGCGCTCACTGCGTCGATTGCGTCGCTAGCCCATTACCCGGCACCTGATTATCGCGAGGCTCGGGAAGCGATAGCCGCCTACCACGGCGTTACGCCCGAGCAGGTACTGCTGACCAATGGGGGAGCCGAGGCGATTTTTTTAGTGGCAGCCCGGTATGCGGGCAAGCGCGCCGCCATCGTGACGCCTGGCTTTGGAGAGTATGCGCGCGCCTGCCGCGCACACCGTTTGCCAATTACTTATATTGCGTTATCCGCTCCAACGTTTGAGCTTGATCTCGACGCGTTAATGGCATCACTAAAAGACATCAGCGTACTGTTTTTATGCCGCCCCAATAACCCTACCGCTACGTTGATTCCACTGAGTACCATGCAGGCGTTATTGGCCCGCACGGCAGCGATAGGTTGCGATGTGGTGGTTGATGAAGCGTTTGTCGATATGACCGTGGAGGAGGGGGAAAGAGCGTCGTTAACGCCCCTGTTGGCCGACCATCCGCATCTACTGCTGCTACGCTCGATGACCAAGTTTTATACGTTGCCGGGGTTACGCGTAGGCTACGTGCTGGCGCCTTCGGTGGCCATTCAAACGTTGGCTGTGCACCAACCTCCCTGGAGCGTAAATCAGATGGCGGCTGCGTTGGTGGCGCCGCTCCTTCGGGATGCGGCGTTTGCTGAGCAAACTCGCAGCTGGCTAAACCAGCAACACCCGCTGATGGCGGCATCTCTGCTTACAAAAGGGCTTGATGTCGTCACCAGCACGACTAATTTTTTTCTGGCAAGGCCTAATAACACTTTGCGTGAAAGGGGGCTTACCAGTAACGTACTTTTTGAGCGCCTGTTGCGAAACGGCATATTGGTTCGTCATACGCATAACTTTGCAGGTCTGGACGGCGATTGGGTGCGCATTGCCCTGCGTGGCGCAACAGCGAACCAGCGACTATTAAAGGTACTGAATGATTGTCTTTGTTAGTGGCGGCGCTCGCTCGGGGAAAAGCGCAGTGGCCGAGCAGCAGGTAATAAAAGCCGCCAATGGGAGTAGTTGCTACTACATTGCTACTGCGGAGGTTTATGACGCGGAGATGGCGGCGCGAGTGGCACGCCATCAAAGCGCGCGGGATATGCGTTGGATCACGATTGAGGCACCCATTGCCATTGACCAAGCGATCGCACAAGTGCCCGATGGCGCCGCTGTATTGTTGGACTGTCTGACACTCTGGGCCAGTCAGGTGCGTTACTCGGGTGGTTTAACTGACTCCCAAGGCAAGGCGCTGTTAGCAAAGAGCGTACAAGATGCGCGTTCGCGAGGCATTCACCTGGTGCTGGTGTCCAACGACCTCAATGAGGACCTGCCTTCACCTGATAAAGAACTCGGGAGTTTCCTGGCATTTTTACAGTCACTGCATTGCTGGCTGGCGGGTGAGGCAAACTCGGTGCTTGAAGTGGTGGCCGGGCATGCCATTGAGTGGAAACCCAAGAGTGACCCTTCATGAAAAATGCTTTTTATGGTGGTGCGCTTGCCCTGCAGTTTTTAACCCGCTTACCGGTACCTATTGCCTGCCCCTGGACACCTAAAACCCGCCGTTGGGCTATCCGTGCCTATCCCCTGGTGGGGCTATTGTTGGGTGGTTTGTTAGCGCTGCTGGCGCTGTTGCTTCAAAACGCGCCCACGCCAATTGCCGCACTTGCGCTGCTCAGCCTATGGGTGGGCTTGAGCGGTGGCTTGCACCTGGATGGGGTAATGGATTTAGCCGATGCGCTGGGCAGCAATCAACCGCTGGCGCGCCGCTGGGAAATCATGAAAGACCCCCAAATTGGCAGTTTCGGCATCTTGGCGCTGCTTTTTTTGCTTGCCTGGAAAGGCGCCCTGCTTTGGGCATTACTGCAATACGGCGCTCCGCTCTGGTGGTTGGTGGTACTCCCCTCGTTGGGGCGATGGGGGGGCGCGATGCTACTGGTATTCACGCCATGTGCTCAACAAACAGGGCTGGCCTGGGCTTGGAAGCAGTCGCTTGGCCTGCGTGATGTACTGCTGGCGCTGGTACCTTTGCTGCTGCTCGCGCTTTTTTGGCCGGGCATTATGGCAATGTGCCTTGCGACGGGCTTATTTGTAGTCGCCAGCCGATGGGCGCTGATGACACTGTTCCAGGGTATTAATGGTGATATGGTGGGCGCGACGATAGAAGGAGGTGAGTTGTGGCTGATGGGGTTAATGTTGAGCTGGTGGTGGTACGCCATGGCATTACCGCCTGGAATGTAGAGCGCCGCTATCAGGGGCAGCGCGATATTCCGCTGTTATTTCCTGATGCTGAAGAGGGGCTTTTAGCACTTCGCGAAGCGCTAGCAAGCGAGCGTTTTGACGCGATCTATTCAAGTGACCTTCACCGCTGTCAACAAACGCTTGAGTGGATTCAAGCGGCCAAGCCGGGTGTGCCGCTACGTTTGGAGCCTCGCCTACAAGAACTCAATTTTGGTGATTATGAAGGCAAGGTTTACGATGAACTTAAAGACTTGCCGCATTATCGTGCCTGGGTGGATAGCGTCGGCGAGCTACAGATCCCAGGCGGTGAGTCAGCGGCTCAGCTACGTGAGCGCTTGGCGCTTTGGCTTGCCGATGTAGCGAAAGATGCCTTGGCGCATGGGTATCAAAAGATTCTGGTCGTAACGCATGGCGGCGTTATCCGCGAGCTTCGCCGCCGCTTTGAAACGATTGAGTTTTGGGGTGGCGTGGTGACTCAGGCCCAAGGAAGACGCTGGCAATTGACGTATCACCCCGGCGATTGTGGAAAAGGAGAGTGGCTATGCAACTGTTCATCGGCGGTGCCTGTGCCGGTAAGCGAAGCCTTGTAAAAACACGTTTTCCAAGTGCTGTCTGGTGGCGGTTAGCGCCTGGGCAGCGCTTACGTGAGTGCGCCGGGGTAATGCTGCCCAGCACACCATTAATACTGCATGGCGTACTGGAGTGGCTCTCAGCCTCCATGGACTCCGATGCAGGAAGCGATGGCTGGCGGTCACAATGGTGCGATGATTTAAACGAGCTTCTGCAGTCTGCCAAGGCGCAGCAAACAGCGCTGGTTATTATCGCCAGCGATATCGGCCGAGGCATTGTGCCCATCGAGCGCCATCAACGCCGCCTGCGTGATTTAAACGGTTGGTTTAGCCAAGACGTAGCGGAACGTGCCGAGCACGTTTGGTATGTGCGCCATGGGTTGGTGCAGGGATTACCTAATAAGTAGCAGCACGTTTTTCTTTAGTACGTCAGTTTTATCCTGCTTTTGTAAGAGATCTCTTACTTTTTTGTAGGATATTGTCGCTTTGCGCGCTTAAAGGGTTGTTCTTCAGTGAGTTACCGCTACTCTGGACGTTTGTCTTTTTATTACGTTCCAGGGAGTGGCACGATGGCTAACGGTAAGGGCCTACAATTCACCCTGACGCTGCCCGGCGTTGATGATATCGCGGTGATCGACTTTACCCACCGCGAAGCGCTCTCCCAGCCTTTTGAACTGGTGCTCAACCTGGCCAGCCGCGACGGCCGCCTGGACGCCGCCGAGCTGCTGGACCGCGAAGCCACCCTGACCGTTTGGCAGGATGGTAAAGCGTTGCGTCACGTGCACGGTGTCGTCAGCGAGTTTGGTCGCGGCGACCGCGGCCACCGGCGTACCTTCTACTCCCTGGTGCTGCGTCCCGCACTCTGGCGGCTTTCGCTGCGTCACAACTCGCGTATCTTCCAGAAAGTCGATCCGCTGACCATCATCAATACCCTGTGCGACGAACGTGGCATTACCGACGTGGCCTTCGCCGTCACCCGTGAACTGCCCGAGCGCGAATACTGCGTGCAGTACCGCGAGACTGACCTGGCATTTATCGAACGCTTGGCCGCCGAAGAGGGGCTGTTTTATTTCCATCTGTTTGATGAAAAAGGCGAAGAGAGCGCCCATCGGCTGGTATTCGCCGATGACCCCCAAGTACTGGCGAATTTAGGCGAGCGCACCTACCACAGCCGCGCCGGCGGCACCGCGCCCACGCGCCATGTGCGCAAGCTTAGCCACACTGCCCGCGTGGCGGCGGCCACCGCTACATTAAAAGATTACAGCTTCAAGAACCCGGCCTACGCCCAACTGCACGAACACCTGGGCCGCGACGTGGAAGCCCACGGCCAGCAGACGGATTACGAACACTTCGATTACCCTGGACGCTACAAGCAGGACGCCTCCGGCCAGCCGTTTACCCGCATCCGCCTGGAAGAGCTTCGCCGCGACGCCATCACCGCCAGCGCCGAAAGCGACCTGCCCGAACTTGCCCCCGGCGTGCGCTTTAGCCTGACCGACCACGACACGGAAAGCCTTAACCGCGACTGGCAGGTGGTGGCCGTACACCATACAGGCGAGCAACCCCAGGCGCTGGAAGAGGATGGCATGGTTCTTAGCAAAGAGTCACACAGCGATGCCAGCGGCATGACACGCTATTTCAACCAGGTCACCCTCATGCCCGGCGATGCCCCCTGGCGTGCCACGCCCAACCCCAAACCCCGCGTGGATGGCCCCCAGGTGGCGTTTGTGGTCGGCCCGGAAGGCGAGGAAATTTACTGCGACGAACACGGCCGCGTAAAAGTACAGTTCCCCTGGGACCGCTATGCCGAGCCCAACGAAACCGCCAGCTGCTGGGTGCGTGTGGCTCAGGGCTGGGCAGGCGGCGGCTACGGCAGTATTGCCATTCCGCGCATCGGTCACGAAGTGATCGTTTCCTTCCTGGAAGGCGACCCGGACCAGCCGCTGGTCACCGGGCGCACCTATCACGCCGTAAACACCGCGCCGTACCCGTTGCCCGAACACAAGACGCGCACGGTCATTCGCACCCAAAGCCATAAGGCTGAAGGTTTCAACGAACTGCGCTTTGAAGACGAGGCGGGTGAAGAACAGATCTGGCTGCACGCCCAGAAAGACCTGGAGCTGTTAACGCTCAACGACCGCACAGAAGAAATTCACAACGACAGCTTTCTCAAGGTGCACAATGACCGCATCAGCGAGATCGACAACGACGACCACCACACGGTACACGGCAACCGCTTCGAGCACGCCGAAGGCCAGCAGCATCTGACGGTACAAGGCACGCTGCATATCAACGCCGGTCAGGCCTGGCTGAGTGAAAGCGGCCGCGAGCTGCACATCAAGGCCGGCCATAAGGTGGTGCTGGAAGCGGGCAGCGAATTGACCCTCAACGCAGGGGGAAGCTTTCTCAAGCTGGATGATGGCGGCATTACCATTTCAGGCCCCAACGTCAAAGTGAACGCCGGCGGTAGCCCCGGCAATGGCACCAGCCAGGCGGCTGAAGGGCCACTGCTGCCGGGGCGGGCATTGGCGGAGGTGCATGAGCGAGTCGATCAGCTCTCGCAGGAGGCATTACTCAAGGTCAATTTCAAACTCCCCGAGGTATGTGAAGAGTGCTGGAAAAAAGCACTGGCGGAAGGGCAGAGTGCCATACCCGGAGAGCAAGCATGAGTACCGGAAACCTTCCTGCTTGGGAACCCCTTTCAACATTACAAGTACCGGCCATCAAGCGCTATGCGTTGATAGAGATGGCGCAGCTAGCGGTAACCACCCGAACGACCCTGTTCAACGAGATAGTTGACGCGGACCACTACTGGTCGCTCATCAAGGATGAACGCCAGCCCCATTTACAGCGCGAAGGCCCCTGGTTGTTGAGCATTCCTCATGATCAGCTTGATCAATTGAACCAGCTAGACGGCATGGCATGCGCCTTGCTCGGTTGGATAGAGACCCCACTGGCCGGGGCCGAGCTAGCTAGCCATCTGGCCCCGGCCATGATAGTTGAAAACCCACAAAAGCAGCGCGCTCTCCTTCGATTCTATCTTCCTGATGTCATTACTCAGTTACATGAGGATGCGCTCGAGAATTCAGCGAACGTACTCTTTTCGGGCGTTACCCGGTGGTGGTATCAGGATACAACAATGGGTTGGGTAGCCCTTGAAGGGCAAGCTTCACCAGGGTGCGTCTCTCAATGGCAGTTGGTCGTCGACGAAGCTCGTTGGCAATCCCTGCACGGTGAACCGGAAGTTATGCAATTGACTGCCGAACTGGTCGATTTTTCACCGTCATTATTTGAGGGAATATGCCATTGTGAGCGTCCCCGTCATGTAGCAAAAGCGCTTGTGCAAGCCGACCATCATGGTTTGACCGCGACTGCCGACAAGCGAACCTTTGTCTATGTGCAACTAAGCCAGGGAAGTGACGCTTGGGCATCGGAGGAAATGCAACGCCTCTTGCAACGTGCGGCGAGTGATGAAACCACGCTGGCTGAGATATTAGCAACCACCTATCAGCAGGACGAGCCATGATAGCTCGCTGGGCAATAAGCCGTTATATGCGTTTAATACCTGTATGGCTTCAGGTGCTGTTGGTTGTCTTGGTAATTACATGGCTTGCCTGGGCCATGATTTTTAATGCATCAAAGAATGGAAGCTTGGTTGGTCACAATCATACTGACCGACCTCTTTTTCGATATTTTGTAGATGGTAATTATGGTGGAAATGGTGGGACCACTTGTTGTTGGTCTTTCAAAGGAGATAGCGTTGAGGTCGTGTGGATTTTTGATGTCACTCCTAAGGATATCGATGCGGGATTGGAAGAAGAAAAGCATAACGCAACTCTCCCGATGCCAGAATATGCTCAAGAAGATCAGTATCTACACGTACATTTTCTCCCAGAAAATCAAGTTGCACTTGCTTGGAGTCCAGATATGCAATCTCCACTCTCCGAAAAATTAAGATGAAAGCTTGACTGTCAGTGCAATGAGTTGTGTGAAGAATTTATTGAAAGAGGGAGTGGTTTGCTATGTTAGTACGCTGGGCAATAAGTCGTTATATGCGCTTGATACCTATTTGGCTTCAGGTGTTGTTGGCCGCCTTGGTGGTTTTATGGCTGGCTTGGAGCATGCTTTTTAATACATCAAAGAGTGGTTCTTTGATGGGGCACAGCCATATAGATCGGCCGATTTATAGTTTTTGGGTGGATGGGAATTGGGGTGGAAATTTATCCGCTTACACCGGAGGCTTATATACGGGAGGCGGAACTACCTGCTGCTGGGGCTTTCAAACTAGCTCTGTTGAAGTAGTGTGGATTCTAGATGTTACTCCTGAAGATATTGAGGCTGGCCTGGAGGAAGAAAGACATAGTCTTACAGTATCTATGCCAGCCTATGACCGCCAAGACCAGTACTTGCACGTTCATTTCTTACCAGAAAATCAAGTCGAGCTTGCTTGGAGCCCAGATCTACAATCTCCATTGTCTGAAAAGCTACAAGAGGAGATGAAAAATGATTGACCAAAGCGCATTAGAATGCATTCAGGCATTTAATGCATCCAGTCTTAGCGGAGAAGGTGAACAATACTTGGGCGTTAGCTGTAGCCAAGTGTTGGATATTGGTTTCTATTTTGATGGAATAAGCAGAAATCTTGAGGAAGATATACAAAACGGAAAAGTCAGTAATATTGGCCGTTTATATAGTGCTTATCCAGAAAGGGCTCAAAGTACCCTTGCTCATAAATTTATTAGGCACTACTACTCCGGCCTTGGGACATCTTTCGAATCAAGCCTTTCTGACGATGTAGTAGGTGCTGCGAACCGCGTTCCTGGTGAAGCAGTCGGTACGGGTGAAGGACAGCTGCGTTCCAGTGCCACGGATGCCGCAAAAGAAGTACTCTCTGGTGGTGGATCGGGGCGCTGGTATGAGGTTTTTGGGCGTACATTTAAAGTATCCATCACTCAACCCTGGAACTGGGTAAAAGCGGCCCGAGATGCTGCTATTCGCACAGGCATTGAAGCCGCCCCACCTATCCGTGACACCTCCATTGCTGCCAGTCTGTTGATGAGCGGAAGCCACACCCGCCTTTCCTCCGCTGTTCGCGATTTCCACAACAGCGTGGCTGACGTCAAGCAAAGCAGTGAGCTACCGCTGGCCCGCATACGTGTCTCTGTCTTTGGCTTCGATTTTGGGGCCGCCATGGCAAAAGCCTTTGTACGACGGCTACTGGATGAAGTGTGCGATCAGGACGGCGAACGCTTTGTTTATCAGGACAGTGATGTGGAAGTGGTATTTGTAGGCTTGTTGGACTGTGTGGATCGTACCCACGCCGAGATGGGGCTGCTTGATTGGTTTCACCCGTTAAGCCCGGTGCTTGATGATGGCGGAGAGCTACACCCGGCTTGCCAACGAGTGCTGCATCTAGTGGCTGCCCATGAGCGGCGCTTCTATCGACGTTGCCGTCCGCTGGGAGGGGAAAATGCGCAGTGGCATGAAGAGCTGTGCCCCGGCATTAGCGAAGACATTGGCGGTGGTCTGGTCGCCGACGAACAGAAAACCAGCGCAGAGCTTTCACGTGCTGCCCTGCATCGTATGTATCGCCGCGCCACTATTGCTGGCGTGCCCTTTCCGCCGTTGGATAGCTTGGTTGCTAAAGGTCGTCGTTTTGCCAAAATGTTCGAGCTGAACGATGAAATCGAGGGCTATTCGTTACCCGCTTTGGCGCGCCACTATCAACGGTTTACTACTTCTCGACCAGGCCCTACGGATGAGAACTTCCGCTCTCATACCCTGGTTTATCTGGCCTGGCTGGCACAACGTTACCTTGACTATCAGGATACCCTGGCTGCGCTGGAAGCGCGCGAGGATACCTTGCCCAACCGTTATTACCATCGCACCATTGGTTCGCTCGTAGCCTCTGTTTCCGGCTCCCAGGAAGAGTGGTCGATTCAAACGGCAGAACGCGCTGAAGTGGATGCAGCATTATCTACATTAAAGCAAGCCTGGGGTTGGCTCGAAGATGTGGATGATGAGGCCGCAGATATACGCCGCCGTGAACGCTCATCCGACAGGAATACCTATTTACATGCGCGTGCAACGCTTCGTCATCACTCGCAATTAGCCAATAGCTGGTATCAGTGGACAAGAGAAGAGTCCCCCCCTGAGCTACCTGAGCCGGTAGGGCTTTTGTTTGCTTATGGTTTGCATGACAAGCAGCCCGAAGAGATGACTTATCGAAACCGGCAACCCTCACAGCTCGTTGGCGGGTATCGGTTTATGACGTGGAGGGGTATTGATAAGCCTTAGGTCTAGGTGTAATCCCCCCGAAAATCCGAAGCGGCTGTAAGTAGAAAATTCCGATAAAATGAGCGTAAGGAGTTTTCCGTGAGAAAGTCACGATTTACCGATAGCCAGATTCTCGCCATCCTCAAGCAGGCCGACTCGGTGCGTGCCTGTCCTAGAACTGTGCCGTGAACATGGCATGAGTAGCACTACTTTCTATAAGTGGCGTGCCAGGTTTGGCGGCATGGACGCCTCGCTGATGAAGCGGATGAAAGAGCTCGAAGATGAAAACAGTCGACTCAAGAAGATGTATGCCGAGGAAAAGCTCAAGGCCGAGATCCGTCAGGAAGCGCTTGAGGGAAAGTTGTAAAGCCATCTCAGCGACGTGAGATGGCAGCTTCCACTGTCAAACGCCATGGTGTCAGTATTCGCCTTGCCTGTGAATGCATGAGCGTCAGTGAATCCTGCTACCACTATCGGCCCAAACGACGTTCCGAGAACGACGTGATTGCCGACTGGCTTCTGCGCTTGACGACGGCCAAAAGCGCTGGGATTTTGGGCTTTGCTACCTGCATTTGCGCAATGTGCGTGGTTACACCTGGAATCATAAGCGCGTTTACCGCATTTATCGGGAGCTTGAGCTGAACCTGCGCATCAAGCCCCGGCGACGCTTGAAGCGAGATAAGCCGGATGCCTTGAGCGTGCCGACGGCTATCAATCAGGTATGGTCGATGGTCGAACACTGCGAACCTTCAATATCATCGATGATGACAATCGCGAAGGCCTGGGTATCGAAGTTGACCTGTCATTGCCGAGTGCCCGCGTTATCCGCTCTCTGAAGCACATTATCGAGTGGCGTGGCAAACCGGCAGCCATCCGGCTGGATAATGTGTACATCTCCTAAATTCACTGATTGGCATCAGAGATTTTGGTACAGATGGCTGGCTCCAACCTGCTTATTCAGCAAGTGCTACGGTCCTAAATATATCGCTCAATCGATGATCGACTGGGCTAACAGCAACCGGATAACGCTTTTATACATTCAGCCAGGCAAGACGACTCAAAATGCCTATATCGAACGCTTCAATTGGACGGCACGGCATGAATGGCTGGAGTTGCATCCGTTCGACTCGGTCAGTCATGCCCAGGAGCTCGCGACTGAGTGGCTATGGCAATACAATAACGAGCGGCCCCATACCGCTATCGGCGGTGTCCCTCCTCGGCAGCTACTGATGACAGCTTAAATTTCTACGAATACCTGCTTCGTAAAATGGGGGGATTACAAAAGAAGTTCTCGCCTACGCGAATACCTGGCGGCGTTTAGTCGCCTAACGGTAGGCGCTCCAGTTTGGCTAAACCTGGGCACTTTTCAGAAAAGTGCCCATTTTTGCGCCAGCTCCACTCTTTTCTTATTCCTTTAACTCATTCCCCCTGCTCATCCCTCCAGGAATAGCACGGTGAGAAACCGACCAGGCGGCGGGCTTTTGCATTGCTGTAAAAAGTCTCAAATTCACCCATTGCCTGCTTGATGGGCACGCCTGGGTAGAAGCGTTCCACCACTTGAGCGTTGCTCAATCCTACTGACAGATCATTATTGGCGACGTTAAATACCTCGTAACCCAGGCCGTCTGTTTTCAGGCAGCAGTCGACCATCTGCCCCAGGTCGCGAGCGTCAATGTAAGCGAAAATATTGCGGCGACGCAGTGCCGGGTTGTCCATATAAGCCGGGAAGTTCTGGCGATATTCGTGAGGCTCGATCACGTTATTAATGCGCAGGGCATAAATATCGATGCCCGAGCGCTCCTGGAAAGAGCGTGCGGTTACTTCGTTAACCACCTTGCTCATCGCGTAGCTGTCTTGCGGTACTGTTGGGTGCTCTTCATCTACCGGCAGGTAATCAGGTTGCTTCACTCCGTCGGCAAAGCAAATGCCGTAAGTGGTCTCGCTGGAAGCAAAAATGACTTTGGGAATACCCAGTCGAGTCGCTGCATCCAACACATGGTAGGTACTTAACGTGTTAATGCGGTAGGTTTCGTTGTCCGGCCGGTGGAGAATGGCGGGTATGGCGGCAAAGTGGACGATGGCATCGTAGCGTGGCATGCCGGTGCCAGGTTCTAGCTCATCGAAATTGGCATAGGCCTGGCACGCATTAAATACCTGGCCCGCGTCGGTCAAATCGACCTTTAGCGTAGTGATGCCCGGCACGTCGGAAGCTACCCAGTCCAGATTGGTGACGCTGTGGCCCTGGTCGCGAAGGTACGCCGTTACATGACGACCCGCCTTGCCGCTACCACCGGTAAACAAAATGCGCATGTGGATTTTCCGTTTATTGTAAGAGTCCGTTATAAGGACCCACACCTTAGCAAAGAAAGCGTTACACCGCCGAGTTGGTTTTACCACCACACTATGCGCGACGAAGCAGAGCAATTGATGAATTGCAATCGATGGCAAATAGCCTTATCACAGCATAATCATTGTGCTCCATAAATAAGCCTTGTGATCTACACTCAGTTTAAGCTTGGGTATTTGATCGGCGCCTGAGCCTGATGCTTGATCCCAACAGCAGTGCATTTGCATAAACGGGAGGTCGTTATGATCCACCATGTTTGGGGGCTCCTTCATCATCCTGACGCAGAGTGGCATAAGATTAGTGGCGAGCATGAGTCCGTTAGCCATCTCTATGTCCATCATGTCCTTGTTTTGGCGGTTATTCCTGTGGTCTGTGCGCTGATAGGCACGACCCAGATTGGCTGGACCTATGGCGGTAGTGATACCTATAAAGTCTCTATTACAGATGGCCTGGCGCTAGGCGTTGCGTTTTATGCGCTGATGTTAATGGCCGTTGGTGTGGTCGGCAGTGTGATCCACTGGTTAGCCCGTAAGCTGGAGAGTCGCCCTAGCCGCCGCAACTGTATTATTTTCGCGGGGTACATTGGCACACCGATGTTTCTGAGCGGTGTTTTCGCTCTTTATCCGGCTTTGTGGTTTTGCATGCTGGGCTTGGTGATAGGGCTACTTTATAGCGCTTACCTACTCTACAAGGGAACGCCCAGTTTCTTGGGTATTAGCCATAAGCGTGGTTTTATTATATCCACTGCAACGCTATGTATCGGAGTGCTAGTGTTAGAGGTGCTGCTTGCGGTGATTGTTCTGCTGTGGAGTATGGGATCGGAGTACAGTGTGGTGTGGTGGTTTTTTGGATAGAGAGTGTCTATGGGGCAGTTATGACGGCTTAGCCCCAGATTTTAGCGTTTACTGTATGGCTTGTAAGAAAATCTACTAAATAGCGCTTCTAAAACGCATGATCCGTTTACCGTCAATGGGATCATCCAGCACGTGGGCATACACACCGAACGTCTCTTGTAAGCACTGGGCGGTTAGCACGTCATGTGGCTGGCCGCTGGCGATCAGCCGACCGCCGTCCATCACGCCAATGCGGTCGCACTCCATGGCTTGGTTAAGGTCGTGCAGGGTGGTCACAACGGTAATCGGCAATTGCCTGACCAGCTCAAGAATGGAGAGCTGATGGCGGATATCCAAATGGTTGGTGGGCTCGTCCAGCAGGAGAATTTTGGGTTGCTGGGCCAGTGCCCGGGCAATATGAACGCGCTGGCGCTCACCGCCAGAAAGGGTATGCCAGAGGCGGTCCGCCATGTGCGCCATATCCACGTCATCCAGTGCCTGGCCGACAATCGCATCATCCTCGGCGGACCAAGGGCGAAGCGCAGTGAGAAACGGCGTACGTCCCAGTGCAACCACCTGACGCACATGAATTCTATCGGTGGTTTCCGCCTGCTGTTCAACCATCGCGATAGACTGCGCGATATGGCGTTGACGCATTTTGGCGATCGGCTGACCGCCCATGTGTACATGACCTGTTTTGGGTTTGTTTAAACCTGCCAGCAGGCGAAGCAGCGTGGTCTTGCCGGAGCCGTTGGGGCCAATCAAGCCAAAGGTTTGGCCGGGCGCAACGTCCAGGCAAACGTCCTTTAAAAGCGTGCGACCATGCACGCTCCAGCCTAGCTGTTCAGCGGTTAGTTTCATCGGTTCCTCGTGCCGCGAACAAGAATCATCGCAAAGGCCGGCGCGCCGATCAGCGAGGTAATAACCCCAATGGGCAGTACCTGGCCGGGCACCAGGATGCGCGAAAGAATATCCGAGCCAATCAAAAACACGGCGCCAGCAAGTGCTGAAGCGGGCACCAGTCGCGTGTGTTGGGTGCCCACGATAAAACGCATGGCATGGGGAATGACCAAACCGACAAAACCAATAGCGCCCACCATCGACACCATAATGGCTGTCACTAGCGCTACCGCAATAATTAAAAGCCCTCGGGTTGGGCGAACGGCGATGCCCATGGACGCCGCGCTGTCGGCGCCGAAGGTAAAGGCATCCAGTGCGCGGCGGTGCCAAAGGCAAATCAGCAAGCCGCCCAGGGCTGCAGGGAAAGCGATAACGACATCACCCCAGCGCACACCGGAAAGATTGCCCAGTAGCCAGAACAGGATGCCGCGGGCCTGCTCGGCGCTGGCCGACTTGGTAATGATGAAGGCGGTCAGCGCGTTAAACAGTTGAGAGCCTGCAATGCCCGCCAGAATAATGGCCCCGGCGGCTTGGGTGCTGCGCCCACCGCCAGTCCCGCTGCTGGCTGCATGGGCAAGCAGTACCACCAGCCCAAAGGCAAGTACTGCTCCAGCAAACGCCCCAGCAGATAAAGTGAAAGCACCCGCACCAAGCCCCGCTACGGTAACGGCTACGGCACCGGTTGAGGCGCCGGCAGAAATACCCATCAAGTACGGGTCCGCCAAGGGGTTACGCAGCAACGCCTGGAGCACCACCCCGGCCAGTGCCAGCGCGGCGCCGCAACACGCAGCCACAATGGCGCGGCTTAAGCGATAGTTCCAGATAATACCCGCATCAATACGATCAACGGCGTAGTTAGCGCCCAGAAGATGATTGGCCAATACCTTGAGAATCGTATCCACAGGAATCGAGGTTTCACCAATTGCCGTACCGGCGAGCAGTGCTACCAGCAATACCAGGGGGGCAAGCCAAAACCAGTGCGCCTGAGCGCGCGGTGCTTGGGTACTTTGTATGGCAACCGCTTTCATAGCGTAAAGGAGGTAGCAGGTAGGGCAGGGAAGGGCTTCATGGGATGGTGTTCCGGGTGCCGATGGATATAAAACTCGACAGACTGCCGAAGACGTGACGATAAAGCACGAAAAACCTTTGCGATTGATGACTTGCTTAAGCGGGGAGGTGGCTACACCCTGGTGCCATCCTCTATAATGCGCGGTTATTGTAGTCATTTTATCGGCGTTTGGCTCTATCGTTATTCTCTTGTCAGTGATGAATAACTTTCACGTGTGTTGCAGTGTCCATGCGTCGCTTAATGTATTAATTTTACCCGCTTGAAAAGTAGGCGCTTTAAGCGCATTTCTGGCGCTTAATCGCTCAATATCTTCTTGTTAAATCAAGTTAATGCTCCTTCTGCCCATGGTGATGCCTGTGGTTGAGTTTCCCTTTACCGCCGTCGTCGGCCAGGCATCGCTTAAAAAAGCGTTGCTTCTGAACGTGATCAACCCGCGCATTGGCGGGGTGCTGATTAGCGGCCCGCGCGGCAGCGCAAAGTCGACCCTCGCCCGCGCGCTGGCCGCGCTGCTACCCGAGTCTGAAAAGGGCGGCAAGTCGCCGTTTGTCACGCTGCCGCTGGGTGCCAGTGAAGACCGCCTGACCGGCAGCCTGGACCTGCAAAAGGTATTGAGCGAGCGCGAAGCCACCTTTCACGAAGGGCTGTTGGCCAAAGCCCATGGCGGCGTTTTGTACGTCGATGAAGTCAATCTGCTCGCCGACACGTTGGTTGACCTGCTGCTGGATGTGGCCGCAAGTGGGGTTAATATCGTTGAGCGCGACGGTATCAGTCACTCCCACGCGGCACGTTTTAGCCTGATTGGCACCATGAATCCGGATGAAGGCGAGCTGCGCCCGCAGTTGCTCGACCGCTTTGGACTCTGCCTGGAACAGCCAGCCTCCATCCGTATCGAAGAACGCATCGCCATCGTGCAGCAGCGCGATGCTTTTGACCGTGACCCCGAGCGCTTTATCGCCGACTACGCTGATGAGCAGTCAGCCCTGCGTGAACGTATCGAGCAGGCGCGCCGCACGCTTGCTGCCGTTACCGCACCTGACTGGGTTTACGCGCACATCGCCAAGCGCTGTGAAGAGGCAGGCGTTGAAGGCCTGCGTGCCGATGTTACCTGGCACCGCGCCGCCCAGGCCCATGCCGCCTGGCGGGGAAGCGATACGATCACCCAGGACGATGTCGATACCGTTGAGCCTTGGGTACTGGCCCATCGGCGTACGCGTGAAGCACCAACGCCGCCGTCTTCTCCACCGCCTTCGTCCACGCCAAATGAAAAGCCTTCTGGCGGTCAGTCGTCTGCTAATGGCTCAGGCGAGCAAGGGCAGTGGGGCGCCATGCCGCCCGTGGCGCAGAATATGCGGGATAGCCAGCCGCTTGATCTCCCTGCGCTACGCTTGGCTCCTTCTTCCCACCGGCCTGTGGCTAAGCAGCCGCTATCTCTGGGCGGTAGGCGCAAGGGCGATGAAGCGGGCCAAGGGCGAACCAGGGCTGCGCTGACCTCGCGGCCAGACTGGTTTGCTACGCTGATCGCCAATCGCGGCCAATGGCCCTGGCGGCAGTTGCGTTATCAAAAAGCGCGCACCGGGCAGCCGGTGCTGCATTTGGTACTGCTGGACACCTCCGGCTCAACGTTGGGTAAGCGCTTGTTGGGCCAAGCCAAGGGCTGGGTCGATAGCCTGACTCGCCAGGCGTACAACGCTCGCGAGCAGATGGCCGTATTGGGCTTTGGCAACGATGCGGTGACAGCGTTATTCACCCGCCAACGCGCCCCCAAAAGCCTGGAAGCGACGCTGAACAGTGCCGATGGCGGGGGCGGTACGCCGCTGCGTAAAGTGGTAGAGGAGGCAGGAACGTTGATTCGCCAGTGGCAGCGCCGTGAGCCTGGCCTGCATATACGCACTTACTTGATCACCGACGGACGCACCCGTGAATCCGTTGCAGACCTGCCAAAACTGGGAGACTGCGTGGTGATGGATACCGAATACTCATTTGTAAAACGTGGCCAGGCCGCGCGCCTTGCCCAGCAGCTGGGCGCCCACTATTGGGCCATGCCCACCCAGGAGTTAGCATGAGCGATAGCAACCACCAAAACCGAATGCAGCGCAAAAAAGAGGTGGTCGATGAGCGCATCAGCCGCGCTATTGATGAACGCGGGGTGCTAATCCTGCTCAAAGGCAACGGCAAGGGTAAAAGCAGCTCGGCGCTCGGTACATTGGCGCGCTCGCTGGGGCACGGTCAGAAAGGCGCGGTCATTCAGTTCATTAAAGGGCGGCGTGAAACCGGCGAATACCTGTTCTTTCGTGACCACCCAAGGCTTGACTGGCACATCATGGGCCAGGGCTTTACCTGGGAAACCCAAGACCGCGAGCGCGATATCCAAGCCGCTGAAGCTGCCTGGGAAATCGCCAAGGGCCTGTTGGAAGACCCGGCCTACAACATCATCGTGCTGGACGAAATGAGCTACATGTTCAAGTACGGCTATCTGGACCCGGTGCCGGTGGTAGAGGCACTCAAACGCCGCCCAGCGCATCAGAATGTGATTATTACCGGGCGCACCATGGCCCAGCCACTTCAGGAAATTGCCGACACCATCAGCACCGTGCAGGATGAGCGCCACGCGTTTCGCGGCGGCGTCAAAGCTCAGGCGGGGATCGAGTACTGATGAGTACATCTTCTGCCAGCTGCCCCGCGCTGTTTATCTCGGCACCCGCCTCAGGCCAAGGTAAAACCACGGTAACCGCGGGGCTTGCGCGGCTGCTGCGCAACCAAGGAAAAGTCGTCCGAGTATTTAAAACCGGCCCGGACTACCTGGACCCGCAAATTCTTGCCCAGGCCTCCGGCCAGCCGGTGGACCAGCTCGATTTATGGATGGCAGGTGAAGCCTACTGCCGCCAACGCTTTTATGAAGCCGCTGTTGAAGCCGATTTGATTCTGGTGGAAGGCGCCATGGGCCTGTTTGACGGCGATCCTTCCAGCGCCGATTTAGCCGCGCTGTTTGGCATTCCCATGGCCATCGTGATGGATGTTAAAGGCATGGCCCAAACTGCCGCTGCATTGGTAACAGGGCTGGCTGGCTTTCGTGACGATATCCATTTTGCCGGGCTGATTGCCAATAACTGCGGCTCACAGCGCCACCGTGAGCTGATTGAAGACGCGCTGCCGGAAGCCATACCGTTTCTGGCTGCTGTACCACGTGACCCTGAATTGGCACTTCCCGAGCGTCATCTGGGCCTGGTGCAGGCAGAAGAGATCCGCGACGATCTGGAAATTCGCTTTGAAGCCGCCGCGCAGGCGTTGGAAGCCGCAGGGCTGCTGGACGCGCTCGCCACGCTTTCGCCGGTCAGCTTTAGTGCTTCTACTGAGGCGCTTCCTGCTGTGCCGCAAGCACTGGCTGGGCAGACGGTAGGCGTAGCCCGCGATGCGGCGTTCAGCTTTATCTATCAGGCCAACCTGGACCTGCTGGCGCAGATGGGCGCGCAGGTGCGCTTTTTCTCGCCGCTGAGCGATACTGAACTGCCCGAGTGCGATGCCCTTTGGTTACCCGGCGGCTACCCGGAGCTTCATGCGCAGTCGCTTGCGGCGAACACCGCCATGCGCGATGCCATTAAAGGTTTCTTCAGCGCGGGCAAACCCATTCTCGCCGAGTGTGGTGGCATGCTGTATAGCCTGGAAACGCTAACTGACTATGCTGAGAACACTCACGCCATGCTCGGTTTACTGCCGGGGCACGGTGCCATGCGCGGGCGTCGCGGCTGTCAGGGCATGCAGACCGCTGAACTGCCTGAAGGGCCGGTTCGCGGCCATGCGCATCACCGCTCGATGGCCGAGCAAACGCCTGAGCCAATGGCTTACGGGCGCCGCCAGCGCCACCCGGCGCCGGGCGAGCCGATCTATCGTGCCGGGCGCCTAACCGCCACCTACTTACACCTGTTTTTCCCGAATAATCCTGCGGCGGTAGCGCATCTTTTTAGCCACGGTCCTGGCAACGATACAGTGCAGGCCACGGCCGCAAGCCCCCACATTAAGGAATCCTCGCATGCAGTTAAATAAAATTCCCGCCACGGTTGTAACTGGCTTTCTAGGTAGCGGCAAGACCACGTTGCTTGCCAATATTTTGCGTCAGATTACCGGTAAGCGGATTGCCGTGATCGTTAATGAGTTTGGCGAGCAGGATATCGACTCAAGTCTGCTGCGTAGCTGTGCGTTGGATTGTGAGGAAGGCGAGCAAGTTGACTCTGGTGAAGACGGCAGTATTTATGAGCTGGCTAATGGCTGTATCTGCTGCACGGTAGAAGAAGAGTTTTTGCCGGTGATGAAAAAGCTGATGGCGCGGCGTGATGATATCGACCATATCCTGATCGAAACCAGCGGTCTGGCCTTGCCCAAGCCGCTGGTACAGGCGTTTAACTGGCCGGAAGTCCGCCAGCACTGCACCGTAGATGCCATTATCACCGTGATCGACGGGCCTGCCGTAGCCGCTGGCCGGTTTGCCAACGACGAAGGAAAAGTGGCCGCTCAGCGTCTGGCCGATGACAGCTTGGATCACGACCCCAGCCTGCGCGAACTGCTGGATGACCAGCTAAGCGCGGCGGATTTAGTGCTGGTGAGTAAAACCGACTTGCTGAACGCTGACGAAAAAGCCCGCGTTGAAGCGCTGATACAGGCGCGGGTGCCCGCATCGGTCAAAACGCTGTTTATCGACCAAACGCTAGCGACTGACACGGCCCAGCTGGAAGCCCTGATGGGCATTGGCGCGGCCAGTGAAGAGCATATCGACAAGATTACCAATCATCACGACAAGCACCATGCCGAAGGCGCCCACCACGATCACGCCCACGATAACTTTGACTCCTGCGTGATTACGCTGGGCGAAGTCGATGGCGATGAGTTGGCGGCCAAGCTTCAACATCTACTGAAAACCCAAGAGATTTATCGCGCCAAGGGCTTTGCGGCGATCCCCGGTAAACCCATGCGCCGAGTTATTCAGGCCGTCGGCGAGCGCCTGGACGGCTATTTTGACCGGTTGTGGCGCCAGGATGAGCCGCGCCAGACTCAGCTAGTGATTATCGGTAAAACGCTGAACAGGGATGAAATTCATAAGGCGCTGGCCAGCGCTGAGAAATCGGTAAGCGCCTAATGCATCTTTTCGCCGCCAAACCGGGAGGCTTTGTTGATGATGAAGGCATCATCGACCTGCAGCAAAGCCCTGCCGAGGTTGTGATTATGTCCGCCGCTGACAGTAACTTGTCGGCGTTGGCCCAGGCGGTTGATCGCTTGGGCGATGACTACCCCTCGGTGCGGCTGGCGAACTGGATGAACCTGGTGAAACCGGCGGCGTTTGATCTTTACGAAGACCGCGTGCTGGAAAAAGCCCGCTTGGTAGTGGTGTCACTGCTGGGTGGAAAGGGCTATTGGCAGTACGGCTACGAGCGGCTTCTGGCCTGGGCAACTGCCAAGCCTGGGCGCCAACTGATTCTGGTGCCCGGCTGCGATGCCCCGGACGATGCCCTGCTGGAAGACTCCAGCATTGCCTTTAACGATGCCTACCGCGTATGGCGCTACTTGCGCGAAGGCGGCGTGGACAACGCCGAGCAGCTGCTGCGCTTTATCGGAAGCGAATGCCTGGCGCATGAGTACTTGGCACATGAGTATTCGTGGCAAGAGCCTAAAGTGATCCCGGCTGCGGTTATTTACGCGCCTCAAGCCAACGGCCAGCAGGCGGTCAGCCTAAGCGAGTGGCGCGCGCAGCGTATTGCAGAGCGCCCGGTGTGCCTGCTGCTGTTTTATCGCAGCCACTTGCAAGGCGCGAATACCGCCGTGCTCGACGGCATGATCGACGCGCTAAAAGCCGAAGGACTTGAGCCGTTAGCCGTCGCGGTGGCGTCTTTAAAAGAAGGCCCCTGCATCGCGTATGCCAATCACCTCATTGAGCAAACCGGCGCTATGCTGGTGGTCAATACCACCAGCTTTTCGGTAAACCGCACCGCCGATGACGCCAATGCAGCAGATGAGATGAGCGGCAATCTTCATGAAAGCCTTTTTGTCGGGCGGCCGGTGGTGCTTCAAGCGATACTCGCCAGCAGTACAGCGGATGACTGGCAGGGAATGGCCGCCGGGCTGCATAGCCGCGATGTTGCTATGCAGGTAGTGCTACCCGAAATGGATGGGCGGATTATCACCCGCGCCGTTGGGTTTAAAGCCGAAGCGCACTATAACGCCCGCGCCCAGCTCTCTGTTACGCACCATACGCTGCACCCGGAGCGTGCCGCCTTTGTGGCCAAGCTGGCCCGGCGGTTTTGCGCGCTGCGCCAAACGCCCAATGCCCAAAAGCGCGTCGCGCTGATTATGGCCAACTACCCCAACCGCGATGGGCGTATCGGTAACGGAGTAGGGTTGGATACGCCGGCCTCTACGCTGCAAATTTTAAATGCCCTGAAGGGTGCCGGTTATCCGCTAAGCCAATTGCCGGAAAGCGGCGATGCGCTGATTCGCCTGCTCCAGGGCGCCGTTACTAACGATCATGACAGCCTGGATCAGCGCGCCTGCTGGCAAAGTATCAGCGTTGAGGATTATCTGGCCTGGTTTCAAACCCTGCCCGCTACGCTTCAAAAAACGATAGGCACCCGCTGGGGCGCGCCGCAAGACGACCCCAAATGCCGCCAGGGGCGGCTGATGATTTCGGGTATCCGCTTGGGCGAAACCTTCGTGGGCATCCAGCCCGAGCGCGACTTTATTGAAGACCTGACCCAGTCCTATCACGATATGGAGCTGGCACCGCCACATAGCTATCTGGCGTTTTACCTCTGGCTGCGCGAGCACTATCAGGTCGAGGCGGTTATTCATGTGGGCAAGCACGGTAATCTTGAGTGGCTGCCGGGCAAAAGCACCGCGCTAAGCGCCGAATGCTGGCCGGATATTGCGCTCGGGCCGATGCCGCATTTCTACCCGTTTATCGTCAACGACCCCGGCGAAGGCGCCCAGGCCAAGCGCAGAAGCCAGGCGGTAATTATCGACCACCTGATGCCGCCGCTGGCGCGCGCCGAACTTTACGGCCCCATGGCCGAGCTTGAAGCGCTTACCGATGAGTATTACCAGGCGCTGGACATGGACCCGCGTCGCGAAGCGCTGATTCGCGAGCAAATATTGGCCCACCTGCGGGCAACTGGCATTGATCAAGAACTTGCCCACGCGGTGAACAGCAGCTGTGACAGCGAAATTCTCAACGAGCTGGACACGTTTTTGTGCGATATCAAGGAAGCCCAGATTCGCCACGGACTACATATACTGGGCACGCTTCCGCCCGAGGAAAAACGTGCAGCCACGCTGGTAGCCCTGTTAAGGCTGCCGCGTGGTGAAGCGGTGGCAAGCCGTGGTTTGCTGCACAATCTGGCCGCTGACCTGGCGCTGGGTGAGGACTTCGACCCGCTGGCGGCGGGCAGCGAGCCTTGGCTTGGCCCCAAACCTGCCGTGCTGGCAGGCAAATTAACCGCTGCCTGGCGAACCGGCGCCGATACCCGCGAGCGGCTGGAACTGCTCGGTGAAGAGCTGGTAGCCGACTATGTGTTGACCCAAGGTAATCTTGCCGCACTTGCTCAAGCATATCCCGCCACGGCCGAGCAGCTTCTATTTGCCCGCGAGCAGCTGTGGGCCGCCATGCAGCAGGGCGTAAAGATGGAGATTGGCTCGCTGCTGGATGGGCTTGAGGGGATTTTCGTGCCCGCCGGGCCGAGCGGTGCGCCGAGCCGAGGGCGGTTGGATACGCTGCCTACCGGGCGCAACTTTTTCAGCGTGGATAACCGCTCGATCCCATCGCCTGCCGCCTGGCGGCTTGGCGAAAAATCCGCCCAGGCGTTTGTCGAACGCTACTTGCAGGATCACGGTGACTACCCGCGCCGCTTGGGGCTCTCCATCTGGGGGACCGCGACCATGCGCACTGGCGGCGACGACATCGCCCAGGCGTTTGCGCTGATGGGTGTGCGGCCCAAATGGTCATTGGGTTCTCAGCGGGTGATTGATTTTGAAGTAATCCCTTCAATGCTGCTTAACCGCCCACGGGTAGATGTCACGCTGCGCGTATCGGGGTTCTTTCGCGATGCCTTTCCCAATGTAATTCGCCTGTTTGATGCCGCCGTGCAAGCGGTTGCCAACTATGCAGAACCAGGCGATAGCAATACCATTCGCGCCGCTGTGCTTGAACGCCAGCAAACTCTTGAAGCCCAAGGGCTAAGTTCCGAAATGGCTGCCCAGGAAGCGAGCTACCGTATTTTTGGCAGCAAGCCCGGCGAGTATGGCGCAGGCCTAAACCGGCTGATTGAAAACCGTAGCTGGAGCAATGCCGATGACCTGGCCGAGGCCTACCTGGGCACCGGCGCCTACGCTTACGGGCAGTTTGCGGATTCCGGTACCGCCGCACGCGGCGCCTTTGAGAAGCAGATCAAAGGGCTGGACGCGGTGATGCAGAATCAGGATAACCGCGAGCACGATATTCTCGACTCCAACAGCTACTACGCCTTTCAGGGCGGCATGGCCAACGCCACCCGCGCGCTTGCCGGCCAGGCGCCGGAGATCTATCACGCCGACCACGCCAACCCCGCCGTACCCAAAATTCGCACTCTCAAAGAGGAGCTTGCCCGGGTCATTCGCTCGCGCGTGTTGAACCCAAAATGGATCAACGCCATGCGCGAACACGGCTACAAGGGCGCGTTTGAGATGGCCGCCACGGTCGACTACCTGTTTGCTTACGACGCCACCACGGATTTGGTGGCGGATTACCAGTACGCCCAGGTGAGCGAAGCGCTGGTGCTGGATGAGGCTAATCAGCAGTTTTTACGCGACCACAACCCGGCAGCGCTTGAAGAGATGGCCGAGCGGCTATTGGAAGCCGCCCAGCGCGGCATGTGGCAGGAACCCGGCGAGCACGGCGAAGCGCTGCAAGACCTGCTGCTGGAAATGGACGAAGCCAGGGAAACTGTCAGCCTATGAGCACCGGTCCGCTGATTAAAGGCTGGTGCCCCAGCGCTTGGCGGCCGATGGAAACCGGCGACGGCTGGCTTGTACGCGTGCGCCCACCGCTCGGCCAGCTTTCCAAAGCGCAGGTGCTCGCGCTGTGCGATGCAGCGGAAACCTTCGGCAATGGGCTAGTTGAGTTAACCAGCCGCGCCAATATTCAGCTGCGTGGCGTCTCAGAAACCACATGGCCGCCGCTAATGGAATTTTTGGTCGCACACGAATTGGTCAGCGCGGACCCCGCCACTGAGCAACAGCCTCAGTACCTGCTGGCGCCCAGCTGGCAGGCGGGCGATGACACGCATCAACTTGCCTGCTTGTTACAGCTGCGAGGCAGTGAACTGGCCGCGATGCCCAGCAAAGTCGGTATTGCGATTGATGCAGGTGAATTAGCGGTATTGGGAGACACCGCCGCTGATTTTCGAGTTGAGCGCTCAATCGACGGCGGGCTGATAGTGCGCGCCGAAGGCCATGCCTGCGGTACACCGGTGGGCACTATTGAGGCGGCCGTTGATCATTTAATACGCCTGACGCACTGGTTTGTAGAAAGCGGCGGAAATGACGCCGGGCGGATGCAGCGGCATAAAGTGCCGCTTCCCGCGTGGTCACCTGCTAAAATGCGCCCCGCAAGCGCTTGTGTAAGTGCGGGTGAAATGCCAGGCGCGGCGTTGGCGCTTGGCGAGTATCAAGCGGGCATGGTTTACGGACTGCCGTTTGGCCGCGCAGCCGCTGCTGCATTGCGGGCATCCGTAACGCCTGCGGCGGTGAGCCATGTGCGGGTAACGCCGTGGCGACGTTTATGGGTCCAAGGCGCAAGCGGGCCGGTTGAAGGGTTGATCAGTGATAACCAGGATACGCGCTTATTGATGGATGCCTGCCCCGGCGCGCCTTACTGCGCTCAGGCAAGCGTTGCTACCCAGCCGCTGGCTAAACGGTTAGCGCCCGACGTTAAAAGACACAGCGTTCATATATCCGGCTGCGCCAAGGGGTGCGCCCGCCGTTCATCGGCCGATGTGTGCCTGGTCGGTCAGGCAGGCCGATTTAATCTTATTGTTAAGGGCGATGCACAGAGCACGCCCGTTAAGACAGGCCTCACCGAGACTGAGGTCGTCGAATATTTGGAGAGTTTGGGTGCCCTATAAGTATGAAACAAGCGGCCCGGCGATTTACCGGGAATCCTTCGCGATTATCCGCAGCGAGGCCGACCTTGCGCGCTTTTCTGCCGAGGAAGAGACCGTTGCCGTGCGCATGATTCACGCCGCCGGGCTTGTCGAGTTGGCCGCGCATATTCACTTTCAAAATGACGCGGTCAATAAAGCGCGTTCAGCACTCGAACGCGGCGCGCCGATTCTTTGTGATGCACGCATGGTTTCTGAAGGCATCACCCGCAAGCGGCTGCCAGCCAATAACGAGATTATTTGCACCCTGAACGATGAGCGCACGCCACACCTCGCGCAGGAAATGGCTAACACCCGTTCGGCCGCAGCACTTGAACTATGGCGCCCGCATCTGGAAGGCGCCGTGGTGGCCATTGGCAACGCACCCACCGCACTGTTTCATCTTTTGAACATGCTGGAAGACCCAAACTGCCCACGCCCAGCGGCGGTAATCGGCTGCCCGGTAGGCTTTGTAGGCGCCGCCGAATCCAAGGAAGCGCTGTGGGCAACACCTGAAATTCCCAGCTGCATCGTACGTGGCCGCCTGGGCGGCAGTGCGGTAACGGTCGCGGCCATTAACGCCATGGTGGATCGCGTCGAATGACTCAGGCATCCACACAGGGCACGGTTTATGGCGTTGGCCTGGGGCCGGGCAGTCAGGACTTGATGAGCGTTCGCGCCGACCGGCTGATTCGTGGCGCCACACATATCGCCTATTTTCGTAAAAAAGGTCGCAAGGGCCATGCGCGTAGCATTGTTGAAGGGCTGTTAGCTCCCGGCACCATCGAGCTTCCCATGGAGTACCCGGTCACCACGGAGATCCCCTTCGACGACCCGCAGTACAACGCGCTGCTATCAGAGTTTTACTCGCAATGCGTGGCCCAACTGATCGAGATAGCCAACGCCGGTTACAACGTGGTGGTGCTCTGCGAAGGCGACCCGTTCTTCTACGGCTCGTTTATGCACCTGTATACGCGCCTGCTCAACCAAGTGCCGGTGTCGGTAGTGCCGGGGATTACCGGTATGTCCGCCGCCTGGACGGCGACCGGGCAGCCGATTACCTGGGGCGACGATATTCTCACCGTGCTGATGGGCACACTGTCGGAAGAAACGCTCACCAAACATATCGCCGATACCGACGCGCTGGTGGTCATGAAGATTGGGCGCAACTTGAACAAGCTGCGCCGAGCGCTTAAACAGGCGGGTCGGGAAGACCAGGCGTGGTTGATTGAGTACGCTGCCATGGAGCAACAGCGCGTGCTGCCGTTGGTAGACGTTGGTGAGAGCGTGCCTTACTTCTCGATTGTGCTGATTCACGGCAACGGGAGGCGGCCATGAGTGGCTGGCTTAAAATTGTCGGGCTGGGCCCTGGTGCGGAAGCGATGATTACCCCCGAAGTGTCCGCCGCGCTGTTGGATGCCACCGACGTTGTCGGCTATGTGCCTTACGTTAACCGCGTAGCACCGAGGGAAGGGCTTACGCGCCACGGCTCGGATAACCGCGAAGAGATTCGCCGGGCCGAGCAGGCTTTACAGCTGGCGCTTGAAGGCCACCGAGTTGTGGTGGTTTCCTCTGGCGACCCCGGCGTCTTCGCCATGGCCTCGGCGGTGTTTGAAGCGCTGGAAGCGGGCGATGCTGCATGGCGCGCATTGGATATTCAGGTGCTGCCAGGTATTTCTGCGATGCTGGCGGCCAGCGCCCGTGCAGGTGCGCCGCTGGGGCATGACTTCTGCTGCATCAATTTATCCGACAACTTGAAGCCCTGGGCGTTGATCGAAAAGCGCCTGCGTTTGGCCGTTGAAGCCGATTTTGCGATGGCGTTTTATAACCCGCGCTCAAAATCGCGCCCGGTAGGGTTTGAGCGCACCCTGGACGTACTGCGCGAGGCGTGTGAGCCTGAACGGTTAATCATCTTCGCCCGCGCGGTTTCAACGCCGGAAGAATCAATCCGCGTAACGACCTTAAAAGACGCCACACCGGAAATGGCGGATATGCGCACGCTGGTGATTGTTGGCTCCCGGCAAACCCGGCTGATCGAGCGAGACGGCGAGCCGTTGGTTTATACCCCGCGCTCAGCGCTTTGAAAAAGTGGGCTTTGGCTAAAGCGGCTGCGTTCGTTGCCTTTTCAGGCAAACCCTGGAGTGTTTAGTGAAGCCAGGCCAGCACCTGATCAACGCTATGTACTTCATGGCGAGCGGGCAGCGCCGGGCGATCAATCATGATGACCGGCAAGCCGAGCGCCCGGGCGGCGTCAAGTTTGGAAACAGCACCTTCGCCGCCAGCGTTTTTGCACACGATGCGCTCGATACGCTGAGTTTTAAGTAGCGCTAAATCGCCCTCCAGGGTAAACGGGCCTCTATCCACCGTGGTGGTGAAGTGGGCAAGCGGCAGCGGGGCGGTTGGCTGGTCGACCAAACGCAGCACATAGTGGTGTTGGGGCTGCGCGGCAAACGCGGCCAGGTGCATGCGGCCAATGGCGAGCAGCACGCGCTGGGGCGGGCCTTCCAGGGCGCTCACCGCCTCTTCGACACTTGCCACGTGTTGCCAGTTATCGTGAGTGGTGGGCACCCAGGCGGGGCGGGTCAGGGCAATTGCCGGTACACCGCTTTGCTGGGCGGCGGCTAACACGTTACGGCTCATCTGTGTGGCAAACGGGTGGGTTGCATCAATAATATGGGTGATGCGCTGTTGGGTGATAAAGGCCGCCAAACCGTCGGCGCCGCCGAAACCGCCCACGCGGGTGGGCAGCGGTTGCGCTTTAGGCGTTTTAACCCGGCCCGCATAGCTGAACATGGCTGGAATGCCGCGCTGGCTAACGGCGCTGGCCAGTGCACTGGCCTCGCTCGTACCCCCAAGAATCAGGACGTTTATCATGGCTGAGGTTAACAAGGCTCCGTGGCTCACACTGTTAGGTTGGGGGGAGAGTGGCACAGCGGGCCTGACAGCGGCAAGCCGCGAGCAGCTTGAGCGTGCCGAAATCGTGTTTGGTGCGCATCGCCATTTGCGCCTTCTTCCCCCGTTAAATGCGGATATTCGTGAGTGGCCGGTGCCGTTTCTTGATGGCATCCCCGCACTTCTCAACGAGCGTAGCCGCCGCGTAGTCATGCTGGTTTCCGGCGACCCGTTCTGGTTCGGGGCGGGCACTAGCGTGGCGCGCCATCTGGAAGCCAGTGAATGGATCGCCGTGCCATCGCCTTCGACCTTTAGCCTAGCGGCGGCCCGGTTGGTCTGGCCGCTGGAGCGCTGCACCTGCCTGGGCCTGCACGCCAAACCGCTTACCCGCATTCGACCTTACCTGCAAAGCGGCCAGCGCTTGCTGGTGCTGTTGCGCGATGGCGCCGCCGTGGTTGAATTGGCCGCGCTGGTGAAAACATTCGGCTTTGGGGATTCCCGGCTCAACGTGATGGAAGCTCTGGGCGGTGAAGATGAGCGCATCCGCACGCTGCGCATGGATGACACGCTACCCGAGGATATCGCCCATCCGGTGGCGGTCGGCATCGAAGTCGCGGGCAACGGCCCCGCAATTCCCTTAACGCCGGGCCTGGCCGATAGCTTTTTTGAGCACGACGGGCAGATCACCAAGCAGGCCGTGCGTAGCTTAACGCTTTCGGCACTTTCCCCCAGGTTTGGGGAGCGGTTGTGGGATATCGGCACCGGCTCTGGCTCTATCGCCATTGAGTGGCTGCTGGCCCACCCGGATAATCAGGCCATCGGCTTCGAGCAGTACCCGGAGCGCGCCGCCCGGGCGCGGCGAAATGCAGAAAACCTCGGCGTTGACTGGCTGGAGATAAACGAAGGCCGCGCAACGGAGGTGCTTGAGAAGGCGCCGCTGCCCGATGCGGTGTTTATCGGCGGCGGGCTTTCCCTGGCGCTGCTGGACGCTTTATGGCAGGTGTTGCCCAACGGCACGCGGGTAGTAGCCAACGCGGTCACGCTGGAATCCGAAGCATTGCTGGCGCACTGGCAGCAACAGGTGGGGGGCGAACTGCTACGCCTGGAACTGGCCCACGCCGCCCCCATGGGCACGCGCCGAGGCTGGAAAGCCAGCTACCCGATTGTGCAGTGGCGCGGCGTTCGATGATGAAGCAAACAGTGGCCAGGCAGGCGCTTAAAGTCGCAGGGTTCGGCTTTCGCCAGCAGGCAACGCTTGAATCACTGGAACAGGCGCTGGATCAATTGATTGCCGAGTACGGCCCTATCGACCAGTTGGCGGCAGCGCACAGTATGCTGCCACTGGTTGAAGCGCTGGGCAGCGCCCGCCACATCCCGGTAGTAGGCGTAGCGGACGAAGCGCTGGCAAGCGTTACCACGCTGACCCACTCCGCCTACAGCCTGCGCGAAAAAGGCACCGGCAGCGTGGCCGAAGCCGTGGCGCTGCTGGGCGCAGGCAGCGGGGCGCGGCTTTTAGGCCCGCGCACGGTTTCAAACGATAGAAAGGCCACGGCCGCGGTGGCAACCACAGCGGCGCAAGGAGTTAGGTTATGACGGTTCATTTTATTGGCGCAGGCCCCGGCGCGCCGGATCTTTTGACGCTGCGCGGGCGCGATTTAATCGCCGCCTGCCCGGTGTGCCTGTATGCGGGTTCACTGGTGCCCGAGCAAATTCTCGAGCACTGCCCAGAAGGCGCGCGCATCATCAACACCGCGCCGCTGTCACTTGATGACATTATGCAGGAAATCCAGACCGCCCACGCCGCAGGCCAGGATATCGCCCGGCTGCACTCCGGCGATTTATCAGTGTGGTCCGCCATGGGCGAACAGCTGCGCCGCCTGCGCGAGCTTGATATTCCCTACAGCGTTACCCCCGGCGTGCCTTCCTTTGCGGCGGCGGCGGCAACGCTCGGCCAGGAACTAACGCTACCCGGCGTAGCGCAATCCGTGGTGCTGACTCGCACCTCGGGCCGGGCAAGCGCTATGCCGGAAAACGAGACGCTTGCCAACTTCGCCCGCACCGGGGCAACGCTTGCCATTCATCTCTCCATTCACAACCTGGCACAGGTAGTGGAAAACCTGACGCCCCATTACGGCGAAGAGTGCCCGGTAGCGATTGTATGGCGAGCCAGCTGGCCGGATGAGCACGTGGTGCGCGGGCGCTTATCGACGGTGGAATCCCTAATCGACAACACACTCCAGCGCACCGCGCTGATTCTGGTAGGGCCGGTACTCGAATCCCATGACTTTCAGGAAAGCAGCCTGTACGCGGTAGGTTACGACCGCCGCTTTCGCCCGCAGTCCGCCGATTCGCCGTTTGCCAGCAGCGATGAAGAGGGCAGCGTATGATCACGCTCTCGCTGATCGGCATTGGCACCGGCAACGTCGACCACGTAACACTCGCGGCGGTGCGCGCCTTGAACGAGGCGGAGGTGATTCTGCTGCCGCGCAAGGGCGAGGCGAAATCGGACCTTATCGACCTGCGCCGCGTACTGTGTGAACAGTTGCTTAATGACACGGCCAGTACCCGCATCGTCGAGTTCGATTTACCCACCCGCGACGGCGAACGCCAGTACCTAAGCGCAGTAGACGAGTGGCACAACGCCATTGCTAGCGTGTGGGCTGAGTTGATGGATAAACATCTGCCCAGCGGCGGGCGCGTCGGCATGCTGGTATGGGGCGACCCCTCGCTTTACGACAGCAGCCTGCGCATCGCCAAGCGCCTGATGGATAGCGGCCGCGCTGTTGAGGTCAACGTCGTACCCGGCATCACCAGCCTGCAAGTGCTTACCGCCGAGCATAAAATCCCCCTGAACGCGCTAGCTGAACCCATCCAAATCACCACCGGCCGCCGCCTGCGCGAACGCGGCTGGCCAAACGATGCCGCCACCGTTGCCGTGATGCTCGACAGCGGCGGGGCGTTTACCACGCTGCCACAAGCCGACACCTATATCTGGTGGGGTGCCTACTTGGGCATGGATAAACAGTGCTTAATTGAAGGACGCCTGAACGAGGTGAGCGAAGAGATCATCGAGCGCCGCGCTGCACTGCGTGAAGCCCACGGCTGGATTATGGATATCTACCTGTTAGCTAAACAGCCTCTCATATAGCGCCGGTATAAAGTTGGAATGTTTTTCCATAAAATGGCTCTATACACTCAACACGTGATTACCAGGAGAGCGATATGAGCTTTTACGTTTATTTATCTGGCGAGATCCACACCGACTGGCGCGAGGAAATCCAGCGCGGCGCAGAAGCCGCAGGCCTGGATATCGTGTTTACCGCCCCAGTTACCGACCACGACGCCAGTGACGCCGCCGGCGACCACCTGGGCGAGCAGAACAACCAATTCTGGCGCGACCACCAGTCCTCCAAGGTCAACGCCATTCGCACCCGCACGCTGATCGAGCAAAGCGATCTGGTTGTAGTGCGCTTCGGCGACAAGTACAAGCAGTGGAACGCCGCGTTTGATGCGGGTTACTGCTCAGCACTCGCCAAGCCCTACATCACTTTGCACAGTGAAGATACCGTTCATCCACTGAAAGAAGTGGATGCCGGTGCACAAGCCTGGTGCACCACTACCGATCAGGTCGTTGAAACCCTCAAGTACGTTCTCAAAGTGTAAGCCAGACCCAGGAATACCCTGCAGGCCTTCACGGCCTGCAGCCTCCGCTATCCCCAAACCAGCCACCACCGCCCCCGTAGGAGCACGCTTCAGCGCGCGGCTTAGCACCCTTTAGCGCGGATTAACAAGACCCGCAGAGGGCAGTGATCACGGCCTCTCCTCTTCAATACTTCCGATAGTGCCTTACATGCTACTCGCATTCTTTATGTCTTTAATCATTGATAAAATTAGCTTATGACCCATGACCCATGACCCATGACCCATGACCCATTCTGGACCGTGTCATTAAACTTACGCGTGACCTAAGGTGAATTTGTGAATAAAATATGATCGAATAGGAAGCGAGGCGGCACGCAAATTTTTGATATACGGTTGATTGATCAAAAAATACTAAAACTGAATTTTTTTATAGAAGACTGAATGAAAATAATTACTTACCACTATTTTCATAATATATTGTTTGGCGTGTTGTGTAGTTGATATTAAATATAAAATAGCATGTGCCACTGATGTGTTCAGATATTTTAATATTTTGTATTTGGTAATAATATAAAAAAGTGATTAGGGGTTTATATTGAATACTGCATTATTGAAAGGGAATGGTGGAACTGCTATTTCTCATTCTAAGGAGTCATTAAGTCTAGCTTATATGCAAGCGATACTTGCTGCAACAGGGCTAAATCATAATGAGCCTAAAATCGATAATGATGGAGTTGATATAACAATCAGAGGAAAAGGGTTTAAGGGTGTTTTTAAAGAACCAAAAATAGAAGTGCAACTAAAATGCACAGCTAAGTCTGATTGCATTGACTTGAAAAATAACGAGCTTGTTTTTCAGCTTGAAAAGAAAAACTATAATTACTTAATTGGCCCTTCTCCACTCCCTCTAATTTTGGTGGTACATTTTGCTCCTCCTGGCTTTGATGAATGGTTGATTGAAAAAGGCGAGGGTACAACTATAAAATACGCATCCTACTGGTATAGTCTATATGGTGAAGAGCCTATCGATAATGGCTCGCGCATTATCAGGATACCTTTGAAACAGCGTTTTGACTGTCAGGCTTTAATTAAAATGATGGAGCTGACGAGCAAAGCACAAATGATTTACAATTTAGAAGAGGGGGTGGTATGAATACTAATGAAATTATCCTTTCTTCATTAAAAGGATACCTTGCTTCATGTGGCGCGGAAGAAAAGACGACTATTCCTGATCGTTTTAGCGTTTGGTATGATAGGGCTCATTCATTAGAAGTAATACTACCTGCTGAAGAGCTTGTAAATCATAGTCAGTCCGATGAGATGCTAACTGAAGCTATTTTTAATTTATCAAAAGCATATGGTTTTAGTTTTGATATTTTTAGAAAAAAACTTCTTCATGATGATAGTGATATATTGCAAGTTCGTTCTTCGGGAAAGAATGTAAATCATGGAAGTATTAATTTCAGTGAGGGGTTGAGCGCGCTAAATGGACTGTATGAGATAATTAAGGCTTCTGCAAATGCAGCTATAAATGTAAAGGGAAAGAAAAAGGCAGTTCATCATTACCTATCAGGTGTAAATATGTTAGCGCCTAAGGCAGGGTCATTTATATATACAGTTGAATTGCAACTTCTTGATACGGAAGAAGGAAACAATGCTAGCAATGCGTTTAAGCAAGAAGTATCTTTAAGTCGTTATGTGAACTCAAACCTAGCAATTGTATTAGCTCGAATTTCAGAAAAAATTAATTTAAATGAGCATAAGTCTCCGGCTAAATTGTTGAGCTTTGGTGTTAATAGCTCATTTTGTAATAATTTCCTAAATCTTTTTTCTAAAAGTGCTGACCAGCTTGAGTTTGTTTTTGATTGGTCATTTAGAGAGGAGGTCTATGAAAATGTTCCAAGTAAAGTCATCTTTAATGCTAATGATAGAGAGAAAATAGAACAATACAAGAATCTACTGAAGAAGAGTCACGTTAAAAAATATAAAGATTTACCTGCGTATATTGAAAAGTATAGTTGGCCTATAGAAGATGAGTGCGGACGAGTTTATTTAAGGTTATTAATCAATGATAGAAGTTATTCATGTTATATAGAAGTCGACTCTAAATTATACGAGACTTTAAAAGCTGAACATGCTAAGAAGCAAATAGCAGTTACCTGCGAGTTATTGATCACGTCGGGAGTGAAAACGGCTGTTGATATTTTTAAGATGCATAGTATTAAGTTGAGTGAAAATTTCGAAATAGATTTCAGCTTGTAAAAGTGAAGGGATTGGCTATCAAGACGTGATTATTTCATTGGCTACATTGTTTTAAGTTAATATAATATTGGATTATAAAATGGTGATAAAAGTGTATTTGAATTAACATAATATCTAATTTGATATTGCATCCAGTGATATATGTGCTGGAATTTCAATAAATATGTTATAGGGTCTTGTCACTTGAAATACATTTTACCAAAAAAAGTAGCTGGGTATAGCCCGGAAGTTATGGTTATATTAAACGAAATTGATGATGACGTTTTGTTTTGTGATAATTATAACTTAATGCATCCTTACGATGTTTACTGTTCTGTTTTTGAAGACGCAGTGGAAAGTGGTATAAGATTGACAAGAGATGTAATTGAAGTGCATAAGAGAAGGGTGAATGGAGTTTCAGATAGTGAATTAGATTTATCGATTAAAAATGGGATATTTCATTTTCTTTTTTCGATGGCAAATTTTTTGGATGGTTGCCAGTCGATCATAAAATCGTTGTTTGAAAACACAAAATCTAAAGAATTCACTAAATTAAGCCGAGAGTTTACGAATTCAATCAAGGAATATAATGACTACTTAAGAAAATCCGTTAACTATATAAAACATAGGCATAGAGTAGTTCGAACGGTTTATGGTGCTTGGGATAACAACTTGATAGTTGGATACTACATTGAAGGGGTGGTTGCGAGTGGTGTATTGGGACCTGATCCAGATATACATAATGAATCGAATTGTGCAATTTCACTAAATAGAGATATTCCGTATCATTTATGCAATCTTTTTGCAGTGTCGGCTGCACTCGCATCTTTAGTAAAGCGAAAATTAAAAAACAGGAATTCAGATGTGATTATAAATAACAAACAAGATGATAGAGTTCTAAAATTTATTGATTATGTATCATGCTTGCCGCGGACATTCTTTCCTGATGAGTTAAAAATGAAGTGGCCTGAGGTCTGTTTAAACGCTAAAAATAGATCAGCAAAATTACTCTATCCTAGCGACAGAAAGCCCGAAAACATGAAAGTTCATAATATGGAGATATCACTATCTTCTACAATCAGATCCAGAAGTAGAACCCTTAAGCTTCCTTACTTTGGTCAAGAAAATCACTATCTAAATGCTAACAAATCATTGCAGCTGAAAAAACGCTAAATGCAGCGTTGAGGTTGTAGAAAAATTCCATACGCGGCTAGATTTTAGTAAGATTAATAAAGCAGACGAGACGCGATCAGCCTGCCCCGCTTCAAACTCTATAACCACCATCATAACGCCGTAATAGTGACCAACTACTAAGATCAGCTCCAATCCGGTACCTTTGAGCACGCGGTGTATTACTTGATTGAGCAAAAGTTAGACCTATTCGTTTTCCATACCAAGTACCGCAAAGGCGCGAAAGATTGTTTAGCCTATGACCCAGGTATTCTTTTAAAAACTATTCTGTTTGCTTACTAAAAGGCATCACGGTCAGCCGTGACATTCAGTACTACTACAAGACCAATACCATTTTCAAAGCCCAGCCATTACTCTATACACCCAGCTTACCCAAGGCGCTCCATCGATCTTATGACGAGAAAAACATTAGGCTTGAAGGTAAAAAGGCAGCAAGAAGCCAAGCCCGCCGACGAAGTAGACGATCAATTCCCGAATGACCCCGAAAAACGCTTTCTAAACGGCGTCGCTATTCATCCTTCCCCCCGCATTCATCTAGAGCCTGGTTCCAGCCAGCGCAGCGTGCGGGCGATGGATTTGGTCACGCCCATCGGGATGGGCCAACGTGGGCTGATCGTAGCACCGCCAGGTTCTGGCAAGACGACGCTGTTGAAACATATCTGCCAAGCCGTGGCCGAGGCGCACCCGGATATCAAGCTGTATGCCTTGCTGATCGATGAGCGCCCGGAAGAGGTAACGGACTTCAAGCGCAGCGTGACGGCAGAGGTACATGCGTCGTCGTCAGACGAAAGCTACGCACACCATGTGCGGTTGGCCGATCAGCTCCTTGAGACAGCGCGTAGGCAAGCGGGCGAGGGACATGATGTGATGATCGTGATTGATTCTCTGACGAGGCTCTCGCGCGTTCACAACGCCGAGCAGCGGGGCAATAGCCGCACCATGTCCGGCGGGCTGGATGCCCGAGCGATGGAAATACCCCGAAAGCTGTTTGGCGCCGCGAGAAAGATCGAAAACGGCGGGTCGCTCACGATTCTGGCCACCGTGCTGGTGGATACGGGAAGCCGAATGGATCAGGTAATTTTCGAGGAGTTCAAGGGCACGGGCAATATGGAGATCGTGCTGTCACGCGACGTGGCCAATCAACGCATCTTCCCAGCAATCGATATCGCCAAAAGTAGTACCCGCCGTGAAGAGCTTTTGATTGATGCCAAGGATATCGAAAAAGTACGCACACTGCGTCGCGCGTTGACCCAGCTCAAACCAATCGAGGGGGCGCAGAAGCTGTTTGAGTTATTAGGGAAATATCCAACTAATGCTGAGCTATTGGACGCGTTCTCACCAGACTCAGTCTAGTCGTTAGGAAGACCTTTAACGGCCACACTGCTTATCCGTAGTTTGGTAAAACTGGCCTTAATTGCAAACGCCTATAGTAGTGAAGCTCACCTTTTATTCGTTAAGAGGTGAGCTTCTTTGGTAAGGTTTAACGATTACTTTTTCTTAAAGTTCAGGTTTGAAGCGGGCACTACTTTTCGAACTGGAAAGCCTGCAATTTCTCTGCGCTCAATGATACTGTTTAATCGTCTTTCAATGGCGCAAAGATTTTTAAAGTCGCCCAAGGCGACAAACGAGATGGCTTCACCCGAGGCACCCGCACGGCCAGTTCGGCCAATACGGTGAATGTACTCTTCTGGCTGAAAGGGTAGATCGTAATTCACCACACGGCTTAGCTCGCCAATATCCAACCCCCGTGCGGCAACCCCCGTGGCGACCAGGTACTTTAGCTCGCCAGATTTGAACTGCGCCAAAATCTTTTCGCGCATGGCCTGGCTTCTGTCGCCATGAATGGAATCCGCTTTGATGCCACGTTTTGCGAGTTGATCAACCAGCTTGGCCGCGCCGTGTTTTTTCTCGATAAAAATAAGCGCTTGATCCCACGCTTGCTCGTTAATCAGGTGGCTCAGCAGGGCGGACTTGGTGTCTTTGTCTACGGTGATTAGCCATTGTTTGATATTAGCAGCGGCGCGAATGTTGGGAGAAATGGATATTTCAGACGCCAGGTCGGTCATCTTGCTGTCTGAAAAACCGTAGGCGAGGGCGCGAACGTCGCCATTCATGGTGGCCGAAAACAGCAGGTTCTGACGGTTTTCAGGCAGGCGTTCTATGATTTTGTTGATATCGTCGACAAAACCCATGTCGACCATTCTGTCCGCTTCGTCCAACACCATGGCGTTGAGTTCATCAAAGTGCAGCGCACGCTGATGCACTAAATCCAGCAATCTGCCCGGTGTGGCGACGAGGATATCAATCCCTTCTATTAAACGCTGTTTTTGAGATTCGCTATCCACACCGCCATACACCGCCATAGACGTTAAGCGCAGATGTTTAGCGTATTGAGCCACACTGGCTTCAACCTGAACCGCTAGCTCACGGGTTGGTACGAGAATCAGCGCACGGATGCGTTTGCCGCGTAGCGTTCCCGCTGTAGTGAATCTTTCCAGCAGAGGCAGAACGAAGGCAGCGGTTTTGCCTGTTCCGGTTTGTGCAGTGGCGATTAAATCGTTACCCGAAAGAATGGCAGGAATCGCCTGTTCTTGAATGGGCGTTGGGGTTTTGTAACCTAGTTCGGTAATCGCTTGAACAAGAGGACTGGATAAGCCTAGTTTTGCAAATGACATAGAGGGCTCTGACGGGATGTCGTAAGGGATATCGAAATCAAAATATGCCGCAGTATAACGCAGTGCTTGTAGTAGCGCTGATTTACCGTGTTGCGTGAACTTTGCACATGCCTTGCTGCTCCGCATCCAAATTCCGAATAGGGCAGGCTGACCCGCAACGCCGTACGCCATTATGAGATAATCGAGTCAGAGAATTGATTAAGCAATCGATGAAGAGGAGTACATGAGCTGGTTTATATTGTTTGTAGCGGGCCTTCTAGAGATCGGCTGGGCCATCGGGCTGAAATATTCGGTGGGCTTTACAAAACTCTGGCCGACCGCCTGGACGGTACTTTCGCTAGTGACGAGTTTTCTACTGCTGGGCCTGGCGCTGAAAACCCTGCCCGTGGGTACCGCTTACGCGATATGGGTAGGGATTGGCGCAGTGGGGACGGCCATTTTAGGCATCGTGCTGTTTGGCGAATCTTTGGGCGTACTCAAACTAATGAGTTTAACGCTGATTGTTGCGGGGCTTGTCGGGCTTAAACTCGCCCACGCCTGATATCCATGGAAGCCGCAAGTGGCTGCCCGTTCATTAAGTGCACTGGGGCGCGCTACCCGAAAGGCCACCGGAGGTACGTTGTCGAAAGCACGTTGTCGAAATCTGCTCTGTTAATGCCACCGTTATTGTTCATGACGCTTGATCATGTTCATCACCGGCAGCCCGCTCCTCCGCCTGATCCAACAGCACTGGGCCGCTACCCACCTCCGCCAACTCATCATTTGGGTTATAAAGCGGGCAACTCGTCATGCTTAAACAGCCGCAGCCAATACAGCCGCTCAGGTTATTGCGCAGCGTTTGCAGGTAGGCAATGCGGCCATCCAGCATGCGCTGCCAATTCCGGGATAGCTGCTGCCAGTCTTCTACCGTGGGCGTGCGGTTATTGGGCAGTGACTCGAAAGCTTTTTTGATCTCGTCCAGGCTGACGCCCACTTTTTGCGCGGCTTTGATCACTGAAATGCGTCGTAGCACCTCCGGTTTATAGCGGCGTTGGTTGCCCGCATTGCGCGAGCTTTGAATTAGCCCTTGCTGTTCGTAAAAGTGCAGGGCGCTGATATTAATGCCGCAGCGCTTGGCGACTTTGCCGACACTCCAGTTTGCCTCCGCCATTCTCGCTCCTGTTTTTCTTCTGGTTCAAAAAAAGCTTTACCTCAACTTGGGTTGAGGTTTTAACCTTTTATCTGAACCCACGCAAGGAGAACAATATGTACCTGGAACACGTGAATCTGGTCGTTGCTGATATGAAGGCCATGCTGGAGTTTTACCGCGCTGCCTTCCCACACTGGCGTATACGCGATGAGGGGCAGGGTGAGTGGTACGGCAAGCCGCGTAAATGGGTGCACTTTGGTGATGACAGACATTACCTGGCGTTAAGCGACCATGGCGAAGGGCAGAACCGAGCGCTGGAAGGCCATAGTGTGGGCCTAGCGCACTTTGCCTACGTGACCGATAACCTGGATGCCGTAGTGGCTCGATTAAATAACGCGGGCTTTTCCGTTGCCAAACCGGGTGCCACCGAGCCGTTTCGTAAAAACGTTTACTTCGTTGACCCCGCGGGGTTTGAGGTGGAGTTCGTTGAGTATCTGAGCGATATCCCGGCAGAGCGTAATTTAAATCGCGATGCGCAGTAACCAGCAATGTAGAAAGAATCAGAGCAACGGAAGGGGGGTAATGCAGTGAAAGTCGTCGTCATTTTTCATTCTGTAACAGGCACTACCAAAAAGCTGGCCCACTCGATTGCATCAGGTGCTGCAATGGAACCTGGTGTTGAAGTGGTCGCAGTAGAAATTGTTGGCGCCGATATTGTTGAAGGGCGTTTTCGTAACATCGAGCTGCTGCGGCAACTCGATAATGCTGATGCGATTATCTTTGGCTCACCTACTTATATGGGCTGCGTATCAGCACAGTTCAAAGCGTTTACGGATGCCACAAGTGAGTGGTGGGCAAGGCAAGCATGGGCAAACAAAATTGCCGCTGGTTTTACCATTGGTGCTAACTTAAGTGGTGATCAACTGAATACCATTCAGTACCTGCAAGTGTTCGCTAGTCAGCACGGTATGTTTTGGGTGGGTCTGGATACACCGGGTAATTATGATCCTGCAATGCGTAACAGGCTTGGTGCGCAGTCCGGGCTTATTGCCCATTCCGTGGATATTGATCTCAATGAAACGGACTTACTTACTGCGCGTTATTTAGGTCAGCGGGTAGTGCAAACCGCTCAAAAGCTCGCGGCGTGAAGGAGAAAAAGTGCCAATTTATGAAACGGGAAGGCTATGAGGAAGAGGACACACTGCCTAACCGCTCAATGACTATGGCATGTGTTAAATGAATGGTGAGCTTTGTAAGCATCTCGCGCCAAAACATAAGATGGAGTTAAAGCTTTCTATGAAGTGGCACTAAAGTGTGGTGGAACATGCAAGGGTGCACGGGGTTACAGGCATAATTATCGTACTGCCTTTATTCTGAAATAGGAATCGACATCACAGGGGCGTTTAAGCATGTCTACTCGTATGAAATTTGGAGTACATGGGTAGCCAATAAGGGCTGCCATGAATGCTGTAACTCAGCGGTACTAATCTCCATCGTTATGGGCTTGAGATAAGAATGGACTATCTAGAAGTCAATGCCAGTGACATTCCCACCCAGCTTTTACTGGAAGCCGATCCTTCTGAGCAGAGTATCGCATCGTATCTGAATGGCGCTTGGTGCTTCGCGGCAAAGCTAAACGGAAACGTCGTTGGTGCCTGTGTCACAAAACCTATTAACACCGACATCGCTGAAATATTTAATATCTCGGTTTACCCGGAATTTCAGCAGCAGGGCCTTGGTTCTGGACTGTTGAGCTTTGCCTTGTCTGAGCTGAAAAGCAAAAAAATACAGCGTGTGGAATTAAGTACCGGCACTTTTGGATATCAGTTGACCTATTACCAACGCCATGGGTTTAGAGTTGATCATGTGGTTAAAAACTATTTTCTGAATAATTACCCTGAGCCGATTCTTGAAGATGGCATACAGCATCAAGACGCGTTGCGGCTGTACGTAACGCTATAAAAAGGTGAGTTCAGTGGCAAAAGTAACCTTAAAAGGGTTTATCGAGGTTCCCGGTAGCGATCTTGATGGCGTGCAAGCCGAACTTAACACTCACCGCCAACTTACTCTTGAGGAGCCAGGCTGCATAACGTTTAAGGTTACTCAAGATAAAACTGACCCGTGCCGTTTTGATGTTTATGAGGAATTTATTGACCGCAAAGCCTTTGAAGAACATCAACAGCGGGTGGCAAGCTCTGACTGGGGCAAGCTAACCCGTAACGTGAAACGTCATTACGAAGTGTTTGAGTAGGCTGAATCGTATGGCTATTTATGCCAACTCTACTTTACTGTAGTAAAAACCTTCAAGAGAGCGCTTCATGGGTATAATGCGCCCCATCGCCAATTGCCGTAGTGTGGGCGCGCATATCGGGTCGTATCGGCGAGTTTACCAGTCGATTCTCATTTTACTGTTGAAGGTAGCTGACATGATCAATACCAAAATTTACAAGGCTGTTTATGAGTTGGCTGAAAAGCTGATGAAGGCGGCAGAGAAGGACGATCGAGAGACGTTTGATTCGCTTTATGCAGAGCTGAACGCTATTTGTATCGAGCATGAAGATACCGATAAGGATCATCCGGAGCAGTGGGAAACGTTGGCGGATTTTACCGAAGAGCTGGATGACGCGCTGGTGATGTATGAAAAGGCGCTTCGCAAAGCCGAGGTCGCCAATGCTAAAGACCACCTGTCGTCTATCGGTTTTTCAATGGCGACCCTGCAGGTTGAGTTGGGCCAGGAAGAGGCTGCTATTCAACATCTGCAAAATGCCAAAATCAGCGCCAACAAGATTGAAGATAAAGATTTGAAAGCAGAAATTGATGAGCTGCTTGAAAAACTGACAGCGAAATAGCTGGCTTTGTTGTTACCATGATGATCTTGATAAATGCACATCCAACGGGATTGTGCTGGGTTTTCCTAAGGCCAGGAGCTGTCGTTTGACCAATAATGATATTTTTCGCCGTATCCGGTACTGCTTTGATTTAAAAGATACTGCCGTATTGAAAGTTTTTGCGCTGGCAGAATTCACAGTATCTGAGGAGCAGGTGTCCGGGTGGCTGAAAAAGGAGGAAGACGAAAAATTCCTCAAGATGAGAGACCGCGAGTTGGCCGCGTTTCTTAACGGATTTATTAGCTATAAGCGTGGGAAGCGCGACGGCGAGCAGCCCGCGCCAGAAAGCAACTTGAACAACAATATGGTGTTCCAGAAGCTGCGCATTGCGCTGAATTTAAAAGCCGACGATATTTTAGCTATTTTTGAGCAGGCCGAGTTTCGGTTAAGCAACCATGAGTTAAGCGCTTTCTTTCGTAAGCCTACGCATAAAAATTATCGCGAGTGTAAAGACCAGGTGTTGCGTAATTTTTTAATGGGCCTTCAGTTCCAGCAACGCCCTGAATCCAAGGGTTCAGAAGAGGTCTGAGGTTGTCACGCCGCTGCGATTTACAGAGATTCAGAAGTAAAAAATGGCCATTCAATGCGAATGGCCATTTGCTTTTAAGCGTTTTTTAAACAGAACCTAACGCTTTAGCAGGTTGGTTTTGGCCAGATCAATTACTTCGTGCATGCTGCCATCCATGACGGCACGTAGCCCCCAGAGGCTAAACCCTTTGACTTGCTCCATGCCGATGGTAGGCGGCAGTACCAGCTCTTGTTTGGCTGTCACTACATCCAGTAGGGCGGGGCCATCGTGGGCTAATACGCTATCGATGGCGTCGGTCAGCTCGTCAGGGTTTTCAACACGGCGGGCATAAATGCCCATTGCGCTTGCGACGGCAGCAAAGTCGGGATTATCCAGGTCTACGCCCGTGTTAATGAAACCGGCTGCTTTCATTTCAAGCGCGACGAAGCCGAGCACCCCATTATTAAAGATGACGATTTTGATCGGGATGTTGTGCTGTTTGAGTGACAGTAAATCTCCCATCAGCATTGAAAGGCCACCGTCGCCGGAGAACGTAATAACTTGCCGACCCGGCTGCGCGTACTGAATGCCAATCGCCTGAGGCATGGCGTTAGCCATCGAGCCATGCGAGAACGAGCCGATAAGGCGACGTTGGCCGTTCATTTTAAGGTAGCGTGCCGACCAGACTGTGCACGTTCCTACATCGGCAGTAAAAATCGCATCCTCATTGGCCTTTTCGCTCAACAAGCGCGCAAGGTACTGTGGGTGGATAGGTGAGTGGGCCGAGTGATTTTGCGCCTGTTTGTCCAGCCCTTCGCGCGCTTTAACGTAGTGGGCCAGCGCTGCATCCAGAAAGTGCCGGTCAGTGCGCGTATGAAGCGCCGGCAGAATGGCCTCAATGGTTAACCCGATATCGCCGACCACGCCCAATGCCAGCTTGGCACGCCTGCCCAGGTTTTCAGGGCGAATATCGACCTGCACGACGTTGGTCTTTTGCGGTAAAAACTGTTTATACGGAAAATCCGTGCCCAGCATCAGCAGCAGGTCGCACTCCTGCATGGCCGCGTAACCTGATGAGAACCCGATAAAGCCGGTCATGCCGACATCATAGGGGTTGTCATATTCGACGTGCTCTTTGCCGCCGAGTGCGTGCACGATGGGACTTTTAAGCGCATCGGCCAATTGCATTAGCTGGGCGTGTGAACCGGCGCAGCCTCGGCCAGCGAAAAGCGTAATGCGCTCTGCATCGTTGAGCAGTTTGGCGAGTGCTTCCACTTCGGTTTTTGCGGGCACCACACGTGGCGTGGGGGGTAATAAGCCATGGCGCGGCGTTACCGTTTTAACCGGTGAGGCGCGCAGCGCAACATCACCAGGCAGCGCCACGACCGCAACGCCACGCTGCCCAACGGCGGCGCGAATGGCATTGTCCAGCACATAAGGTAATTGGCTGGCGTCGGAGACCAGCTCACAGTAGTGGCTGCATTCACGAAATAGTTCTTGGGGATGGGTTTCCTGAAAATAGCCGCCGCCGATCTCTGAAGAGGGAATATGCGCGGCAATGGCCAGCACCGGCGTGCGCGTGCGGTGGGCATCGAACAAGCCGTTGATAAGATGCAGGTTGCCGGGGCCACAAGAGCCTGCACAAACGGCCAGGCTGCCGGTTAGTTGTGATTCGCCGCTGGCGGCGAATGCTGCAACTTCCTCATGGCGTAGGCCCACCCATTCGATGCCGGGCCGCTCCCGTATGGCCTCGGTTAGGCCATTCAGGCTGTCGCCAACAACGCCGTAGATCCGCTCAACACCACTTTCCACCAGCGTTTCGATCACTAAATCAGATACGTTTTTGATAGACATGAGAGACCTCAAACAAAGTCCAGGTTTAACGTTGCGGCTGTTTGCTTGCGCGTGTCGTAGCAGGCCTCTTTATCCGTTTTAAGGTCGATGCCGTAGGTGGGAATGATTGTCTTGAGCTGGGGGAGCCAGCCATCATCAGTTAGCTTGTCGGCAAAGCATTTCTCTAATACCTCTAGCGCGATAAAGGCCGCCGTTGATGCGCCAGGCGAAGCGCCTAGTAACGCGGCGAGGGAGTGATTGGATGAGGCGATTAGCTCGGTGCCAAACTCCAAAACACCGGCTTTTTCATGGCTGGGTTTAATGATTTGCACGCGCTGACCCGCTACGGCGTGGGTCCAATCGTGATGGCGTGCCATTGGGTAGTATTGGCGCAGCATCTCAAATTGGTGGCTCTTGCTCTGCAGTACCTGGGAGACCAGATACTCCGTTAGTTGCCAGTTATCCTTTGCAACATCAAGCATGGGAAGCACATTATCGGGCCGTACCGAACGGAACATATCCGTAAGAGAGCCTTGCTTGAGAAAGCGAGATGAAAAACCGGCGTAAGGGCCGAAGAGCAGCGATTTTTTATCACCAATAAGGCGTGTGTCCAGGTGGGGGACTGACATGGGGGGCGAGCCATGGGCTGCCTTGCCGTACACCTTGGCGTGATGGCGTTCACTAATGCTGTCTATATCGCAGCGTAACCAAATACCGCTGACGGGGAAGCCGCCGTAGCCGTGCCCTTCAGGGATACCAGACTTTTGCAGTAGTTCGATAGCGCCGCCACCCGCGCCGATGAAAACAAACCCAGCCTGAATGCTTTCGTGGTGCTTGCTGTGCGTATCGTGCATTTCCACGCACCAGCGGTTGTCGTTTTGCCGAGTAATATCCTGTACGTGCTTTAAGTAGTGAATTTCAAACCCGGATTGCTGCGACAAATGGTCGAACAGCAGGTGGGTAAGCGCGCCATAGTCGACATCAGACCCTGATACGATACGCGTCGCCGCGACGGGCTCGCCATCGCTGCGTCCTTCCATGATGAGCGGAGTCCACTGCTCAATCTGCGCGGGGTCTTCGCTATATTCCATGCCGTGATAGCAGTGGTGCGATGACATCTGTTTAAAGCGCTGGCGTAGATAGTTGACGTTATCCTCGCCCCAAACAAAGCTCATGTGCGGGCAGGGGTTGATAAACGCCTGCGGGTTGGGAATGGCCCCTTTCTTGACCAGGTAGGCCCAGAGTTGGCGTGAAATATCGAACTCTGTGTTGACCTCCAGCGCCTTGCTAATATCAACCGTGCCGTCTGAGCGAGCAGGGGTGTAGTTCATTTCGCAGTTGGCGGCATGTCCGGTGCCTGCGTTATTCCAACCATTGGAGCTTTCCTGGGCGCAATCTTTCAGCGTTTCCAGTACCACAATCTTGAGTGAAGGCTCTAGCTCTTTGAGAAGGGTTGCGAGCGTGGCGCTCATGATGCCAGCGCCGACCATTACAATATCTGCCCGCTCGGGAATCTGTGTTGATGTAGGCATGAACGTTCTCCGCTTAGGAACTCAACACTTGCTTGATGCGCTGATAAAGGGAAGGTCAATATCCTGAGGCACTATGGCATACACGCGTCGCCAAGGCTGGTTATCGATTAGATGCCAGCGGTGGCCGCCGCCTGTGGTGTCTTCCGCCAATAAAATGTCGCCGGGGTACAGCGTGAATGAGTCGCCCGTGCGCGTCTCGAAAGTGAGTGTGCCGCTAAGCGTTAAGACGAATTGACGGTTGGGAGCGTCATGCCAGCTAAAGCTGCCGCCTTCGCTTGTTTCCCGAAAGGAGATGCTGGTCGTTTCGATGACATCACTGAGCAAGTCATGGCGCTCACCTTTGGGAAGATCAATCCACCCTTCTTCAAAACACGATTGATGGTTACTGCCTGTCCATAACCTTACACATCGGAACATTACTGACTCCTGATTGTGAGTAGTGACAAAACATGATGAAAAATAGAACAATCATCTGAGTTTAAATACTAGTTCGGATTTTGTGCAATAAGGTGCGTGACCAAAGCTAAATTTATGCCTAAGGTGAAGTAGGTTTGATAATTTAAATATGGGCATGGGCTGGGGATTCCATGCCGCTATTCTTTTTATAAAAAAGGGGTTGGCGCTTTTCTTGTTAGCCGCCAATTATCTCTGGCAGGCTCTATAACGTTTGTAAATAAAAGGAAACCACCATGGGAATCAAAAAAAAATTAACGTTAGCGGCAAGCATGTGTGCTTTGTTCGTGGCCATCACAGCGGATGCATGCACGCGCGCGGTATATCAGGGCCCTGATGACATGATTATCACGGCGCGCTCCATGGATTGGAGGGACGAAATACATCCGAACCTATGGCTGTTTCCAAAGGGAATGGAACGCGATGGTGCGGCTGGACCCAACTCCGTTACTTGGACATCCCAGTATGGAAGTGTCGTTACCAGCGCGTTTGATATCTCAAGCACTGATGGCATGAACGAAAAAGGCTTGGTGGCTAACCTGCTATGGCTTGCTGAGGCAGAGTATCCTGAATTTGGGCCGGATGACGAGGGTCTTTCCGTGGCTGCCTGGGTCCAGTATGTTTTGGATAATTTTGCGACCGTTGATGAGGCGGTGGAGGCGCTGCGCGATGAGCCTTTTGTGGTCGTCTCTGCTGAAATACCGGGCACCACTCGATTTGCTACGCTTCACTTGTCAATTTCAGATGCCAAGGGTGATAGCGCAATATTTGAGTATATCGGCGGTAAACTCACTATTCATCACGATACGTCATACAATGTGGTGACAAACTCGCCCACCTTCGAGCAGCAACTGACGCTGGATGACTACTGGAGACAGATCGGTGGTTTGGTCATGCTGCCTGGCACAAACCGTGCCGCAGATCGATTTGTCAGAGCGTCGTTCTACATGGATGCCATCCCTAAAACGAGCGATACAAGAGTCGCTGTTGGCAGTGCATTTAGCGTGATTCGCAATGCGTCTGTTCCTTTCGGCATCTCATCAGAAGAGGAGCCGAATATTTCTTCCACTAGGTGGAGAGCGGTATCTGATCAGAAGCACCTTGTTTATTATTTCGAGACGGCACTTACGCCTAACACGTTTTGGGTGGATATGAAGGATGCCGACTTTACTGAGGGCGCGCCTGTTCGCAAACTGAGCCTCAAGAATAACAGTGTTTATGCAGGCAATACGGTCAACGCGTTTGAGGACGCCGAGCCCTTTGAATTTGCTGGTCTGTAAGGTGCGTTAAGGGCAGTTTTTTGCTAGTTAGCGCATGAAATAGCCCCCTGTGTCGCGGTTGGCGCAGGGGGCTTTCTCTTACTTAATAAAGCCAAGAGATAGACAAAACTGCGGTTAGCTTGTTCGATTGTTGTGATTAATACTAAAGTAATGGCGGCTGGTACCGATATTAAATTAAGCACACCTATTTACTGATCGCTGCCCAGAGTTATCCATGCCAAAAATCGTGATCTGTTTCATTACAGCCCTGCTACTGCTGGCACCTTATGCTCAAGCGAATACCGATGCGGCTGAGGCCGCGGCGCTGGCATGGCTTGATGCAATTGACAGTGGTGAGTATGAGCTGGCTTGGGAGGAGTCATCACCGCTTCTTAAGAGTCCGCTTTCGCCCAGTATGCTGGAGCGGATCATTAGCGCAGCGCGCCGTGACTTCGGGTCGGTGGAGGCAAGACGCCGTACACGCGTCATCACGCAAACCTCTATGCCCGGCGCTCCCAAAAATGATTACAAAAAGTTCATCTATCAAACGCGTTTTTCCAACAAGTCTGATATTACCGAAACCATTACGCCGCACTTTGAAGACGGCGTTTGGAAAGTAAGTGGGTACTATGTGAACTGATCAGCAACAAGTGGATTGGCCCGTTGCTACAACCGTGGGGGGTTGAATCTTCACGCAGGCAAAAATGGCGTTCCCCGAAGTGGTGTTCCACGGCGTGATAGCTTCAAAGTTGTGCTCGAATACATGCACTTCAAAGCAGGGCTCAAGCAGCGTAATTAGCTCGGCAAAACTAACCGCGACCATGGGGTGCTCGTCGTTCCATACTTGGGTATCGCACGCGTTGGTTTTTGCAATACTAAGTTTGAGGGCCTGTTTTTCACCGCAACCGCTGTAATGCCACCCGGAACGAAACGTGAAGGCATTGTCGGCTTTTTTAACGGTGTGGCTCACAAACAGATTGTTATCGATTTTATCTTTATCGACTGCGTTGAAGCAGAAAACCCCGCCACTCATTAAGGCGCTGTGCGCACTTTCAATACACGCTTTGAGCTTTTCAATTCCGTCGCTGTAGTGAATCGAATATAAAAAACAGGTAATTAAATCCTGCGGGTCGCTTACCTGGAAGTTGCCCATGTCCTGACACGTAAACTGAGCCTCAGGACAACGTGTGGCGGCAATATCCAGCATGGGCTGGTTAATGTCCAAACCGCTGCTCACGTAGCCATTATCAATAAAATGGCGAACATGAGGCCCGGTACCACACGCTACATCGAGGTGAAGGTTGCCACCGTTACCAAAAATTTGGTGAAGCCTCTGCACGGCGTTGCTTTGTGCCCGGTAGTCGATGTCTTCGCACATCACATCGTAATAGCCAGAAAGGTCGGTATAGAGTGCGTTAAAGGACATGGCGGCCTGGGTAGCTTGGGAGTGAGGGTGGCGCATAGTAAACGAGTGGAGTGGCTTTTAGAAGCCAGCCGTGCGGAAGAGAATTTTGATCAAGACATCGCAGGCCGTCGCACAGGCTTGCGATGTCTTTTTCGGTTTATAGCGAGATGTCAGGCGCAAACTGCATGCTTACCGCCACCCGGTTCCAACTATTAATGGCTAGAATCACCGTGGTTAGCTCAAGAAGGTCCTGCTCACCAAAGGCAGCCAGAGCATTCTGGTAGACGCTGTCACTAACAGACTGTTGGCTGATTAAGGTAAGCGCTTCGGCCCACTCAAGGGCTGCACGTTCCTGTTTATTGAAGCAGGGGGCTTCCCGCCAGGCAGGCAGTACATCCAGTCTTACCTGATGCTCGCCGTCGTCTCGGGCTTCCTGAGTATGCATATGCTGGCAGAAGCAGCACTGGTTGATTTGGGAAACGCGTAGCTTAACGAGGTGGATGATGGTAGGCGTTACCGCGCTATTAGCCGCTACTTCGCCCAGAGGCACCAAATGTTTAGCAAGGCGAGGGGTTAGCTTGTAAACGGCTTGTCGAGAAAGACGCTGAGACATGGCAGTGACCTCGTTGATTGATGAGGTCTCAGCTTATAAAGGTGTGCGTACTACGCCTTGTAAATTTGCGACAATTTGCGCTGGCGGTAAGAGGCGGGTGTTTCGTTGGTAAAAGATTGGAAGGCGTGGGTAAAGTGTGGCTGATCATAGTAGCCACAGTGGAGCGCTATTTCTGATAGCGGCCGGTCAGCTTCAAGTAAGCACCGTCGCGCTCTGTTGAGGCGAGCATACGTCACCAATGCGCCAGGCGAGACACCGACTTCACGTTTTAATCGACGTTCCAGGGTGCGTCGTGTTAACCCAATATTGGCAGCTAACTGCTCAGGTGGGAGTTGTAACTGGTTAATCGCTTGGATGATTCCTGGCACAGGGCTTTTACTCGTTAGTCGACTTTTGAGTAAACCCAGAAGCCATGTTTCAAGCAGGGCTAATCCTTTGGGTGCATCAAGCTGATAAAGGCGCTCCACCACCGGCATTAAACTGTCCATCCAGGAGGGTTTTATGTCATCGCCCAAGCAAAGGTGCGCGTCTATACACTGTTCCGGGGCTAAGCCCAGGAGGCTATACATACTGGCCGGTTTAAACCGAATGCCTATCCGGGTGGTGGACGTATCAAACGTCTCAAGCAGCATGTGTCTGTTAAAGCAGAGCGTGACGATGGGGCGAGAGCTTCCAAGGTGGATGATGAGGCTGGCGCCTGCATCGGGATAAAGCTTTTCTACGATAGGATGCGCAAGGGGGCTTTGCCCGCCCATCGACCAAAGGCATTGCACCCATGTGCGAAGGTTGGTGTCGGGCAGGCGCTGCTGGAAATTCAAATGAACGGCGTTACCGGGCAGAATAAAGTGGGCCATGGCGACAACCTGCTTTGTTGATGAATGGGCTTCATCGCATAAGCTGTATTAAAGCGTAAACACATGGGCTACGAAAGCACTGTTTGGGCAGTGAAGCTCTCAATACTCAAATCGGTATGAGTAGCTGAGAACGGCGCCATACGCTAGGCGACATGCTTTCCTGCCGTGACCAGATTCTGCGCAGCTGGCGCTCATCTCCAAACCCGGATTCAGCGGCAATGTGCGCGAGTGTCCAAGTGGTTTCGGTCATTAACGCCTTGGCGCGCTGGAGTCTCAGGCCCGCAATATAATCGCCTACCAACATGCCGGTGAGGTGTTTAAACCGCCGCCGAAAATGGCGTTCGCTCATGGCGGCCTGTGTGGCGAGCATTTCCACACGCCAAGGCTGTGAGGGAGCCGCGCAAAGGGTGTCTTGCACCCGGTGAATTCGTTCATCCACGTGGTTGCGCCCTTCAAGCCAGGCGCCCAGCTGGGGCTCTTGTCCGCTGCGGCGAAGGTAAAGTACCATCTCACGCGCAACGCTTAAGGCCAACTGATGACCGCATGTACGGGTAAGCCAATACAGCATGGTATCGACGCCGGTCGAGATGCCCGCGCTGGTTAAATAGTGCCCATCTTCGATAAAGATGCAGTCGCGCTGTACCTTGGCTAGGGGCGCTTTGGCGCGTAGCTGATCAAGCAGCGAGTGATGCGTGGTGCAACGTCGTCCATTCAATAGGCCCGTTTCAGCGAGCAGCAGCGTGCCTGAGCAAACCGTCATCAGCGTATCGGCATACTGGGCGTTGGCCCTGAGCCAGCCGACACACGTTTGCTGCGCCAATGGCTCAATGCTGTTGCGGTATTGCCCTGGAATAAGCAGTAAATGCTGATGCGTTAGCTGCTCAGGCAGCGTATCTATGCCGCTAAGCGATAGCGGCCCGAGCCATTGCAAGGCTGCCTCCGGGCCGATATAACGCACGTCAATCTCTATAGACAGGCGGCTTGCGCATTGCAATACCTGCAGCGGGCCAATCAAGTCGAGCGGTACTTGCCCCGGCATCATCAATACCGCAATTCGTAATGGTTCATTCACACTTGCTTTGCCACTCATTGATGACATCCGTAGTGTTGATGATGCGCGCAAAGCGCTCTTCAAGAACCAGCTCTGTACGCGTTTTGATATCTTCCGCTGACCAGGTAATACCCTGGCGCGTCATGGGGAAGGTTAAAGTGGCGTCACTGACGAAGTCGACGCTAAAACCAAGGTCTGATGCAACGCGTGCTGTGGTTTCGCAGCACTGCTCAGTGCGAATGCCGCTGATCACAAGATGAGTAATGCCGCGCTCGCGCAGCCAGCTTTCAAGTAGCGTATCGCTAAAGGCGTTATGCACACGCTTGTTAAACGTGACGGCCACCTCATCGTTAAAATTCTCTAGCGGACAAACCAGGCCGTTTGCGGGGTCAAATGCACCTTGGCTGCCGGGCTCTTCATGAAGTATCCGTACAACGGTAATCTGATGGGCCTTTGCCGCGTTTAACAGGGCGCGCTGGTTCGGGCGCCACGCTTTAGCAAGTGATTCTACCCAATAATCACGCGCAGGGAAGGAGGATTGTATGTCGATCATGAGTAGTGCGGTGTTCGAGCGTGACATGGTAAGCCTCAATAGTAGTGCAGAAAGGCTATAGCCTAATAGGGTTCAGGTACGCGAACGATGTGCTGATCGGTCAAAAACCGGACAATATCGGACATCATTGTTTTGATGAGTAAAAACCAATAATTAGCTATGGAGTCTACTGCTTCGCCTACGGTATGCTTTTTTGAACTGCTTTCAGCTCAAGAGAACTTCATGGCCCTTATCGCAACGACTCCAGAACCCCCGTATTACGCCGTTATTTTCACCTCTGTGCGCACGGGTATTGAAGATGGCTATGATGACATGGCGGAGCGTATGGTTGAGTTAGCCATGCAGCAGCCAGGTTTTTTAGGCGTTGAATCGGCTCGAAATGAGGTGGGGGTTACGGTTTCCTACTGGTCTGACCTGGCCTCGATTAAAGCGTGGAAGGCGCATGCCGAACATAAAGAAGCACAGCGGCTTGGGCATCAGCAGTGGTATCAGCACTTTAAAACCCGAATTGCCAAGGTCGAGCGGGATTACGGTATCTAGCGGGTGCCACTTTCCTGGTCTTCTGCTTTATGTCGGCTACATCATCAAGCGCGTGAGTGCTTGTAGTCCCAGAGCAACCAACAGCACTATTACGCCCCCTATCAAGCTGGTGAACAACGCGTGGCGCTTCCATAGCAACAGCACTCGATTACCAAAGCGATAAACCAGCCAGGCTAAGCCATAGTAGAGAGAGAAGGCCACGAGCAATTAATGCCGCCAGTAAGAACAGCAAGACAGGGTAGCCCGAAAGGCCCGCAGTTATCATGGCTATCGGAAAGGGGATAGGCAGGATACCCATGGCTATAATGGCAGCGAAACCGTATTGATCAAAAAACAGTTGAAACGCCTGAAAGCTCTCCTGCATACCGGTGACGTTGATAAACCATGTGCCTACCGACGTAAATAACAGCAAGCCTACGCTGTAGCCCACTAGGGAGGCGATCAGACAGCCCAATGTAGTGTTGGTAGCCAATAGCCATAGCATATTCTTTGAGCCGTTAATGCGCTAGAACCACACTTTAGGATTTAAAGGCACGGTGGTAAGCAAAGCGTAAAGCCCTGCACCAATTCCTGGAAACAGCGCTATAAACCCTAGAGTGGCTCCTGTCACAAAGATTAACCCTTTAACCATAGGGTAGTGGGTGCCGCTGCTGAGGCATATCAAATTGACGGGGCCTGGGGAAATAGACGCTGCCAAGGCAAAGGCTGCCATGGGTAGTAAAAGCGAAATGCACATTGTGATCCTCCTAAACAGTGAGGGGAGTGTGCGATGATGTGACGACGGGGTATTGTATAAAATTGATATGCGCAAGATTCGGGTCGGCAGGCCGCTAGGGAGCGCTTAAGCTAGGAGAGCTTCGGTATCACACAGAGGAACCGACAATGGATGATTATGCGCGTATCGAAAAGGCGATGGTCTACATGGTCGAGCGGGCGGTATTGCAACCCAGTTTGGAAGAGGTTGCGGCTCATGTGCATTTAAGTGCCTACCATTTTCAGCGTCTGTTCTGCCGCTATGCAGGTATTTCGCCCAAGCGCTTTTTGCAGGCCCTCACCCTGGAGCGGGGTAAGCAATTATTAAAAGAGCCGCGGGCATTACTGGATGTTGCTCACGAGCTTGGGCTGAGCGGTGGCTCTCGGCTTTATGATCACTTTGTGCAGTTAGAAGCGGTGACGCCTGGAGAGCATAAACGTCAAGGGGAGGGCGTCTCTATAGAGTACGGCGTGCATGCAACGCCCTTGGGCAGCGTGCTGGTAGCGGTGACCCCGCGCGGCGTTTGCCGTATGGGCTTTGTGGATGCTACGAGCGCCGATGAACTGCTGGCGCGGCTTGCCAAGGAGTGGCCGCGAAGCTCGCTCAAGCATCGCCCAGCGGCGACGGCGTATGTGGTTGATGCGTTATTTGCAACTTCTAAAACAAAACCTGGTACGTTATCGCTTCACGTGACCGGTACCAATTTCCAAGTCGCAGTATGGCGAGCACTACTCACCATTCCTGAAGGCCAACTGGCAAGCTATACGCATATTGCTCAAGCGCTGGGCATGCCTAAATCGTCGCGAGCCGTAGGCAATGCGGTGGGTGCGAACCCGATTGCGTTATGGATTCCTTGCCACCGTGTTATCCAGCAAAGCGGGGCGTTAGGCGGCTACCGTTGGGGCATCGCTAAAAAGCAGATGGTGCAGGCCTGGGAGCTGGCGCACTTAACACCGGAAGTGGAGCCGTTCGGTGTATCTAAATAGCCAACAAGGAGGTTGTAAATGAACATTACCGCGATACAAGCCGATATCACTACGCTTCATGTTGATGCCATTGTTAACGCGGCTAACACCTCATTACTGGGTGGCGGAGGTGTAGATGGCGCCATTCACCGTGCGGCCGGACCGGAACTGCTTAACACCTGTCGAACGCTGGGTGGCTGCACCACTGGCGATGCAAAACTGACCGAAGGCTTTAAACTGCCAGCACGTACTATCATCCATACCGTTGGCCCTGTATGGCACGGCGGAACACGCGGCGAAGCCGAATTATTGGCGTCTTGCTATCAGCGCTGCTTGGCTCTGGCTGAATCGGTAAGCGCACACTCGGTAGCATTTCCGAGCATCAGTACCGGCGTATACCGTTATCCTATTGAAGCAGCTGCACGGATTGCTGTCTCAACGGTGAGCGAGGCACTAAAGCAGGGCTCTACCGTTGAGACGGTGACGTTTTGCTGCTTTTCTGCCGGGGATTTAGCGGTGTATGAAGCGTGTCTTGATCAATCAGGACGTTGAAGCGATCACTTTAATGCCCAAATACTGACCAGCCGGTGCGTTGAACAAACATTTCAAGTGCTTTCGTGCCCAGCAGGCTATTGCCATATTCATCCAGGCCTGGTGACCAGACAGCAATGGCGCCTTGGCCTGGGGCGATTGCCAGGATGCCACCACCGACGCCACTTTTACCCGGTAGCCCCACCCGAAAAGCAAATTCACCCGAGGCGTCGTAATGCCCGCACATCATCATCAACGAGTTAATGCGCCGGGCCCGTTGAGGGGAGACGACACGAATGTTGCTGGGCTGGTTAACGCCATCAGACGCTAAAAATAGTCCTGCATGAGCAAGCTGCTGGCAGCTCATGGCAATGGCGCACTGGTGAAAATAGGTACCCAGGACTTTATCGACGTCGTGGCGCAGGCGGCCAAATGCTTTCATAAAGTGGGCAAGCGAGGCGTTGCGGTCACGGTGCGCCATTTCAGAAGCAGCGACAGTATGGTCAAAGCAGATGCTGTCGTCGTCCGCGATATAGCGCACAAAGCTTAGCAGTTCGGCAAGCGTTTCCTTGGGTTCATGACCCATCATGATGGCGTCAACGACTGCTATCGCCCCGGCATTAATAAATGGATTCCGCGGTTTGCCGCCTTCGTGCTCAAGTTGAACGATAGAGTTAAACGGATCACCCGATGGCTCGCGGCCTACATTGGACCAAAGCGCATCGCCCATTTTTCCCAACGCAATCGTCAGCGTAAACACTTTCGAAATACTCTGAATCGAGAAAGGAGTGGTGGCACAACCGGCTGAGTAGCGTGCGCCTTCCACTGTAGCAAGTGAAATGGCAAATTTTTGGGGGTCCACATGAGCAAGCTCAGGGATATAGTCGGCCACTTTTCCACGCTCGGTTTCGGCGGCCATTGCCCTTGCGATCTCGTTGAGTACATCTTGCATTTATAGCCGTTAATTTTGGGTAAAAGAGGGCTGTCAAAGTAACCGAAAACAGCGGCCATGTCTGCCAGAAGCCTATAGCTAGTAGGCCAGTTTTTACAAGCCTGAGTGTTGGAAGCCTTGCTGTTGTGCCCAACAACGCCCTTATTCTGCGCGAAACAACAGAGCGAACGTGCTGGTCGAATCAGTGCGGTACTGGCAGCGCTGAGGGTCGTAAAGCGCTTGTTTGAATCGCTAAGCCTGCTGGGCGCGCCGCCGCAAGGATGGTCTTCTTTGCCATTGATGTGCGTTGCATCCTTGTAGAGTGCTCGCTACAGTTCGGCCTTTGCTGGGCTAACTGAACGTATGGAGCATGTCGCATGGCCACCTTAATGATTCAAGGCACCACGTCAGATGCAGGTAAGAGCACCGTGGTCGCCGGGCTATGCCGAGTACTTAAACGTCGAGGCTTTCGTGTTGCTCCTTTCAAGCCTCAAAACATGGCATTGAACAGTGCCGTAACTGAAGATGGCGGAGAAATCGGCCGCTCTACCGCTCTACAAGCACAGGCCGCTGGCGTTGCGCCTCATAGCGATATGAACCCCGTGCTGCTTAAGCCTGAATCGGATCGTGGCGCCCAGGTAATTTTGCGCGGCAAGGTGTACGGCCATATGGGGGCGTTGGATTATCACGCCTTTAAGCAGACAGCTCAGGAAAGTGTGATGGCCGCCTGGCATGCATTGCAGCGCCGTTATGATGTCATTATTGCCGAAGGGGCGGGCAGCCCTGCCGAAATTAATCTGCGAAAGGGCGATATCGCGAATATGGGGTTTGCGGAAGCGGCAGATTGCCCCGTGTTACTGGTCGGCGATATTGATCGAGGGGGCGTATTTGCCCAGTTGGTAGGCACGCTTGAGTTGCTCAGTAAAAGCGAGCAGGCGCGTACCAGGGGATTTATTGTTAATCGTTTTCGCGGTGATATTGGCCTGCTGAATCCAGGGCTTGAATGGTTGACCCAGCGGACAGGTAAACCTGTGTTCGGCACCTTGCCGTATCTGCAGGGATTATTACTGGATGCTGAGGATAGCGTTGGCCTGGCTCACAAAAATACGCAGACAGCGGCTTTGAAAGTCATCGTGCCCGCATTGCCGCGTATCAGTAATCACACTGATTTTGACCCGTTGCGTTTGCACCCCCAGATAGCGCTGACCTTCGTGGGCCCCGAGCAGCCGATACCCCCCGCTGATGTGATCATTCTACCGGGCAGTAAAAGCACTGCCAGCGACCTAGCTTGGCTAAAGCGCCAGGGCTGGGATAACGCCATTCAGCGTCACCTGCGCTATGGCGGTAAGGTGTTGGGTATTTGCGGTGGTTTTCAGATGCTGGGCGAGTGGGTCGATGACCCCGACGGGCTAGAAGGGCAGCCAGGGAAAGTAGCCGGATTGGGGCTTTTATCGCTCACCACACGTATGGTACCGGGCAAACAGCTACGTAATGTTAGCGGTGTGCTAGTCGGCGAAACGGCAACGGTCACGGGTTATGAAATTCATAACGGCATTAGCGAAGGCTCCGCCCTGAGCAGGCCGCTATTTGATATTAATGGTCGACCAGAAGGCTCGGTCAGTGATGATGGCCAAATCATCGGCACCTATCTGCATGGGCTATTTGACCATCCTGAGGCCTGCCATGGGCTGTTAAAACAACTGGGCCTCACTGACGGCGAACAAAGCGATTACCAAGCCCACCGAGAGCGTGAACTTGATCGCTTGGCGGATATGCTGGAAGCCCATGTAGATATTGAGGCGGTATTAGCGTTGCTACCTTCCGAAAGTCGCTAGATAGCTTCTTTGCCCCAGTGCTCTAAAAGAAGATCAATAAATAGCTGCGCAGTACTGGATAAGCTGTGCGAGTTGCTGCGTACCAAACCAATTGAGCGCTGAATGCGTGGCTCGGGTAAATCGCGAGAACAGAGCGTGTCGTGATCCGGGCCGGGCATGGTCATGCGCGGCAAAATAGCCACACCCAACCCCGATTCCACCAGCCCTAATGAGGTAGAGAGATGCTGTACCTCATAAAAGCTGTTGAGGTGGATACCCTCCGCTGAAAGCGCGTTATCCAGCAACGTGCGATTGCCACTATCGCGGCTCACAGTAATGAGACGCACATCTTCTAAATCGCCCCACTCAATCTGCTTTTTGCTGGCAAGCGGGTGGTCTGAGCGCAGTGCCAGCACAAAGGGGTCTAGAAGTAGCGGGGTAAAGCGCACCTCGGAGCTTTGCGCGCTGATCATGTTAATGCCGAAATCCGCCTCACCATTAATGACTTTTTCCAGTCCCTCGTTAGCACTGACATCCAGAATTCGGATGCGAATGCCCGGCCAAGCCTCGCTAAACACGCGAATGACACTAGGCAAAAAGTAGAAGGCCGCCGTTGGCAAGCAGGCAATCGTCACCGTGCCTTTTTGGTGCGTGACGAGCTCGCGAATTCCCAAAATCGAGGACTCATACTCCTCTAACATACGTCTGGCACGGGGTAGAAAGTCAGCTCCAATTGGCGTTAGTCGGGTACGTCTCGTGGTTCTCTCAAGTAATTCAACTTCAAGGAGTTCTTCGAGTTTTTGGATGCGCCGAGTAAGCGCTGGCTGCGATAAATGCAAGCGCTGCGCCGCCTCATGAAAGGTGCCTAATTCAGCGACCAAAATGAAGGCCTGGAGGTCGAGAAATTCGAGTCTATGCAGCATAGGATTGTTGCGCTAAAGAGGGTGATTAATAACCAAAACACATTAATGCACAAAACGGATTTATAGCAACCTATATTTGCATTTGAGACATTAAACATTGGCTGACATTCTTCGTTCATACAGTCATCGCGAACTATGGCGGAGCGATATGAACAGCATTCCTTGTGTCATTATGCGGGGCGGCACCTCTAGAGGCCCCTTTATTCGCATGAAAGATCTGCCCAGTGACCAGGCCCAGCAGGCTGATATTCTGCTGAGTTTGATGGGCTCCGGCCATGCGCTACAGATCGATGGTATTGGAGGCGGAGACCCGCTCACCAGTAAAGTGGCCATTGTGGAGCGCTCGTCACACCCTAATGCCGATGTTGACTACCTGTTTGCTCAAGTAGACGTAGTGAACAAGCGCGTCGACTTTAACCCGAACTGCGGCAACATGCTCTCTGCCGTTGGGCCCTATGCCATCGAAACAGGGCTGGTGGAACCCCAAGACGGTACGACCGTGGTGAAGGTGCATAACCTGAACACCCAGCGGTTGATTGAGTGCCATGTACCCACTCCGGGTAAGCAGGTGCAGTACGAAGGTAGCGTTACCATTAGCGGCGTTCCTGGCAGTGCGGCGGGCATCCAGCTCAGCTTTTTAGACATCATGGGCAGTAAAACGGGCCAGCTGCTACCCACCGGAAACGCCTGCGATGAGATTGATGGTGTCGAGGTGAGCTGTATTGATGCGGCCACCCCAATTATGCTGCTGCGCGCTGAGTCGGTCGGGTTAACTGGCCATGAGTCGCCTGTTGAGCTGGATAATAACGCGGCCTTATTAACCCGCTTAGAGACCCTGCGCCGTGAAGCGGGGCGACGAATGGGAATGGGCGATGTTAGCCAGAGCGTACTGCCCAAGGTGGTACTTATTTCAGCGGCTGAAGCAGCATCCCACACGCTGAATGTGCGCTATTTTGTGCCCCATCGCTGCCATAAAGCGATTGCCGTTACAGGTGCGATGGCCGTGGTGGCGGCGATTAACGTGCCCGGCTCGATTGCCAATCACATGGCCATGAGCACTCATAAGCTTTCCGCTGGGCAACTGCTATCACAGATTGTTCTGGAGCATCCTTCTGGCTCTATTGAGCTAACGGCCGAATATCGCCAGCAGAATGCCTTTGACCTAGCGCGCGTATCGCTCATTCGAACGGCTCGCAAAATCATGAGCGGGCAAATTTTTTACGCGACCCCTCCAAAGAAAGTGGGGCAACACGTTATCGAAACCGTTGATTGAATAACGCTACCTTTATGACTGACCGACAATAATCAATAACAGGAGTATCGCCATGGCCACTCTGGAAAACACGCCACTAAAGACGTTCAAGAAAGCGCTACTTGTGGTTGCTTGTTCCACGCTCGGTGCTATCAGTGTGAATGCTCAAGCTGACGATGTGAACGTGCCTGACACCATTCGCTGGACCATTCCGTTTGGTGTGGGCGGAGGAACCGACGTATGGGCACGCTTTTTCACTACTTGGATGAGCGAGAATATTCAAGGCAACCCGACGCTAGTGATCGACAACGTACCCGGCGGCGGCTCTATCAATGGCAGTAATCTGTTCGCCATGCGGGCGGACTCGGATGGCAGCCAGTGGATTGGCACGTCTGCCTCTACCCAATACCCTGCCATGCTGCAAGACCGCCGAGTACGCTATAGCTACGATGATTGGACGCCGATTTTAGCGACGCCCACCGGCGGCGTGGTCTATGCCCAACCTGGCCTAGGCGATAGCGCAGAGGAAGTGCTGAACGCGGTAACTAACCAGCGCGTTAAGTTTGCCGTTCAAAGCCATACCGGGCTAGAGCTGCCGGTATTGATTGCGCTTGATTTGCTGGGGGCCGATGTGCAGGCCGTTTCGGGCATGCGTAGCCGTGGAGAAGGGCGGTTAGCCTTTGAGCGTGGCGAGGCCGATATCGATTTCCAGACCACCTCTGCCTATTTCAGCAGCGTAGAACCTCTGGTAGAGAGCGGCCGAGCGGTGCCGCTGTTTTCCCTAGGCGTGCTTAATGACAGCGGCGAGATCGTTCGTGATCCTGCCTTTCCTGACTTGCCAACCTTCAATGAAGTGTATGAAACCCTGCATGGTGAAGCGCCTAGCGGTCCCGCCGCCGAGGCGTATCGTAAGTTCTTTGCCTCAGGGTTCACGCTGCAAAAGTTGATCCTACTGCCAAACGATGCTCCACAAGCGCTGATTCAGGAGTATCGCGAAGCAGCACAGCGTTTTGTGGATACAGAAGCGTTTAAAGATGCAGCAATGGCACAGCTTGGCCCCTACACGCCAGTGGTGGGTGAGGTCGTCGAGCAGCATCTACAGGAGGCCATGTCACTTGATGATGCCACGCGACAGTGGTTGGTCGAGTGGCTGCTAGAGCAGCACGGTGCCCGTATTTAACACGCCAGTTAACACAAAAAAGCACTGCTTAAGCAGTGCTTTTGGGCTCCCTTACATTAAACAACATAAGAGCCAATACAATGATAGATGTCTTATTCTCCAGTTTGGGGCAGCTGTTTACTGTTCCCCATATGCTGTACATGGTGATTGGTGTCCTGATTGGGCTGATTGTGGGCATCATCCCTGGGCTTGGCGGCATTGCCGGTATGTCGCTTCTGCTGCCTTTCCTCTATGGTATGGAGCCTTCCGTCGCCTTGGGTATGCTGATGGGGTTAGTGGCGGTGATTCCCACTGGCGATACGTTTGCCTCTGTACTGCTTGGAATCCCAGGCTCTAGTGCTTCCCAGGCCACCGTGGTGGATGGCTTTGCATTGGCTAAGAAAGGGCAGGCTGCACGAGCGCTCTCTAGCGCGTTTCTGTCGTCAATGATCGGTGGGCTTATCGGTGCGCTGGTGCTGACGGCTTTTATCCTCATTGCCCGGCCTGTTGTGCTGTCGTTCTCTTCCTCAGAGCTATTTATGTTGACGCTGCTGGGGCTTTCCATGGTGGCGGTTCTGTCTGGTAAAGATGTTTTTAAAGGCATTGCTGCCTGCGGCGCTGGCTTACTGGTGGGCACCATTGGCATGGCTCCCGCCACTGGGGAGTTCCGGCTGCCGTTTGAAATTGACTACCTCTACGATGGATTGCCGTTAGTGGTGGTGGGGTTAGGTATTTTCGCACTGCCTGAAATCATTGATTTATTAGTGAAGCGCGGCGCAATTGCCGAGCAGCCCTGCCAATTGGGCAAAGGCTGGAAGGAGGGCGTCAAGGATGTAGCCAAACGGCCTGGGTTGGTGGCTCGCTGCGCGGGCATTGGCAGCTTGATGGGCACGATTCCTGGTCTGGCGGGTTCAGTGGTGGATTGGCTCACCTATGGCCATGCGGTGCAGAGCGCCAAGGATAAATCACAGTTTGGTAAAGGCGATATTCGTGGTGTGATTGCGCCCGAATCTGCTAACAACGCCTGTGCCTGCGGGGCAATGGTGCCCACGCTGCTGTTTGGTATTCCTGGGTCTGGCACGGCGGCGGTGTTCTTAGGTGGTTTGCTACTGCTGGGCCTTCAGCCCGGGGTTAGTATGCTGGAGACCAATCTTGATCTGACGTACACCATTATTTGGTCGTTAGCTTTAGCGAATATCTTAGGCGCAGCGCTCTGTTTAGGCTTAGCGCGTCCGGTGGCGAGTTTAACGCGAGTGCCGTTCGTGATTTTAGCGCCGCTGATTACCATCTTGATTCTCTTTGCGGCCTATCAAGCAACGCGTTCGCTGGGGGATCTCTTTGCACTCGGCATTATTGGTGCGATTGGCGTGCTGTTCAAGCAGGCGAACTGGTCTCGCCCGGCCTTCTTGATTGGCTTTGTGCTCGCGCCCGGTGCTGAAGCATACTTCTATCAAGCCGCCCAGTTTCAGGGGGCTGAGGCCTTCATGCGGCCTGGCGTACTGGTCATTGGCGCACTGATTGCGGCCTCACTGCTACTTCCGCCGCTACGTCGCTCTTTACGTAACCACCTGCAAAAGCGCCGTCAAAGCGAGGAGTCTGCTGCTCATCCGCTTCAAGAAGAGGTGGCTCCGCTGTCGCTGGGCGTGATTGATGTGGCATTGCTGGGCAGCCTGTTAGCCGGTGCCGCGTATATGTGGTGGGCGTTTGCGGATCTTTCCATGCTGGGTGGCATCATGCCCCGGTTGGCGATTGCCATTATCGTGGCAGCCTGCGTGCTGGAAATTGTCAGAACGGTCATCAAACCGATGAAGTGGCAAACTCAGACATTAAGTCAGCAGTTGCCTTGGGTCGCCGGTTTCTTCGCGTTGATTGGAGGCGTGATGGTGCTCGGCTTCCTGTTTGCCGCCGCCATATTTTGCCTTGGCTTCTTACTGGTGGTGGCACGTATGAAGCCCGTAGCTGCCGTGGGTTTAGCGGCTGGAGTGACGCTCTTCTTAATGGGGATGGCAAATCTGCTGACGCTTACTTATCCCACTGGAATGTTGGCAAGTTTGTAAAACAAGTTCTTTCTAGAGACGAGTACACAAAAGGCCATTCAGTTGGCTTTTTGTGCTGCAAAGTAGTTAGAGCTACGAATCTCTAACGCATTTAGCCATCAGGGTAATTTCAAGGCGACTACCGCCGCAGATAGAGGGCGATTCAGTGCATGTGCGGGCCGGGTAACAACCCGGCCCAAAAAATTCGGAATAAATAGCGTCCATCGCGCTGATACCTTTTAAATCAGCCAAATGGATGTCAACACGCACCACATCCGCTAAGCTACCTTCTTTTGATTCAGCATGCGTTCAAGCTCGCGCATCACTAGGCGCGTTTCTTCCTTGATATCGCCTTTGGCATCGTGGCCGTTAGAAAGGTCGGCAACGGTTCGACCCGAGAGAAACACGTAGTGATCATCTATCACCATGTGACTTCCTGTGAAGTCTGGTTTGGGTAGTGTCGGATCAGTTGATAAACTGAGGCATTTAACCTCCAGCGGGCAGCAAAAGTGCTCAATTGCGTGACTATTCGTATCCCGACATGCATTAACGTAGCTAATACGGTTAGCAACAGCTTAAAGAGAGCGTCATGAAGGTAGTTCAGATTAAAGAAGCGGGGCAGCGAGATGCCTGTTTAGCGCAACTGTGCGCTAGCGTTTATGGTCAGCAGGCAGGATTAACCCCGCTGGTGGTGTTTGCCGGTACGCGCAAGGTGCTGTTTACGCAGGAAATAGCCCGTTTGGTGGCGGGTGTAGATGGTGCTGGTAGTAAGCCGTTGTCGCTGGCGCTGTTGGTATTGGATGAAGCGGGCGAAGGCATGACGATTACTCACGCCTGCGAGTTTGAGCAAGGCGCCAAGCAGCGGCTTATCAGCGAATTGGCGCTTAAAGCGCCGCTGCGCGTTGAGGTGGATAATGCGGAGCAGGAAGCGGTTTATCAGGCGAGCGGTATCAAGCGCTGGTTTGATGGCGCTGACAGCAAGCGCATTGGCTTAAGCGGCCGCCATCCGGCCAGTCATGCAGGCGAACTGGCCGCGACCGTTGCGCTGGATGAGGCACTCATTTTACGACGCTTCAAGCACGACCCAAAAGCATTTGAAAGCGCCAAGCAGGACTTTTTAAACGGCTTGAACCAGTTTCCCGCAACGCTCTGAGCATGCTTATCCTGTGAGCTGGCCGAGGCTACTTTTTGGCCAGTTCGCGCATGGCGCTTTCCAGCCCTTCCAGTGTCATGGGGTACATGCGGTCTTCAATAATGTCACGAATCAACTGCGTGGAATACGTGTACTCCCAAGCGCGAGGTGGCATAGGGTTAAGCCATGCCAAGTGGGGAAAGGTCTCGCAGACGCGTTTAAGCCATGCGCCGCCGGGTTCTTCATTAAAATGCTCGACGCTGCCACCTCGGTGAGTAATCTCATAAGGCGACATGGCCGCATCGCCCACGATGACTACCTGATAATCCGCGCCGTAAGTGTGGAGCACGTCCATGGTGGGGATGCGCTCGCTGCCGCGTCTTGAATTATGTCGCCAGACCCCTTCGTATAAACAGTTATGAAAGTAGTAGTGTTCAAGGTGCTTGAATTCAGATCGGGCAGCCGAAAACAGCTCCTCACAAACGCGAATGTGGTCATCCATGGAGCCGCCTACATCCAGAAACAGCAGCACCTTAACGGCGTTGTGGCGCTCAGGACGCATCTGAACGTTTAGTAAGCCCCCGTCACGCGCTGTTTCACGGATGGTGCTGTCGACATCGAATTCTTCTACAGCACCCTGGCGTGCGAACTTGCGTAGTCGGCGCAGCGCCATTTTGATATTGCGGGTACCCAGCTCCAAAGAATCGTCATAGTCGCGAAAGCGTCGTTCATCCCATACCTTTGTTGCGCGGCGATGGCGTGAGCTTTCCTGGCCGATACGAATACCTTCAGGGTTATAGCCATAGGCGCCAAACGGGCTGGTGCCGCCTGTGCCAATCCACTTGTTACCGCCTGCATGGCGCTCTTTTTGCTCTTCCAGGCGTTTTTTAAAGGTTTTGATCAGCGCTTCCAGGCCGCCTAGCGATTCAATGTTGGCTTTCTCTTCATCAGATAGCTGCTTTTCGAATTCCCGGCGCAGCCAGTCATCGGGAATCAACGCCTCAATGGCGGCGTCCATGTCTTCAAGGCCTTTAAACCAGGCAGCAAACGCACGATCAAAGCGGTCAAAGTGGCGTTCATCTTTTACCATTACTGTGCGAGCGACTTGGTAAAATACTTCCATATCGGCAAATACGACGCCCCGTTCAACCACCGCATGCAGGTCCAGCAGTTCACGCAGCGACACAGGAACGCCTGCCCGCTTTAGGGTTTCAAACAGACCAATAAACATGGCTTAACGACCTGTGCCTTTTTGACGGCGTAACATAAACGTCAGGCGTTCAAGCAGCTGGGTATCCTGCTCGTTTTTAACCAGTGCGCCAGCCATGGGCGGCAGTGCCTTGGCTGGGTCGCGGTTGTAGAGCGCTTCCTGGGCAATTTCATCCGCCATTAGCAGCTTAAGCCAATCAACCAGTTCAGAGGTTGAAGGTTTCTTCTTAAGGCCGGGCGCATCACGTAGTTCGAAAAATACGTTCAACGCTTCGCCGACCAGCCGCGGTGCAATATCCGGAAAGTGCACATCCACTATTGCCTGCAGAGTGGCTCGGTCGGGAAATTCAATGTAATGAAAAAAGCAGCGGCGCAGAAATGCATCGGGTAGCTCTTTTTCATTATTGGACGTGATGATAATAATGGGGCGTTGATCGGCTCGGATCGTTTCACCGGTCTCGTAAACGTGGAACTCCATGCGATCCAGTTCCTGGAGCAAGTCGTTCGGAAACTCGATATCGGCCTTATCTATCTCGTCGATCAAAAGCACGACACGTTCATCGGCCGTAAAGGCTTCCCATAGTTTGCCGGGCTTTATGTAGTTGGCCACGTTCTCCACGCCTTCGACACCTAGCTGAGAATCGCGCAGCCGGCTAACCGCATCGTACTCATAAAGCCCTTGGGCGGCCTTGGTACTGGATTTAATATGCCAGGTAATCAGCTGAGTGCCCAATGACTCGGCCAGCTCTTCCGCGAGCAGGGTTTTACCGGTGCCAGGCTCGCCCTTAATAAGCAACGGCCGTTCAAGAACAATCGCCGCGTTAACCGCTTGCTTTAGTGCATCAGTGGCAATGTAGGAAGAAGTAGAGTCAAACGCCATGAAGAGTGCCTCGACGGGTCGAAAACGTATTCAAACAAGTGTACGTGAGGGTAGGTGTCGGGGCCAACAGCCAATTCCGATGGCGTTAAATAGAAGCACCAAGACCCAATGGATACGCACGGTACCTTTATGGGGCAAAACTACCTAAGCACGAACAGGGTTGGTGCACTTTCTTCACATGAGATATTGAGGTAGGCGAGTTGAGTACGGGTGCTTTGTATATGTATTTGTATTTTAATAGTTTTTAGGATAATGGCACGCAGTTCGCTATATCGTAAGTACGAAGCAAATGAACAGCATCACTAGCCACATTGGATGCTCTTCCTTCTTTGCTATATCGCCACGGTAATGACCGTTTTGCGATACACCGTGTGAGCTGGCGTGCTCCACTTGGGTCCCCTTCGGGGGGCTTTTTTTATGTTTGAAGAAAAAGAACTAACATTTTCAACATATAACAAGAATGTCACAAGAAATTTGGAAACACTGTTCGATTGGTATATATTGTATAGGTAAGCCGGTTGGTTGGCACCAATCCCAAGCTAAAATGCATAGAGGGTGAACCTAATGAGCAATATGAAATTAATTTCAGCCGCTGTGGTAACTGCTGGCTTAGCACTGGCAAGTCAGGCTGCCTTAGCGTACAACGCTGGCGATGCATTTGTTCGTGGTGGCGTCGCTCAAACCGATACAGGATCAGGCAACGGTAATATCAATGGAGAGTCACTGAACGTTCAAAGCGAGACAGGCTTTACGTTCGGCGCTGGTTATCTATTTACTGATAAAGTGGGTGTTGAGCTTAATAGTTCTGAAAAGTTTGAACATCAGCTCAATGCGGCATCACAAGACCTGGGAAGCATTGACCGCTTACCCGTAAATCTATTGGTAAATTACTACCCCATGGGTGGGCTGGATTCACGTGTTCAGCCGTACGTTGGTGCAGGTCTTAACTACACACGCTTCTCGGGTGGTCCTGACAATATTGACGTACGCAGAAGCTATGGCGCTATCGGCCAAGCCGGTGTGGATTTAGCAGTCACCCAGAACGTGTTACTGAATGGCTACGTAAGCTATGCGGATGTGGATGGCGAGATCAAACGTGATGGCGAGCATATCGGTAAAGTCGATATGGATCCGGTCACCATCGGCGGTGGCGTGACGTTCCGTTTCTAAGGCATAAGCCAGCTTCAAAATATCATCTAACACCCGGCCTTGCGCCGGGTGTTTTTGTTACGGCTTAACAACAGGTTCTGCTACGGGCCTTATGGGGTCAGATTATCGTAACCATTTTCAGTGACCACTACGTTATCCTCGATACGAATACCACCACAGGACATTAACTGATCCACCAGCGTCCAGTTAATTGGAAGCGATGTGTCGCGCAACGGGTTTAGGAGCATCGGAATAAAGTAGAGTCCTGGCTCAACGGTTACCACCATGCCGGGTTTCAAAATACGCGTTAAGCGCAGGGCGGGATGTTCGCTTGGGGCGGGGGCCGCTGAACCATCAGGGTGACGTAAACCGGCTACGTCATGCACTTGAAGTCCCAGGGAGTGACCTAAACCGTGTGGGCAGAAGGCGCGAGTGACTCCTTCGCTTACCGCTTGCTCGCCGGTGCCTTTAAATATGTCATGGGCAACGAGAACGCTTCCCAGGGCTTGGTGCATTTGCTGGTGTAGCTCAACAAAAGAGGTATCCGGTTCGATGCGAGTAATAATGTCATCTTTTAGGTGATGTAGTGCCGTTACCAGTTCTTTAAAAATCGCGGGGGCATCAGGCCCTGCGTGGGTGCGGGTGATATCTGCGCAGTACCCTCTAAAGCGTCGCCCGGCATCTACTAACAAACTGTAGCGCTGGCTGGGTGGTGTTATATCGTAATGTTGGTAGTGCAGGACGCCTGCATGTCCATTCAAACCAATAATATTCTGGTAAGGAACGCTAGATTCGCGTTGTCGGCTAGCCGCTAGGTAGGCCAGTTGAATATCGAGCTCGCCTGAAGCGCCAATAAAGGCGGCTTGGGCGGCCTCGTGACCTGCCATTGCCAGGTGGTTAGCTTCTCGTAGACAGGCAACTTCGTAAGGTGTTTTGAACATGCGAAGTTCATCAAGCGCTCGCACAACCTCATTAGAGGCTGTTTCAGCGTTCAGCGCTTGCTGAATATCGGGCGTCGTGCTTGCTATATCGCCGATGACGACGCTGCGGCCCTCCACGGGAGGCGCGAGGGCTTGGGTACACTGATGTACATCAATGACGGATAGCCAAGGCTCATCGGGTAGCTGAGTAGGCTGATGCCAAAAATCAGCGGGTGCATGCAGATAAAACTGCGGTTTTTTGCCGGATTGGATGACTAGCCAGCTGTGCTGAATATCCGCAAGGCCTACCCAGTGCATAAAATGGCCATAGGTTTGGAAAGAGGTGGCATGATCGTCAGCAAAATGATGGCTGGCGTGGCCGCTATAAATCACCAGACTGTCAAAGCCGTACTTTGCTAACACCTGCTCATAGGCATGTTGTAAATGAACGATATGATCAAGCTGCAGGTTAAAAAGCGTTGTTGACATGAAAGTCTATCCTGTTAACTACGTGACGGGGCGAGTTCGCTCCAGAGTTTGTCTAGTTCTGCATGGTGCTGATGCTGATGGCGGTATAAGCGCAGCTCCATGGGCACATCCCAGCGGCTATCGCCTGCTCTGACGAGGGTGCCTTGGGCGAGCTCATGTGAAACGCTGCGCTCCGGCAGCCAACTCATGCCATACCCCAGCAATACCAGCTCTTTTATGCTTGCCGCGTACAGATTTTCACTTTGTGCCACCAGGTGGGTGCTTTGAGGTAATCTGGCCAGGTGTGCCTTTATCGCAGAGCCCAGCAGGCCTCGCTTGGGGTAGGCAAGCCAAGGCGAGGGCTGTTGGCGTGTGCCTGGCAAAACGGTACAAGGCTCGCCTTGAGGGGCAAGGCCTGTCACGGGAATTAGCCGCTCATGGCCGATCACCCGATAGGTACAAGCGCTTGTATCGATATCCAGGTCGCATCGCCCGACAGGCCAGTAACAGATAGCCAGGTCGCACTCTGCGCGCATTAACGCTTGAAAATAGTCGTGAGCAATCCACCCGGTAGCGCGCAGGTAGGGCTGTACATGGTCCTGCCAGCCGGTAGACGCTAGCCATTCAGGCAGGAAATTCCCCAGCAGGCTTTGCGGGGCGGCCACCATAATGCGCCGCTGTTGACCGGCATTAATCTCGCGCAATCGATCACGCGTTAAACGAACGCGCTCCGTTACCTGTTCGCATAAGGTGAGGAACTCCTCACCGGCGGGGGTTAACGAAAGCGGTAGCGTTTGGCGATTAATGAGTGTAATGCCCATCTCTTCTTCAAGCAGTTTAATCCGTCTAGAGAAGGTCGGCTGGGTTACGTTTTGATCGTCGGCGGCACGTGAAAAGTGCCGAGTCCTGGCCAGGGCAATAAAGTCTTCTAGCCAGCGAATTTCCATGCTTTACCTCGCAGTGAGATGACGTGACTGGCCAGTAAATGCCTACGTTTCATAGGCGGCCTTCCTCAACAGCGTGGCAGGCAACACGCGTGCCGTCATCCTGCATTTTTAGTGGCGGGATTTCTTGAATGCAGCGCGCATTGGCATACGGGCAGCGACCATGAAAAACACAGCCGCTCGGTAAGTTAACCGGCGTTGGCACCTCACCTTTAAGGCGAATATGCTGCGGCCGATCATCTTCAAGGCGCGGAATAGATGAAAGGAGTGCTTGGGTGTAAGGGTGGCGGGGCTTGGCGAACAGAGTCGAGGTCGTGGCTATTTCGCACACGGTGCCCAGATACATAACGGCAACCCGCGTACCAAAATGCTCCACGACCGCTAGGTCGTGGGTAATAAACAGGTAGGTCAAGTTGCGCGCGTGCTGGGCTTCCATTAACAGGTTCAGCACTTGTGCCTGAATAGAGACATCCAGCGCTGAAATGGGCTCATCGGCAACAATAAATTCAGGATCTACTGCCAGCGCTCGCGCAATGGCAATACGTTGACGCTGGCCGCCGGAAAATTCATGACCGAAACGCTTACCCCAGTCTGGGTCAATGCCCACCGAGCCCATTACTTCTTCGACCTTATCGGCGATCTGCTGGCGGTTCCATGTAGGGTGGTGCAAGCGCAGTGGCTCTTCCAGCGTTTGCTGAATGGTCATCCGCGGATTAAGTGACGCGTAAGGGTTCTGGAAGATCATCTGCATGCGTTTGCGATACGGCAGCAATTGGCGCGAGCTTAAATGGTCAATGCGCTGACCATCATAGTGAATCTCGCCTTCAGACGGGGTGATTAGCCCCATGACCGTACGGGCGACGGTAGATTTTCCGCAGCCGGATTCGCCGACGACGCAGAGTGCTTCGCCACGCATTATCTCCAGGTTTACGCCATTAATAGCGTGTACGTGCTCCTGGTGACGAACGAGCTTGCCGCCTTTAAATCGCAGCTGGTCAAGAAAGTCACCTGACAGCGAAAACCGCTTTTTGAGATCGCAGATTTGCAGAAGTGTCTGGGCTTCTTCGACGTTTTCAGCGGGGATGTGATGCTCTGCCATCGCACTTGCCTGCGTACTCATTGGCTTTCCTCCTTTAAACGACGATCTTCCAGCAGTTCAGCCACCATATGGCAAGCTACCTGGCAGTTGCCCGCTTGTACAAAACCGGGTACTTGCTCAATACAAGCGGGGCGGGTTTGCCCATCGGCGCGCTTAATAAAGTCGCAGCGCGGATGAAAGGCGCAGCCGCTAGGTAGATTGGATAGTGAAGGCATGCTGCCACGGATCTGATTCAGTCTTTCACCGGGCGTTGCCATCTGGGGCAGGGCATTAATCAGCCCTTGGGTGTAGGGGTGCTGCGGGTCATTAATGATCTCGCGCGTAGGGCCTTGCTCAATCACGCGACCGGCATACATGACCAGCATGCGTTGAGTGACCTGACTCACAACGCCAAGGTCGTGAGTAATCAAAATAAGCCCGACATTGTGCTGTTCGCAGAGATCCAGCAATAGCGCCATGATTTCTGCCTGAATGGTGACATCCAGTGCTGTTGTAGGCTCATCGGCGATAATGATGTCCGGGTCAAGCAGCAATGCAATAGCGATAATAATGCGCTGTCGCATGCCGCCCGAAAGCTCATGAGGGTATTGGTCAAGACGCTTTTCCGGTGAGGGAATTTGCACCTGGCGTAATTTATCCAGTGCAATGGCGCGAGCTTCTTTAGAGGAAATCCGTCGGTGAGCTTTTAGACACTCCACCATTTGAGCGCCAATCGATAACACTGGGTTCAGCGTCATCATTGGGTCCTGGAAGATCATCGAAATTCGGTTGCCACGTATTTTACGCAGCCCGCGCTCCGACATGGTATTGAGCGTTTGTCCTTCAAACGCAATACTGCCACCGGCAATAAACCCTGGCCTGGCAATCAGATTAAGCAGCGAAAACGCCGCAACTGATTTGCCAGCACCAGACTCGCCTACAATGCCTAAACGTTCACCGCGCTCCAGCGTAAAGCTTACGTCACGCAGTGCACGTACTTCGCCCTGGCGCAGGCCAAAACGTACATCCAGTTGAGAAACTTCAAGTAATGCCATGGTGTCCTCAGCCTTTATAGAGTCGTGGGTTCATGACATCGCGCAGCCAGTCGCCCAATAGATTGATAGACAGCACCAGCACTACCAGTACCGCACCGGGAATTAGCGTGATCCACCAGGAGCCTGACTGAATGTAGTCAAAGCCTGCCTTGATTAACGAACCAAGCGATGGGTGGGTCTCGGGCATCCCCAGGCCCAAAAACGACAGCGCCGCTTCAGAAATAATGGCGTTGGCAATTTGCACGGTAGAAATAACGAAAATAGGCGATAACGTATTGGGCAACACATGGCGGAACATAATCCGTTTGCTGCGCAATCCCATCACCCGGGCAGCGTCTACATACTCCTTGTTTTTTTCGGCAAGTACGGAAGCGCGCACGGTGCGGGCGTATTGTGGCCACTCGGCCAAGCCAATAATCAGTACCAGCATCAGTACTGCGTATTGACTATAAAAAGAGCTACCCAGGGTGGCCTTCACGACAGCGCCGACCACGATAGCCGCCATCAAGGTGGAGAACGACAGCTGAATATCCGCCAAGCGCATAAAAAAGGCATCCACGCGGCCGCCCAAATAGCCCGCCATTAGGCCAAACGTCACACCCAAAAGTGCCTGTAAGATCACCGCACCAAAGCCGATTAAAAGCGATACCCGCGTACCGTACAAAATAATTGACCAAAGGTCTCGGCCCTGGGCATCGGTGCCCAGTGAGTAGCGTTCGTCAGCTCCGTCGACCCAGAACGGTGGCAATTCGGAGGCCATAATATCGATCTGACGCAAATCGTACGGATCGGTAGGCGCAATAAGAGGCGCGGCAAAAGCAGCCACCACCAAGCAGATAAACACGGCCAAGCAAAGCTGTGCCGTGCGGTCACTCTTGAAGCTGTACCATAAATAGGAGTCGCGAAAGCGTTGAAAATGGCTGGGCGATTTGCTCTTGGGCACGCTCTTTGTTGTCATCGTCATGCGGGTTTACCCGTCAGTTTTACGGTGGGGTTCACAAAGCCGTAAATCAAATCCACGATGGTGTTGGTCACCACGAAAATGACACCGACAATCATTAGATAGGCCACGATTAGCGGGATATCAGCCCGATTGATCGCGTCCAAAAACATAAGGCCCATGCCCGGCCACTGGAACACGGTTTCGGTCAGAATGGTGTATGCCACCATCGTACCAATTTGAACACCGCCTACGGTGATCACCGGTAGCATGGTGTTTTTAAGCGCATGGACAAAATAGACGCGGCGCATTGAAATACCCTTGGCTCGGGCATACTTAACGTATTCAGACTGCAGTACTTCCATCATTTCAGCGCGGATCAAGCGAATAAACAGCGGCAGCATGATAGAGGCGAGTGAAATGGCAGGTAGCACCAGGTGTTGCAGGCCGCTCCAGGAGGCCAGGTTGGTATCCCAATAGCCAAACACGTGCACCAGGTCATAACCGCGCCCAAACGAGGGCATATTGCCTTGGGTAGATAATGCACTGTTTAACCAGGCCCCCCACGCGGTTCCCTCGGGAAAAATAGAGACGGTAATGCCGATAGAAAAAATTTGAATTAATACAATCGCGGTTAAGAATACCGGGATCGAAATACCGATAATCGACGCCCCCATAAAAAAACGGGAGATAATCGAGCGCGGTTTGATAGCGCTGTATACCCCGATAGGTGCCGAAAACACCACGATAATTAAGGTGGCTGCAAAGACGAGCTCAAGCGTTGCTGGCAGGTGGCGTGCAATAACGCTGAGCGCCGGTTCGCGGTAGAAGTAGGAGTTACCAAAGTCGCCTTGCACGGCGTTTTTGGCAAAGCGTACATACTGCACCATGAATGAATCATTAAGGCCCAAGCGCTCGCGTAGGGCTTCTCGTTCACTTTCGGGGACCGATTGTCCGACCATCTGCTGTACCGGATCACCCAGGTTATCCTGGATGGCGAAGGCCAGCACGCTGATGATGAACATCACCAATACCGCGTGCATCAGCCGCTTGATTAAAAAGGCAATCATGGCGTACGCCACCTATGTAATAGTGTTTAGCAAAGGAAGTCGGGGTAAGTGCCGTTAAACATTTTGCAATGGGTTTTGACGCAACAGTTTTTGACGCGGTTTCGACACAACAAGCGCTTCGCTCTCCAGTTGGCTGGAGAGCGAAGCATCCGTGCAGGCAATTTACAAGCCGTTAATCAAACTTAACGATTAATCACGAGATCGCCCAGATAGGGGAAGTCGATGGCGTTAACGACGGGTTCAATCTCAACGCCTTCGGCAGCGGCATACGCAAGGTTCTGCCAATGCAGCGTGATAAAACCAACATCTTCATACAGCATGGCTTCTGCTTCACGCAGCATTTCATTGCGTCGCTCAAGATCGGTTACGCTGTCGGCTTCAGTGACAAGCGCGTCGATCTCTTCATTGCAGTAATTGCCATAGTTGTATTGGCCCGCACCGCTCTCTTCATCAATACAGAAGGAGAGGTACTGGAAGAAGTTGGCAGTATCTTCAGTATCCGAATGCCAGCCAAGCATGGCGATATCCGATTGACGGGTATCGTATTCCGGCCAGTACTGGGCAAGCGGCATGGTGCGCAGGTTAACGTTGATATTGATACGCGATAGCATGTTCGCGACCGCTTGGGCAATTTGTGCGTCGTTGACGTAGCGATTGTTGGGCGCAATCATGTCAACGCTAAAGCCATCTTCATAACCCGCTTCCGCCATTAGCTCTTGAGCGCGGGTCAGGTCATAGCGTGGTACCAGATCCGGGTTGTGACCGGAGTAGCCTTCCGGTGAAAACTGCCCAGCAGGTGTCGCAAAGCCACGCATTAAGCGATCAGCGATGCCTTCCTGGTTGATGGCAAGATCAACGGCTTGACGAACGCGCACGTCTTTGAAGGCTTCAACCTGTTCTTCGTTAAGCTGGAAGCCGATAATACGCGTGCCCGGTACTTCGAAAAGCTTAACATCACTTGCTTCACGAACGCGCTCCAGATCATTCGGCGGCACAGCGTCAATAAAGTCGACGCCGCCTGAGAGCAAGGCTGCTACGCGCGCGGCGTTTTCCGCAATCGGCGTCAGTACAATGCTTGAGACATTGCCTTCGCTTTCAGTATCCCAATAATCTTCAAAGCGCTCAAAATCGACACGCACGCCTTGGCGACGGTCAGTAAGAACGAACGGGCCGGTACCGGAAACATTGCGTGAAGCAAACGAGTTGCCTGCTTTTACGATCTCCGCTTTATCGACGCCATTTTCGGTTTCACCGGTATAGAACTGGCTATCCATGGGAAAAATGTAGGTCGCCAGGTTGAGCAACAGCGGATAGGGGGTCGTCGTCGTGATTTCCACCGTGTAGTCATCAACCGCTTCGGCGGTAGCAATGGGCTCAAAAATGGCGCGGTAGTCAGGGCTCTCTTTTAAGCGCTCAATCGTCCATACCACGTCTTCAGCCGTCAGCTCGTTACCCGAATGAAACTTGACGCCTTCACGAAGCGTCATGCGCATATGAGTATCGTCTGTTTGTACCCATTCAGTTGCCAAGCGGGGCTCAAACTGAAAGTCCTTGGTCCAGCGGACGAGAGGATCAAACGCCAAGTGGGAGAAACGCAGCATACCGCCGGAAAGTTGTTCGTGAATATCAAGCGTTTCTGGATCGGCGGAGTAGCCAATGCGCAACGTTTCAGCGTTTGCTGTCAAAGGGAGCACTGCGCTACCCGCAACAGTTGCACCGATAATAGTGGCCAGTATCTTTTTTTTGAGCGCCATAATCGTTCCCGTCTTATTGATAATTTTATTGTTCACATTACCGTCTAAACGCTATTGGCGAGACAGCAAAGCAGACACGGTCAGCTTGTAAGCTATCCTATTAACATAGAGAGTGTTGAATGCGTCATACAATCGAAATAATGATAGACCCTATTCAACTATTGAATGATTGGGCTTATAGCAGTGAATAATGGAGTGCAATCTAGCCTAAAGTCGTAGATGGAAAATAAACGGGCGTTTGTTATCAGCCCACGAAAGCCATTAGTGACCCGCTGAAAGGCAGGGCTGAAAATGATGAAATGGAATCAATGGACCATTCTGGTGTTAATCGGTTGGCTTCCATTAAGCGTACAGTCTGACACTATTGAAGGCATGCTGGACGGCGAGCCGCGGGAGTGGTTTGTGCTGAGTCAGGGCCGTGACTCCAATGCTTCTTTTGTAGAGGTTGGCGATCAACGCCAAATCATTATCACAGGGTTTGTCGAGCCTGATCAAAGGGACGCCTACGAAGGGTTGTCTATTAGCCTAACGGTTGAAGACAACCAGCTTATCGATGCCCACGTGGTGCAACTGATCGGCAGCACCACCGTACCGCCGCTTTATACCTCTGAGGGAGGCAGTGTTACCGTCACGTTGACGCAGCTTGAGCAGCAGGGCAGCCACATTCATATTGCTGGGCGTGTCGAAGGCGTATTGGCGTTGCAAACTGCACAGGACGACGCGCCCAGCCGGGCTGAGGGAATCGACATTGATGTGCAGTTTGACGTTAATGCCTATCGAGCACAGTTTTAATAAGCAGAGTTCTAGGCCCCAAATTGCTGATGTAGCCAAGCATTAATATCATCAGACTCATACAGCCACTCTTCGCGACCATCTTCATGGTGAATCTTTAAGCAAGGCACTTTGGTTTTGCCGCCGCCTTCAAGAAGGTCCTGCTTGTGTGCGGGGTCATGCTGAACATCGCGCAGCTCAATGGTTAGTCCTAAGCGGGCAATTTCTTTCCGCACCTTAATGCAAAAAGGGCAGGTACGGAATTGATAAAGGGCCAGGTGTTGGCAAGCCTGGTCGACGCGCGCTTGATCGGCGGGTGCACGCTCAACCGCGTTAGGCGTTGAGAGTTTTTCACTGATAAGCATGACCGGTGCCAGCACCAAGCGAATACCACGGAAAAAATAGCGAATTAATACACGCATAATAAACTCCATCGCTAACCTTGGGGCATGGGTCAGCGTTCTTAGAAAAAGTACGTCATTGTAAACAGCGATGCGACGCGCCAACAGGTAGGCTTTAAACAAGTGTGCGCGCATCCTGCAATAATCGAACGCATTTGTCACTTGGCGACGCTCGCTATACGTATATTGGGGCATTTTCTAACCACCATGTGTGCTTAAACCCTTGCTTCTGGGTGAGTAAACAAGCCGAGCATGCTAGTCTTTTCAGCTATTTTAAGCTGTGTTTATTACGTTGTTCAGGGACAGAAACCATGCATCTCCATATTATCGGTATCTGCGGCACCTTTATGGGTAGTCTTGCGCTACTCGCGCGCGAGCAGGGCCATCAGGTTAGCGGGTCAGATGCAAATGTCTATCCTCCGATGAGTACTCAGCTTGCTGAAGCAGGCATTACGTTAATGGAAGGTTATCGAGCAGAGCACCTTGGTGCTTCGATTGACCTAGTGGTAGTGGGGAATGCGCTGTCACGCGGGAACCCGGAAGTAGAGGCGCTACTTAACAGCGGTTTGCCGTATACCTCAGGAGCGCAGTGGCTTGCTGAACATGTGTTACCAGGGCGGCGGGTAATTGCTATCGCCGGTACCCATGGTAAAACCACCACCGCCAGTTTACTGGCCTGGCTATTGGAGAGCGCGGGCCAAGTACCGGGCTTTTTAATTGGCGGTGTGCCGCGAAATTTCGGTGTTTCCGCGCGGCTGGGTGATCCTAGGGGGCCTTTTATTGTTGAAGCCGATGAGTACGATACGGCCTTTTTTGATAAACGCTCCAAGTTTGTGCACTACCGTCCCGATATCGCTGTGCTCAATAATCTTGAGTTTGATCATGCGGATATCTTTCCGGATTTAGCTGCTATTGAACGCCAGTTCCACCATCTTGTGCGCACCGTGCCAAGCCAGGGGTGTCTATTGGTAGCCGATGAACAGCCAGCGTTAGCGCGAGTAATGGCGATGGGAGCCTGGACACCCATTAAACACTTTGGTGAGCAGTCCCAAAGTGCGTGGCAGCTCTGCCTTGAGCGCCCTGATGCCAGCCGTTTTCAGGTGATTCACCGCACAGACCAAGGCGAAGAGGATAGCGTCATCGAGTGGTCGTTAAGCGGCGTTCACAACGCGCGAAATGCCTTGGCAGCGTTAGCGGCTGCCCACGAGTGCGGAGTTGATTTAGCCCGGGCATGCGCCGCACTAGCGCGTTTCGAAACGCCACGACGGCGCCAGGAAGTGCGTGGAGAAGTGGGGGGCGTTCAAGTCATTGACGACTTTGCCCATCACCCCACGGCGATTGCGGCGACCTTGCAAGGCTTGCGTGCCACAACGACCAAAGGGCGCTTGCTGGCGGTTATTGAGCCACGCTCCAACACCATGCGGTTAGGTGCGCTACGCGATCGACTCAACGACAGCATCGCTGATGCGGATCAGGTGTATTGGTATCAACCTGCCGGTATTGATTGGTCGATGGAGGCGCTGGTAGCTGAGCAAGGTGCTAAAGCTCATCTTTATCAGCAGATTGAAACGCTGGTAGAGGCGGTCGTTCGCCATGCCGAACCGCTGGATCGGATTGTGGTGATGTCCAACGGTGGCTTTGAGGGCGTACATGAACGTCTACTAAATGCCTTAACGGCCAAGGAATTGAACGCGTGAGTAAAGATTCCCTGTTCAAAAAGCCGATCACCGTGGCATTAACGGGCGCTTCTGGGGCGCAGTATGGCCTGCGGCTGATAGACGTATTGGTAGAGGCAGGCCATGAAGTGTGGGTCATGATCTCCAAAGCGTCACACATGGTGATTGCCACGGAAACCGACATTAGCCTGCCTGCACAGCCAGAACGGCTGGCTGCTGCATTGAGAGAGCGTAGCGGCGCCGCGCCTGGCCAAATCCGCTGCTTTGGGCGAGAGGATTGGATGGCGCCTGTTGCCTCTGGGTCTGGAGCGGCCTCGGCTATGGTGGTGTGCCCATGCTCGACGGGAACGCTCTCGGCTATTGCCACTGGGGCAAGTAACAACCTGATTGAGCGGGCGGCCGATGTAGCGATTAAAGAGCGCCGAACGTTAGTGATAGTGCCCCGAGAGAGTCCATTTTCGCCTATCCATTTGGAACATATGCTGGGGCTAAGCCGCATGGGGGTTGTCATTTTACCTGCCGCCCCCGGGTTTTATCACCGCCCGCAATCCATTGATGATCTCATTGATTTTATTGTGGCACGCATTCTTAATCAGTTGGGCATTCAGCATACCTTGATGCCTCGCTGGGGCGAGGATGAAGCAGATAACATGTCTAAGGATAAGTAATGAACTGGGCCACGCTCTCAATATTTGTACCCACGTTTTTATTTGTGTCACTAACGCCGGGTATGTGCATGACGCTTGCCATGGTGCTGGGCATGACTCAAGGCGTGAAACGTACGCTGTGGATGATGATGGGAGAGCTGGTTGGCGTAGGGCTGGTAGCCGCAGCGGCAGGCGCTGGGGTAGCCGCCTTAATGCTCCGTCAGCCTGAACTCTTCACGGTGTTCAAGTGGGTGGGCGGCGCTTATTTGGCCTATTTGGGTATTATGATGTGGCGCTCTCGTGGGCGTATGGCGATTCCCAGTGAACTAAATGCTGGGCCTGCCGCCGGACGGCTAACACTTGCCATGCAAGGGTTTGTCACCGCTGTGGCTAATCCGAAGGGGTGGGCATTTTTTATGGTACTGCTGCCCCCCTTCTTGGATAGCAGCCGCCCGCTTGGCAGCCAACTGATTCTGCTGATTGTGGTCATTTTATTGATCGAGTTTGCCAGCCTGTTGGTGTATGCCGTCGGCGGTAAAACGCTGCGTAAAACGCTAGGAAAAAGCGGCAATGTTCGTTTACTTAACCGCATTGCCGGTACGTTAATGATGGGCGTCGGATTATGGCTGGCGCTAGGCTAGGCCGCCTACATTGGTGGAAAGAAAGCCACGCGAAGGCTGATTAATACCAGCGAGGCCGACCCCAATAGCAGCCAAGGGCAGGGAGTTAATGGCTTTCGAGGATAGCGCTGCCAGCTTAAACGAACCAGCGCACAGATCATCAGCCCAAGCAGAGCGCCGCCGACCAGGTCACTAAACCAGTGCACGCCTATAACGAGCCGTGACAGTGCCATCGGCACCGCCAAAGCAATCGCCACCCAATAGATCCAGATACGTTTTTGGAGAGGTAGCTCTGAGGCAATAAACGCGGCGGCCAGGCCCAATACGACAACCGATGTTGACGTATGGGCGCTAGGATAAGAGAGCGAGCCGGTCAGGTAATCGGGGGTATCAGGTCGAGCACGTCCGAAAATGGCTTTACCCAGCGTGTTAAGAAGCGCTACGCCTCCCACTGCCGCTCCCCAATGCAGCAAGGCATCCCATCTTCTATAAAAGATCATCCATAGTGCCCACGGCAGCAAAAGGACGGCAATGCCCAATTTGTCGCCAATCTTGGCGAATACGGCACCTATAGCGATAAGGGTATCGTTTTGAAGCCAGCTAAAGAGCCGTTGGATATAGAGGTCTAGCGTCAATGGACCATTGTGATGCACAACCAGCAGCGTCCAACCCGAAAGGCAGGTTAAGGCAATAATAAATAGCAGCAGCGAAGCGAGAGGAACTTCGCCAGATTGGCTCATGACAAGCCAGGGTCTGCGCATAAACGGAATACGACGCGCTAAACGAGCGGTGGCAAGGTAGAGGCGCCCATGACGGCCCACCTGTGCTCGCCCCCAGGAAAACACTACCGCGAGTACCACCACGCAGGCGGCTATTATGATCAATGCTGTTTCGATGCCCGGGGGAAAATCAAGGTGTTCTTGCCATGTTCTTCCGAGCAAATAGCCTGGCAGTACATAGGCAGGTGCCCACAGCGCGGCAGATGTGATATTTGCCCATAAAAAATTACGGGGTGGCATCCGCATCATGCCCGCTATGAGCGGAATGACGGGTCTAACCGGGCCAACAAAACGGCCAATAAAGACCGAGTAAAGGCCGTACCGATCAAAAAAACGGGAGCCTCTGCCTAGCCATTCTGGATGTAGGGAAAGTGGCCAGCGTTGAGTGATTTGTGCATGGTGGCGATAACCAAGCCTGAAACTAATGCCGTCGCCGATCACCGCGCCTAAAAAGGCGGCCATTATTAACCACACTAGCCCGATAGACTCATGCCCCGCTAGAGAGGCCACTGCCGTAATCAGCACCACGCCGGGTACCAACAAGCCCACTAATGCTAACGATTCTGCAAGCGAAATGAGTAGCATCAGCAGAAGAAGCATGAAAGGAGAGAGCGAGAGCTGTTGAAAGGTTTCGACTAAAGACACGAGGGACTCCTGGAAGGGCGATACGCTGTCATCCGTTTGCTAGCGCATGAGCACGGGCGTGCAGGCGTTGTATATAGCGCTCGAAGCTCTCTTTATGAGGCAAACAAGCTGCAATACGGGCTTCAAGATGACCGGTTTCAACCAATACACATTGGGAAAGTGCATGCTGTAGCCGCTCACGAACCAGCAGCGCACCGCTTTCGCTGGTGTCGGGCAGCACCAGCCAGAAGGTGGCCTCGCCAGCGCGTCCCAATATGTCATGATCACGGCAGCGACCTATCACTTCGCTACACAGTGTATCAAGTAGCGCGATTTTTGCTCGAGAGCCGAACTGCTCTTCGGCCATATCCAGCTGTGGCAGGTGAATTACCAGTACCGCTAAGCGCTTGTTAAGCATGGCAGCACGCTGAAATTCGTTGTTTAAGCGCTCCTTTAACGTTTCGTAGTTGTAGGCACGACAGTGACAATCATAGGGATCGGTGACCTGTAATAATGCGCGGCGGCGAGCATGCTCCCACCGAGGGAGGGCCAGCAGTAAAAGCAAAATAACATAGCCGAGATAGAAGGGTGGCTCGGGTGTCGGGTGAGAGATAAACAACCAGACAAGGGGGCCAAGCACCCCCGTCAGCACCAAGGCAAGCCAAAGGGGTAAGAGTATAAAAGCAGAGGTGATGGGCAGGCCAAGCCAGATGACTGATACGTTAGAGATAGAAAGCGTACTTAATACCGTCAGGTAGGTGCTGCCTACCAGCAGTACTTGAGATATGTATCCCTTTAATCCCTGCCCTAGATGCATCAGTAGGGCCGCTAATAGCACTAGGGTAACAAACGCGGGTACCCATAAGCTTCGGTAGCTGCCCATTTTATAAAGCCACAACGTGTACCCCATCATTACTGCCAGGCTAGTAATGTAAGTGATTGTCATTAGCCGCTTGGAGAATGGATAGCTGTTCATGAAGAACCCTGCGCCTTGGGGGTATTGCAGAGGTGTTCAAGCGTTAAGGTTGAGGGCTCAATATCCATTAGCGGCTCATGATGGCTAACGACATTTTCAGGGAGCGCTGCCTGGAGCTGCTTGCGACGGCGTGTGGCTTCTTGTGGTGAGCGAGAAAGCATCAAGGCGGCAAGCGTTGTGCTATTCAGGCGATAGGTGTTCTCAAAGGAGTAGGTTAGCTCACAAAGCTTTTTTGCGGTGGGCCAAAGCTGGCGCCGCTTAACCTGCAATATAAATAGCTCTGCGTAGATAACCTCGCGCTCAGAACGGGTTTGTTCACGGGGAAGATCGCGCAGCAACTGTTCGCCAGCCCAAAGGTTAACCTTTGGGATAAGGCGTAAACGCTGGCCGATAGCCCCATTCATATCAACCAATTGGCGTGCGCTAGAAACCGCCAGTAAGCACAATATGCCCAACAGCAGCAGTATTAGCCCCCCGGCCGGAAGAGGTAATTGTGGCGCTATTAAGGCGCCGCTAAGTAATGCGGCCATGGCATTAAGCGCAAGGACCCAGCGTGCCTGAGGCAGCATGAAAATAGCCGCCCACGCCCAGATCAACATGTCATGTTGCTCTGGCGCGCTGGCAATCAACCCCAGTAGTAATAAGCCCGGCAGCACTTGCCAGGGCAGCCCTCTGGAATGACGATGACTAAAGTCCAGAAGCAGCGCCGTAATGCAAAGCCAACCGACGGATAGCCAAAGCAGTAGGATAGCTATGGGCTGTGCGTCCAACGTCCAGAACGCTAGTGCAGCCGCTGCGGCGAGTAAATTGGCTCTAAGCAAGTGAATTTTGTATTTGCTTTGCATGGTGGCTTACTATTCACCTTCACGAACTCCATGTACGTTCCCCGTCGTCTAATCAGCGGTGACAGGACCAAATGTGAAACTTAAAATGCTCATTATAACGTTTAAGTAGCGTAATATATTGCCTACTACTGGACACAATTACGACGCGCCTGACCAGATAAAATGATGGCGGCGTGCATGATGATAAAGGGAGACAGCATGAGCGTTTCAACGCCCTTACAAGATGAGGCTCAACAGCAACTCACCGCCGGTGATGTTCCCGCATACATGCAGGCGCTTGGAAAGGCAGCGCGTTCAGCCGCAAGCGAGCTACGTCGTGCCGATACCGGCATAAAAAATCGTGCCCTTGAATCAATAGCGCAGCAGTTGATGGCTGCTCGCGCGCGTATTTTAGGCGCCAACGCTCAGGATATGCAGCGCGGTAAGGAAAATGGTCTGGATAGTGCGCTACTTGACCGTTTGGCGCTTGATGACGCCCGCTTTGATGCGATGATTGAAGGGCTGCGTCAAGTGGCTGCCTTACCTGACCCGGTGGGTGAGATAGACGATATGAGCTATCGACCAAGCGGCATCCAGGTAGGCAAAATGCGCGTGCCTTTAGGTGTCATTGGCATCATTTACGAATCACGCCCCAATGTAACGCTTGAAGCGGCCAGTTTGTGCTTAAAATCGGGCAATGCCTGCATTTTACGCGGCGGGTCAGAGGCGAGCGCGTCCAATCAGACCATTGGCGAATGCATTACGCAAGGACTGGTCGATGTGGGGCTGCCTGCTAACTGTGTTCAGGTGGTGGCGACTACCGACCGTGCCGCCGTCGGCGCATTAATTAGCATGCCTGATTACGTGGATGTCATTATCCCGCGTGGTGGGAAATCGCTCATTGAGCGAATTTCGCGTGACGCTAAAGTGCCCGTTATCAAGCACCTTGATGGCGTTTGTCACGTTTATATCGATACCACGGCGGATCCCGCAAAAGCCATGGCTATCGCGGTCAATGCTAAAACGCATCGCTACGGCACCTGCAATACCATGGAAACACTTCTGGTAGATGCACCGATTGCTGATTTGCTGCTGCCAGAGCTGGCGCGGGCTTACGCAGGACATGAGGTTGAGCTACGAGGCTGTGAGCGCACTCAAGCGCTGCTTCCTCAGGCCTTGGCGGCATCCGAGGATGATTGGTATGCCGAATATCTTGCCCCCGTGTTAGCGATCAAAATAGTGGATGGCGTGGAAGAGGCGATTGCGCATATTGAGCGCTATGGCTCGCACCATACCGACGCCATTGTGACTCAGGACTACTCCCTGGCGCGCCGTTTTATGGCTGAGGTGGACTCAAGCTCTGTGATTGTGAATGCTTCAACTCGTTTTGCCGATGGGTTCGAGTATGGGTTAGGTGCTGAAATTGGTATTTCGACCGATAAACTGCATGCGCGAGGGCCGGTGGGGCTGGAAGGCCTTACCACGCGTAAATACGTTGTATTCGGCGATGGCCAGGTTCGCCAATAAGGCGTGTACGATATGAGTTTTGCAGCGCTATGAGTTGTAGGCCGATATGAATTCAGTACCCATAAAAGCAGGCATGCTGGGAGGGACATTTGACCCTATTCATCATGGCCATTTGCGCAGCGCCCTGGAAGTGCGAGAAGCGCTGGGCCTTGACCAGCTTCATATGATACCGGCGCCAAAGCCACCTTTACGTGGTGCGCCACAAGTATCGGCAGAGCAACGAATGGCGTTGTTACAAGCCGGGATTGGCACTACGCCTGGACTTTACGCTGATAGCCGTGAGCTGCGCCGCGAAGGGCCATCCTACAGCGTTGATACGCTTGCTGAACTGAGGGCTGAATATGGCGAGCAGGCACGTTTAGTAATGGTGATTGGGTTTGATGCCTTTTTACGCCTTCCTCAGTGGCAGCAGGTCGACACGTTGTTTTCCCTCGCTCACTTGGTGGTGATGGCAAGGCCTGGTTATCAAGCGTCCTGGTCTGATGAATTAAGGGAACTGGTAGGGCAGCGTGAAGTCGAAGGCGTGGACGCGCTGATGCAGCGCCCAAATGGTGGCGTTTTACTGCTGTCGCTCCCTTCGATGATGGCAATTTCAGCGACCTATATTCGTCAGCGGCTTCGTGAGGGGAAAAGCGTTCGTTATTTGCTCCCGGAAGCGGTTGAAGAGGCCATTTTACATAAAGGCTTTTACCAGGATGTTGAATAGCGCTGGTAGTCACGGAAGAAGCCGTTACAATGGCCCGTTTTGTTAGCCGAATACCACACGAGGTTATCTGCAGGAGTCATGCACATCGATACACTGAAAAGCCTAGCGCTTGATGCGTTAGAAGACCTTAAAGCACGCGATATCACTCAACTGGACGTTTCCAGCTTAACTGAGGTCACCGACCTTATGTTGATTGCTAGCGGTACGTCTACCCGGCATGTTGCGGCACTTGCGCAAAACGTCGTAGAAAAAGCCAAGGCAGCCGGTCTTGCGCCGCGCGGTGTTGAAGGCGGTGATAATGCTGATTGGGTATTGGTCGACCTGGGTGACATTGTTGTTCATGTCATGATGCCGGAAGCCCGTGTGCTTTATGACCTTGAGCGTCTCTGGGCAGACCTGCCTAGCGACGCAAGCATGGCGGATGAGGCACGCGCACTTTTTGAAGAGCGAGCCACGATGTCATGAGGATAAGGCTGTTGGCGGTAGGTACGAAAATGCCTGCTTGGGTTGAAGAGGGCATTGAAACCTACCGTAAACGGCTCCCTCGGGATTTCAGTCTTGAAATAGAAGAAATTCCGCTTGGTCAGCGCGGTAAAAATGCGGATATTGCCAAAGCGCGTGCTCAAGAAGCTCAACGCATTCGCGATAAACTGCGCGGTGATGAGTATGTGGTTGCACTGGAAGTAAAAGGCAAACCCTGGACAACCGAACAGCTGGCCCAGGAAGCGGATGGCTGGCGTATGGAGGGCCGCGATATCGTATTGCTGGTAGGCGGGCCTGATGGTCTTGAACCTTCCCTCTCTGCGATAGCCGATAAAGCGTGGTCATTGTCACCGTTAACGCTGCCGCACCCGTTAGTTCGTATCATGCTGGCCGAGCAGCTTTATCGCGCCTGGACGTTATTAGTTGGTCACCCCTACCACCGTTAACGGCTCAAAAGGTGGTGGTATTTGTTGGCTGTGTTGCGTCAATCGTCTGATTTGAGAGTCATCTGTTGCCATGCCCCAGCGCCGTGACACGCTAAAAAATTCTGAGCAAGAGTTACGCATTTTCCGTGTCAGAACGCTTCTTGCCGTTCTGGTTGTTGTAACGCTTACCGGTCTTCTGGTAGGGCGTTTAGGCTACTTACAAATTGTTCAACACGAAATTTACACCACGCGGTCAGAAAAAAACCGCGTGCGTGTTGAGCCATTGCCGCCTAATCGAGGATTAATTTACGACCGAAATGGTGTGCTGTTAGCCGAAAACCGGCCTACTTATAACCTGACGCTGGTGCGTGAGCGTGTTGATGATCTTGATGCAACGCTGGCCCTGTTAGTGGAATTGCTGGAGCTGCCGGAAGAAGACATCGAGGCCTTTAACGTACGTTCACGCCAGCGTCAGCGTCCTTTTCAGCCAGCGCTCTTGATGAGCGATCTGAGTGAAGCCCAAATCGCGCGGCTCGCGATTAACCGCCACCGTCTGCCAGGCGTTGAAGTCGAAGCCCAACTGCTACGTTACTATCCCGATTCAAACGTTATGGCCCATACGCTGGGCTATGTAGGGCGTATTAATGTTGATGAGCTGCAAAATTTGGATGCCGGCCGTTATGCCGGCACCCACTTTATTGGTAAAACCGGCATTGAACGCTTCTATGAAGAGGAGCTTCATGGCGAAGCAGGTCTGCGTAAAGTCGAAACCAACGCCCGAGGGCGAGTATTAAGAGAGCTGGGCCGCACGGACCCAGTGCCTGGGAAGAACATAACGCTGACAATTGATAAGTCGCTACAAACGCTTGCCTACGAGTTAATGGATGGGCGGCGTGGGTCGATCGTCGCTATTGCGCCTGCAACGGGCGAGATTCTGGCCATGGTGTCGACGCCTGGGTTTGACAGCAACCAGTTTGTGACCGGGATCGATGTCGCCTCCTATCGCGGCTTGCAGAACGACCTGGATTTACCTCTTTTTAACCGCTCTATTCGTGGTCACTATCCACCAGGTTCGACCATTAAACCCTTTTTAGCCCTCGCGGGACTGGCTGGGGGGGTTATTACCCCAGACAGCACGATTAGCGACCCAGGCTATTATCAACTGCCTAATGACTCCCGGCGTTACCGGAACTGGTTGCGCTGGGGGCATGGCCGTGTGGATTTAGAGCGCTCATTAGCAGTATCTAATAATACTTACTACTACACATTGGCCCATGATTTAGGTATCGATAATCTGCATGAACGGATGAATGGGTTCGGGTTCGGGCGACGAGTCGCCTACGATGTTCAGGGTGAAAGCACTGGGTTGATGCCGTCTCGCGAATGGAAGCGGGAGCGTTTTAACCAGCCGTGGTATCCCGGCGAAACCTTGTCAGTAGGTATTGGCCAAGGTTACTGGCAAGTAACGCCGTTGCAGCTGGCAAGTGCAACGGCAACGCTTGCCAACCGGGGCCACTGGGTAAAACCCCGCTTAGCACTCCAGGTGGGCGATACATCGCTTTCTGAAGATTTACCCGACACGCTGGACGATATTCAGTTGGAAAATGATGCCTGGTGGGACCGGGTATTTAGCGGTATGGAGAAAGTGCTCAGCGGTAGCGAAGGCACTGCACGGCGGACTGGCGTTGGCCTTGAGTATCGAATGGGCGGCAAATCGGGAACGGCTCAGGTGTTTTCCTTGGGTCAGGACCAGCGCTATAACGCCGATGAGCTTGAGGAACGCCTGAGAGATCACGCCTTGTTTGTAGCGTTTGCGCCGGTTGATTCCCCCCAAATTGCCGTGTCGGTTATCGTTGAAAATGCGGGCGGCGGCAGTACCCATGCAGCGCATTTGGCGCGCGCCATGACCGATGCATGGCTTTTAAAAGATGAAGCTCCTGACGCAGATGATGTACGCGAAGTGTTGGAAGAAGATACCGCTCAAGTGGAGGGGAACTGACCTATGCCTTGGCAGACGCTTACCCGCCCATTGCGTCGTTATCCCGTTCGACCGCCCGATAGCGGTATCGCGCGACGTAAAAGTATTTGGGAACGCATCCATCTTGACCCTTGGCTATTAGGCCTTTTGTTGGTCTTAATGGTGGGCGGCCTACTGGTTTTATATAGTGCGTCTGGCCAGCGTATTGAGTCGGTAATCGCTCAGGCGATGCGGTTTGGCGTTGCGCTGGCGGTGATGGCATTATTGGCGCAGCTGTCACCGACCACGTTTTTACGCTGGGCACCCTTTGCCTATGGTGCAGGGGTCATCATGTTATTGGCAGTGGAAATTGCCGGTGATATTGGCATGGGGGCTAAGCGCTGGCTTGAGATCCCTGGCGTTATCCGATTTCAGCCCTCAGAGATGATGAAGCTAGCGGTTCCGTTAATGGTGGCTGCCTATTTAAATCGTTGCCAGCTTCCACCGCGATTAAAAGATATTGTGGTGTGCGCGGTGATCATTGGTGTGCCGGTTGTATTGACCGCTATTCAGCCGGACTTGGGTACATCGTTACTGGTGGCCAGTGCGGCTGTCATCGTGGTTTTGCTCGCGGGTCTTTCCTGGCGCTTGATTGGATTTGTGGGTGCATTGTTGGCTGCGTGTGTGCCGCTCTTGTGGATGAATATGCACAATTACCAGCGTCAGCGGGTGTTAACCTTTCTTGATCCAGAAAGCGACCCCCTAGGTTCGGGTTGGAATATTATCCAGTCAACCACTGCCATTGGTAGTGGAGGGCTATGGGGAAAAGGGTGGCTGGAGGGCACGCAGTCGCAGCTTGAATTTCTGCCTGAGCGGCATACTGATTTTATTATTGCCGTATTGGGTGAAGAGTTTGGGCTTATCGGGATGCTGGTTTTATTGGCGCTTTACTTGATGATCGTAGGTCGCGGTATTTGGTTGGCGGCTTCTTCACAGGATACGTTTGGACGTCTTTTTGCCGGCAGTATTATTCTCACTTTTTTCATTTATGTGTTTGTAAACGTGGGGATGGTCAGCGGCATTTTACCCGTGGTAGGCGTGCCGCTGCCCTTGGTGAGTTATGGCGGCACCTCTAGCGTGACCTTGTTGGCAGGGTTCGGTATTCTCATGTCTATTCATGCCCATCGTCGGCTATTGCCACGTTAGTATTTCAGTCAGGGCGGTGTGTTTTCAAAGGAGTGGTGAGTTGATAAAAAGGGCCCGAAATAAAGCTGGCAGTTGCCTTGTCGCCGCGCTAATAGCGTGTTCGATGCCTGCCGTATTCGCTGAGGAGCACTCGGCGGAAGGGGTGGACCTGCAACATAATGAACGCACCCAGATATTGGTAGATGAGTTAATCGCCCAAGGCATACCGGAAGCGTGGTTACGCGATGCTTTCTCTCAAGCAGCGTATTCTCAAGAGGTGCTGGATGCCATGGAAGGTGCGGTAGAGCGCCGCTTAAAGTGGCACGAGTATCGCGATATATTTTTAACTGAGCAGCGTATCGAAGAGGGCGCTGCCTTTATGCAAGCACACGCTGAGACCCTGGCACGTGCGGAAGATGTTTATGGCGTGCCGGGTAATGTTATTACCGCCATTATTGGCGTAGAGACGTACTATGGCCGCCATAAAGGGCGCCATCGCGTGCTGGATTCACTGGCTACGCTGGCGTTTTATCACCCCAGTCGAGGGGATTTTTTCCGAGGTGAGCTAGCCGCCTTTTTACAGATCGCCTATGAGCAAAAGGTCGACCCGGCTGAACTTTATGGCTCGTATGCAGGCGCAATGGGATATCCTCAATTTATTCCCACTAGTTACCAGGCCTATGCCGTTGATTTTGACGATGACGGCATTCGTGATTTATGGGAAAACCCAGTGGATGCCATCGGTAGCGTCGCGAATTATTTTGCTGAGCATGGCTGGCGGCACAATGGTGCCATTTATCATGAAGCAACGGGACCGGAAGTGTTGCCCCAAGCGCTGACGTTTAACCAAACGTCTTCGCCGACCATGAGTGTGGCCGAGACAGCCCAGCAAGGGATTGAACCGCAAGAAGCGCTTACTGATACCTTGTTTGTGATGCCCTTGGTGTTTGAGAAGGATGATGGACAGCTACGCTATCGGCTGGGTGAAAACAACTTTTATGTTATTACACGCTATAACCACAGTCATTTATATGCCATGGCAGTGACAGAGTTAGCTGAGGCCATTCAACAGCAGGCTGAGGAACAAGGATGAACATGTTGCAACCAAGGACCTGGCAAGTAGGCAGTATGATCGCCTTGATAATATTGGTAAGCGGTTGCGCGAACCGTGAAGCTCAGCGCGTTGCTACGCCATCTCAAACTCACCCTGACGCTGCTGCACCCGCCGCAAGTACTACTGCCAGTGGAGGTGGGCGCTATGCCATGCATGGGGATGCGTATCCTGTTGCGCCGCCGGATGTATCCACCGTGCCGGATGCTGTACCACGTAATGAACCGCGTTCTGCAGGAGGCAACCGTCCAACCTATGAAGTATGGGGTGAAAAGTACCATGTAATGCCGGATGCTTCTGGCTATGCCAAGCAAGGTTTAGCTTCGTGGTACGGCGAAAAATTTCATGGCTATGCGACCTCAAATGGCGAGATTTACGACATGTATAAAATGTCGGCGGCGCATCGCTCGCTACCGTTGCCCACCTTTGCACGCGTTACCAGCCTGGACAGCGGGCAGTCAGTGATTGTCCGTGTTAACGACCGTGGTCCTTTTCATAGCGATAGAGAGATAGATCTTTCATACGCAGCCGCCGCCCGGTTGGGTATATTGGATAATGGTACAGGACGAGTAAAAGTCGAGGCCATTGAGCCTGATCGTTGGCTAGCTGAGCGCGGCGGGGCGCCCGCGAGTGCTGCGCCGGTTGCGAATGCGCCCGTTGCCGAGTCCGCATCGTCAGCCGCTACGCAACGTGCGCCTGCAGCCGTACCGCAAACAGCCCCGTCTGTGTCCTCTAATAACCCCTCTGAGGGTGAGGTTTCAGGCGGTTATTACCTCCAGATTGCCGCCCTGGAAAGTGCTGATAGCGCTCGTAAGCTTAGTCAGCGATTGAAGAACGAATTGCCACACAGCGTTCGTGTGATGAATGAGGCTAACGTGCATCGTGTGCAGGTGGGGCCAGTAACACCGGCTCAAGAGACCCAGGCTCGGGAAGCGCTTCGTCAAGCGGGGTTTCCTCAAGTTTTTATCGTGAGATAATTCATTTTTTTATATTCTTTGGTGCTTAGCGCCACTTTCTTGCAAGTGAGATGTTAGTGATGAATGTATTCGTGTCGATCCGCCGCTCTGCCCAATTGTGTTTGTTTGCGGCTATGGCTGCTGTTGCGTTGCCTGCTGCGGCTCAAGTCATACCTCAGCCGCAAACGATTATTCCAGCCGCTCCGCAGCTTGCTGCTAGTTCCTGGATTTTAATGGATGCCAATAGTGGGCGAATTCTGGTTGAGCACAACTCAGACGAACGCTTGGCGCCTGCAAGCTTGACCAAGCTCATGACCGCCTACCTTGTTGAACGTGAGTTGGATCGCGATACCATCGCATTGGATGATCTGGTCAATGTCAGTGAAAACGCCTGGCGGACTGGTGGCTCAAAAATGTTTATTGAAGTGGGCAACCAGATCCCCGTCGAGGAGTTACTGCACGGAATTATTATTGTGTCAGGTAACGATGCCAGCGTGGCCATGGCAGAGCACTTGGCGGGGGGGGAGGCTCCTTTTGCAGACTTAATGAACCAGCATGCGGCTCGACTGGGGATGGAAAATACCCACTTTGAAAATGCAACGGGTCTTCCTTCTGATAATCACTATTCAACAGCGCATGACTTGGCGCGACTTTCACGCCATATCATCAATGATTACCCTGAGCACTATGCGATCTACTCGCAGCGCCACTTTTCCTATGGTGGCATCGACCAGCCCAACCGTAACCGGCTGCTGTGGCGTGACCCGTCAGTAGATGGTTTGAAAACGGGTTGGACAGATGCTGCGGGCTACTGCCTGGTGTCGTCAGCTGAGCGCGATGGCATGCGGCTTATTTCTGTTGTGATGGGCACCAATTCGGATGAAGCGCGCGCGCAGGAAACTCAGAAGCTTCTAAGCTATGGCTTTCGCTTCTACGAAACCATGAACCTCTACGAGCGTGGTGCTGTGCTTGCAACGCCGCGTGTTTGGGGTGGTGACATTAACGAATTGCGTGCGGGGGTGGATGAAGAAGTGTTTATGACCCTTCCGCGCAACCGTAATGAAGAGCTGCGTGCTCGTCTTAATCTACACTCTGATTTACAAGCACCTATTGCGGTAGGTGATGATGTGGGCACGCTAGAGGTCTACTTGGGTGAAGAGATGGTTGGCGAGCGCCAATTGGTAGCGCTTGAAAATGTGGAAGAGGGCGGGCTGTTTAAACGCCTTTTTGATCAGGTTCAGCGCTTCTTCAGCGGTTTAATTGCGAACTTCACTGACTAAGTGATTCGGCTCAGGTGCATCCTGGGCCTTTTTTAACTTCAATAAAAGGCGCGTTATGACTAAGGATACGAAAAAGGGATTTCGAGACCTGCGCGAGCCGGTGGCAGAAGAAGCCCCCAAGATCACTTTTCCTTGTGACTACTCTTTAAAAATAGTAGGTGATGCTGCTGAGGATTTTACGGCTTGTGTTTGTCAAATCGTGGTGCGTCACGCACCGGATTTTGATGAATCGACGCTGCAAGTGGTGGATAGTCGAAACGGTCGTTTTCAATCCGTTCGCATCACGATTAATGCGACCAGCGAGCAGCAAATTAGCCAGCTGTTTGAAGAGCTAAAAGCCACTGGCCGTGTTCATATGGTGGTGTGAGTGAGCAGTTCTGCACCTGTTGAGCTGCACTGCTTGGGTCGCAGGCCGTATCTGCCCGTTTGGGAAGCAATGCGCGCCTTGACGGATTCTCGTGACAGTGAGACGCCGGATCAGTTCTGGCTGGTAGAGCATGACGCTGTCTTCACCCAAGGGCAGGCAGGCAAACCTGAACATCTACTGATGCCAGGCGACATACCGGTGGTGCAAACCGACCGTGGCGGGCAGGTAACGTATCATGGCCCTGGGCAGATAGTGCTGTATCCGCTATTGGATGTTCGGCGCAGTAAAATAGGCGTGCGTGATCTGGTGTCTGCACTGGAAAATGCAGTCATTGCGGTATTAGCCGACTATGGGGTCAGTGCGCATACACGCCCGGATGCACCGGGTGTGTATGTCAAAAGCCCGATGGGCGAGGCCAAAATAGCGTCGTTGGGTTTGCGAATTCGGCGGGGAGCTAGTTACCACGGCGTCGCGTTGAATGTGGATGGAGACCTTTCTGCTTTTCAGCGTATCAATCCCTGTGGCTACGCAGGTATGGCGGTCACTCGCTTGGCTGATCTTGTCGCTTTGCCTAATGAGCATCACGTTGGCCAGCAACTGGCATCTGCACTGGCATTAAAGCTGAACAGAGAGCTGGTTGCTATCGGCTAATCGCAGTGTTTTGCGTAGAGCAGGTATGGTAGTACACAACAAGAAGCCGCCGCGATAGTTAATATTCGCGGCGGCTTCTTGTTTTAAACTTACTCAGGTTAAGACCGTGCTTAATTCTGTTTCAGCCTACGTTTAGGGCGGGAATAATATTAGGATCAGACTCCTGACCTGGGATCGCTGCCGGTGAGGCCAGCCCGAGATTGTTCTTTTCGAACACTCGGTCAGCGCGATAACTTGAACGCACCAACGGGCCGGAAGGAACTTCCATAAAGCCTTTTTCAAGCCCTAGCACACGGTAGCGATCAAACTCCTCAGGGCTTACCCAGCGCTCAACCGGTAGGTGGTTTTTCGTGGGGCGCAGGTACTGGCCGAGTGTCACAATATCGACACCAATTTCACGAAGATCATCAAACGTTTGCAGGATCTCCTCATCGGTTTCGCCAAGACCCAGCATAATACTGGTTTTGGTAATGACATCGGGACGATGCTGTTTCGCGTAGGCCAAAACGTCGAGTGTTTTGCGATAGCCTGCACGGGGGTCGCGAACCCGGCTTGTCAGGCGTTCAACGGTTTCGACATTTTGCGCAAACACTTCAAGGCCCGAATCCACAACGCTCTCAATGGCTGCTTGTTCACCATCGAAATCAGGCGTTAGCGCTTCAACGACCACGTCTGGTGTACGCGCTTTAATAGCACGGATACAGCTTGCGTAATGGTTCGCACCGCCATCGTCCAGATCATCACGATCAACCGATGTTAGGACGATATAGCGAAGCCCCATTAATTCGACGGACTTGGCGGTGTTTTCGGGCTCTTCGTGATCCAGCCAGCCTTTGGGGTTGCCCGTATCAACGGCGCAGAAACGGCATGCGCGGGTACACACAGACCCCATCAGCATGATGGTGGCAGTTCCATTGCTCCAACACTCGCCCATGTTAGGGCAGTGTGATTCAGCACAGACGGTGCTTAGACGATGCTCAGAGACATTGCGCTTAACGGCTTCAAAGCGCTCGCCACCGGGAATTTGAGCGCGCAGCCATTTGGGCTTGCGTTCAAGAGACGGGGCTTCAGCCTGCGCAGTGCGCACCTTCATGCCATCCTTGATCGCCGTTGTGCCGTGTTCATTACGGAATTTCTGGCCGCTGGGTACACGCTGTGTGGGGTTGTTGCTCATAGGAATAGAGCCTCTCTACTGTGCGGCAGGCAAGGCTTATCATAGAAACGTAAGCGCTTGCCCCCCAATCATGCCGATTAATACGTTGCCAATTAACAGATTACTAATTAATACGTAGGTAGTAGGTGTAATGTAACATATCTGGAGATTAACAAGACACCGTCAACTTAGCTTACCGGCATGGGCAAACAGGCAACACCGTGGCTTGGTAAGGGGCTGGGAGGTGCTGCAAAGTAGTGTTGATACTCAGCGACATGCTCGCGAATAAACCGCATGAAAAGCTCAGCCACAGGTGTGGGAAAGCGCTCAAGGCGATAAACCGTGCACCATGCTCGGCGGATGGGAAAATCCGGTAGTGGCAGTTCAAACAAAAGACCCTGCTCAAGTTCTAGCTGTACGGCAAGCCGTGGCAGCACGGCCACGCCTAAATGCGCCATAACCCCTTGTTTGATAGCTTCGTTAGTGCCGAGCTCAATACGGTGCGGTAGCGCGACTTTTTGATAAGCAGCAAGCTGTTCAAAGGCATTACGCACGCCGGAGCCTGGTTCGCGCATTAACACATAGTGGCGGGAAAAATCAGCCAGAGTAGGCGTCAGCATGGCGAGTAAAGGATGGTCAGGCCATACCACCGCTATCAGTTCATTATCGATGATGGGTGTCACGACTAAGCGATCATCCTCGGGAACCATGGCCATAATCACCAAGTCATCCTGCTGTTCGGCCAAGCGCTCAAGCGCCTGGCTGCGGTTACATACCTTCAAGCGCACATGAATATCAGGATAGCTTGCGCGAAAGCGAGCCAATATATACGGCACGATATACTGCGCTGATGACACGGCGGCCAGGTTGAGTTCCCCGGAAATTTTTCCGTTGATGTCTGACAGATTCATCTGCAATCGGGAGAGCTGACTAAAGATTTCTCTTGTTGATAGTGCCAGCGTATCGGCGGCAGGCAGCACATGCAGCGTTTTTCCCGCATATTTAAACAACGGCTGGCCAAGTGCCTGCTCCAGTTGGCGTATCTGAGCGCTGACGGCGGGTTGGGTAAGCCCTAGCTGTTCTGCTGCGCGTGAGTAAGAGCGCTGGCGATATACTGCCTGGAAGACTTGTAATTGACGAAACGTTAGGCGATTGAGCAGCTTAGGGGATGACATAACAACCTCAAGAGAATTGCCCTCCGGCGGCGAATAATACGGCGAGCGTTACGAATTACTAACGCTGCCTAAAAATGCTACCACTGTTTATGCCTGTCGTGTCGCTAGTTTGCAGCGCTTGCGGTAAATCAGTGGTGCTACCCATCGACGTCTGTTGAGAAGTGGCTTAAGCTATATTGCATCGCAGCATCATGGTTTTTAGGTTGATCGTCAGCGCATTCACCCTAGGGAGACTCTATGAATTTTCTCGCCAACCCTTTGCTTACCGCTAACTCATTAACACGTACCTTTTGGGGGCAGTCAAACGATTCCTCCACGCTGCTACCGGGCAGTGAGACGCTGTCCTCTTTCATGGACCCCTTTGGGTTTGGGCGTGCCGCGGCCGATTACTGGCGAGATAGCGTTGAGCGTAGCGTGCTCTATTGGGATGTAATGCGCGAGCGTGGCAACCAGTACCTGGATCACATGGAACAAACCAAACCGAGTGTGCTTGGGTTTAAAACCGAAGTGCTGCTTGATGGTCGTACGCTTGCCCAGCCTACCAACTATGAATTGCTGCGTGTATTGCCCCCTGAAAATACCGTCACTGATCCCCGCAAGCGCCCGTTCGTGGTGGTTGACCCGCGTGCAGGGCATGGCCCTGGTATTGGTGGCTTTAAGCCTGACAGTGAGTTAGGCGTGGCGTTAAAAGCAGGGCACCCTTGCTACTTTATCGGCTTCTTACCCTTCCCTGAGCCGGGGCAAACGGTTGAGGACGTTGTCGAGGCAGAAGTTGCTTTTCTACGTCATGTGATTGAGCTACATCCTGATATCAGTGAAAAGCCCATGGTGGTAGGCAATTGCCAAGCGGGCTGGCAGTTGATGATGGCGGCCGCACTTGAGCCGGACGTTTTTGGACCTATCTTGATCGCGGGGGCGCCGCTTTCTTACTGGGCGGGGGAGCATGGCAATGCGCCCATGCGTTATGCCGGCGGCATGACGGGGGGGAGCTGGATCACCGCATTCACCAGCGATATGGGTAACGGCTTATTCGACGGCGCCTGGCTGGTGCAAAACTTTGAGCGCTTGAATCCTGCCAATACGTACTGGAAAAAGCAGTACCACCTGTACGCTAACATCGACACAGAAACTGAGCGTTATCTTGATTTTGAGCGCTGGTGGGGCGGGCACGTGGTTCTGGGTGGCGAAGAAATCCAGTACATCGTCGATAATTTATTTGTTGGTAACCGGCTGTCGACGGCCCAACTGGTAACCCGTGACGGACGGCGGATTGATCTGCGTAATCTACGTTCACCGGTGGTGGTGTTCTGTTCGCGCGGTGACGACATTACCCCGCCCCCTCAGGCGCTGGGCTGGATTCGCGATTTATACGAAGATACCGACGATATCATCGCCAACGATCAAACCATCGTCTACTGCATGCATGATACGACCGGCCATTTGGGGATCTTCGTATCCGGCAGCGTATCACGCAAAGAGCACTCTGAATTTACCGCCAATATGGACTACATCGACGTACTGCCACCGGGGTTGTATGAAACCTCGGTTACCGAGGCGCCAGAGGGTAGCGATGCCGCGCTGTATGAGCGTGACTATTTATTGGAATTTACGCCGCGTAACTTTGAAGAGCTGGATCGCGAAGTACACCATGATGCGGACGATGACCGGCGTTTCGCGACGGTTGCCCGAATTTCCGAGATTAATTTAGGCTTGTACCGCCTGTATGTGCAACCTTGGCTGCAGGCCGTCATGACGCCAGAGGCGGCGCGCTTTATTCGGCGTATGCATCCCATTCGCCTAGGCTACAAGCTGCTGTCGGACCGCAATCCTTTATCTGTACCCCTGCCGGTAATGGCGGAAGCAATACGCAAGAATCGTCAAGAAATTGGTCCAGATAATCTCTTTAAAGCGCTAGAGACGATGCATTCTGACCAGATCGTAGCCGCCTTGAATGCCTGGCGCGATCTGCGTGATAGCAGTACAGAGCGTCTGTTTATGGATATCTATGGCCAGCCACTGCTACAGGCGGCTGTCGGGCTTTATGGTGATGCGCATGTACACCGTCGGAGGCCGGGCGCTGAGCCTGAGCATCGTCGCTTCCTGGCGCGTCGCCGGGAAGAATTACGTGAGCGCATTGCCCAAGGGGGCGCACATGAAGCGATTATGCGTTCATTAATCTACGTATTGGGTGGTGCACCCTCCACCGATGAGCGCAACTTCAAGCAGTTACGTACCACAAGGGCGAAGCTTGAGTCAGGCATCGAACTTTGCGAATTCAAGCGGCTGGTGCGCGAGCAATTCTTTATTTTAAAACTTGATCGTGAAAGGGCGCTGAATACGCTTCCTGAGTTACTGGCCGGTAAAAGCAGCAGTGCGATTGATGGCTATATTAAAAACCTGGAGCAGGTGTTTGCAGCAAGCGGTGAGCTTACTGAACATGCGGCAGAACGTTTTGTGCAGGTAAAGGCGTTGTTTGATAAAGCACGTCCGGCCAAGCCTGCGGTCAAAAAAACGGCAGCCAATAAGGCAACCGCTGTTGAGAACCCACCGGGTGAGGCCAAAAAGACCGACACGCCAGTGAGTCAAGGCAAGGGCCCCCGCAAACGTTAATCGGGTTCTGATTGAAAGAAAACGCCTCTGCTTTACCGTAGGGGCGTTCTGCTTATGAAAGAAATAGTAGGTTGCTGATCTCGTAACGTCAGTCTAGTGTCTAGCTACTTCGGTATAAAAAAGTAAGCTTTTCTCACTACTGTTCGGTTGACACTGGCGCTAAGTGAAGGCCTGGGGTAGGGTAGGCGCATTTTTTCATCCGTATGTTTGTCTCGGCGAGTGAAATAACGCCGCAAACTCAAAACCATGCGGTACCGTATTCAGAGCGCGGGCTCTCGGCCCAAGCAATAGAAAAGTGGAGCACTATGGGCAAGTCACTGGTCATCGTCGAGTCGCCAGCGAAAGCGAAGACGATTAATAAGTATCTCGGCAACGATTTCATCGTCAAGTCGAGCGTGGGTCACATTCGTGACCTGCCGACCAGCGGCTCGGGCAAGGCTGCTTCCGACCCCAAGGAGCGCGCTCGCCAAGCCGCGGCAACACGTAAAATGTCGGCGGAAGAGAAGGCAGAGTATAAAAAGCGCAAGAGCCACGATCAGTTAATTCGGCGTATGGGTATTGATCCCAACAACGGCTGGGAAGCCCAGTATGAAGTGCTACCGGGCAAAGAAAAGGTAGTCGCTGAACTAAAGAAACTTGCTGAAAATGCAGATGCCGTTTATCTGGCAACGGATTTGGACCGTGAAGGGGAAGCCATTGCCTGGCACTTGCGGGAAACCATTGGCGGAGACGACAGCCGTTATAAGCGTGTGGTCTTTAACGAAATCACTAAAAATGCGATCCAGGATGCGTTTAAAGCCCCTGGTGCGCTCAATATTCCTCGTGTAGAAGCTCAGCAGGCGCGGCGGTTTTTAGACCGTGTGGTGGGCTTTATGCTCTCGCCGCTGCTGTGGGCCAAAGTGGCCCGTGGCCTCTCCGCTGGCCGCGTTCAATCGGTTGCAGTACGTCTTATTGTTGAGCGCGAGCGGGATATTCGCGCGTTTATCCCTGAGGAATTTTGGGATGTGCACGCGGATTTAGTCTCACCAGATGGCGAGTTGGTGCGCTTTGCGCTCGCCAAGCAAGATGGCAAGGCGTTCAAGCCGACGTCTGAGCAAGACACCATGGAACGTATTGCGGCGTTGCGTAACGCGAAGCTTGCGATTACCTCGCGTGAAGATAAGCCGACCAGCTCCAAACCGACGGCGCCGTTTATTACCTCTACGTTGCAGCAGGCGGCCAGTGGACGCTTGGGCTTCTCGGTCAAGAAAACCATGACCATGGCCCAGCGGTTGTATGAAGCGGGCTACATTACCTATATGCGTACCGACTCCACCAACCTCTCGAAAGATGCGGTGGAAAGTGCACGTGAGTTTATTGGCAGCGAATACGGCGAGCGCTATCTGCCCGAGGCGCCCAATCGCTATAGCAGCAAAGAGAGTGCTCAGGAAGCTCACGAAGCGATTCGCCCGTCCAGCGTTGAGCGCAAGGCAACCGATTTGGCTGGGATGGAACGCGATGCCGAGCGCTTGTATGAGTTGATCTGGCGTCAGTTCGTCGCCTGCCAGATGACGCCAGCCGAATATCTGTCGAGCACATTGAGCGTTGAAGTGGATGGCTACGACTTGCGCGCTAAAGGGCGTGTTCTGAAGTTTGACGGCTATACACGGGTCATGAAGCCGAGCGGTAAAAATGAAGACCAGACGCTGCCTGATTTACCCAAAGGCACGCCGATGGCGATGGAAACGCTGGACCCTCAGCAGCACTTTACCAAGCCCCCGGCACGTTATACCGAGGCAAGCCTGGTTAAAGAGCTTGAAAAGCAAGGGATTGGTCGTCCTTCTACCTATGCCTCGATAATTTCGACAATCCAGGATCGCGGCTACGTGCAGCTGGAAAATCGGCGTTTTTATGCCGAGAAACTGGGGGATATCGTTACCGAGCGCCTGAAAGAGTCGTTTCCTGACTTGATGGACTTCTCTTTTACCGCACGTATGGAAGATAGCCTGGATGAAGTCGCTGAGGGTGAACGCAATTGGCGAGCGCTACTCGATGCCTTCTATGGCGAGTTTCGTGAAGAGCTTGCCAAGGCAGAAAGCGATGACGGGATGCGTCCCAATCAGCCCGTGCCAACCGATATTGACTGTCCCTCGTGTGGCCGCAAGATGCAGATTCGTACCGCATCTACCGGGGTGTTTTTAGGCTGTAGTGGTTATAACCTGCCGCCCAAGGAGCGCTGCAAAACCACGATCGATTTGATCCCGGGTGAGGAAGCCGTGGCGGCGGATGCCGGTGAAGAGGCGGAAACCAACGCCTTGCGTGCCAAGCATCGGTGCGATAAGTGCGGCACGGCAATGGATAACTACCTGATTGATGAAACCCGCAAGCTGCATATCTGCGGTAATAGCCCTGACTGTGATGGTTATGAGATAGAGCAGGGAAAGTTCAAGATCAAAGGCTACGACGGCCCGGTTATCGAATGCGATAAGTGCGGTTCGGAAATGCAGCTTAAGTCCGGCCGGTTTGGCAAGTACTTTGGCTGTACCAATAGCGAGTGTAAAAACACTCGTAAGCTATTGAAAAGTGGTGAAGTGGCGCCGCCCAAGATGGACCCGATTCCGATGCCGGAACTTGCCTGTCAGAAAGTGGATGACCACTACGTATTGCGCGATGGGGCAAGCGGCCTGTTTTTAGCGGCCAGTAAATTCCCCAAAAATCGTGAAACGCGTCCGCCGTTGGTGAAGGAGCTGAAAGCTCATGCTGACGAGCTGCCTGAGAAGTATCACTTCATTCTCAAAGCGCCCAGCGAAGACCCGGATGGCCGCCCGGCTCAAATTCGTTTTTCGCGTAAAAGCAAAGAGCAGTACGTGATGACCGATGAAGAAGGCAAAGCCACGGGGTGGAAAGCAACGTTTGATGCAGGCAAATGGCACGTAGAGGACAAGCGTAAATGAGCGACCGCTCCCGTACTAATCAACTGATCTATCAGGCCGAGCTGCTGGTAAGTATGCCTGTTGGTGAGGATGAGCATGCGGTCGCTCGTCAAATGGCGCTCGAAGAGAGCGCCTTGGCCCTGTTTGAACTGGCGTTATGTTCGCTGCTGAAAGAAGTCACCGAACATGCGCGTCTGGAAAACCATGCTTGGCGTGAGTTATTAGCCCTTGATGGTCCGCCCATGGCAGAGCTTCAGCGGTTGCGTGATGTGAGGCGCGAGCCGGGTAGTTGGCTAAACTGGCTGGCGTTCAAATTAGAGCAGCTGCACAGCAGCGACGGGGCTGCACGGCGCACCGTCACTAATCCAGCCATGATCGCCATGGGGAGCCAGAAAAGCTTGAGGGAACAATTGCTTGATTACGTAAGCGATGCAAAGCGGGAAATAGCCGCTCTAAGGGAGACAAGCCAGGAGTGGTAAGCATGCCTCATGACGAATCTATCCTGACCGGCTACGCTCATACAGCAGCATAATGTTGCCGAGATGATAGAACGACTGAAAAGGAGACGCGGATGCGCTACAACCAGGTCAAGGACTTAGTCGTATGGGCTGAAGGTTTTCACGAGCGTATGGCTCGTCAGTACAGCGAAGCGGCTGATAGGACAGATAATGAGCGTTTGAGCATGGTGCTGACTTATCTAGCTAGCCGAGAGCTTCGGATGCAGAAAGGGCTTGATGACTTGTTTCATGATGGTTATGACCATAGAGACGTGTTGGAGACCTGGTTTGATGAGTCAAGTGAGTTTCCCCAGCCACCTGAGCTTGAGCGCTTTACGGAAAAGTCTGAATGGAATTCAGTCGATGAAATAGCGCGCATGGCTGTTGAGTCCAATCGAAAGCTTCAAGAACTCTATGAGCATCGCGCTTCCAGAGCTGCTATACCGCCAGAAGCAGAGTTTTTTAATGCGCTGGCAGAGGGGCACGAAGCAGAAATTCGTAAGCTTGTCAGCAGTATGCAAAAGTTTGACGATATTTAGCGCTGCGTTGAATAGCGTTTCATTGGCAGGGCTTGGCGTGTCCACATGGTTAAATTGTTCTCAAAATCGCTGACAGACGCGGTGTATATAAGGTATAACACCTTCAAGAAATGCTTAGTTGGCCAGTGCTGAGCTAACCTGTTTTTGAGAGCTAACCTATGCCTTTAAACCGTCGCCGCTTTTTAGCGCTGGCGCTTGGCTGGCCAGTAGTGGCCAGCGCTGCTACGTCAAATGCTACGCTAAACTCACAGCCGATAGACCTGGTTGAGACGTTACTGTCTCGGGCTCATTTGCCCCGCTACAGCAACGAAGTATGGTTATTGATAAATGATCAAGAATCTACACTTAGCGTGTATCGTGGCGATACGCTGGTTGAGCTTTTTAGCCCGGTTTCGCTGGGTCGCTCAGGTGCAAAAACGCAGCGGGTAATGGGGGATAACGTTACGCCGCTGGGCGAATTTCGTATTAATCGTTTTAATTACGAAAGTCGATGGCATATCTTTATTGGTATCGATTATCCTACGCCGGCCCATGCGCGGATGGCGTTAGAAAATGGCATATACTCGCAACGCGATTATGAAGCCTATTTCGACTATTACCGCCGATATGGCCATCCTCCGCAAAATACGGCGCTGGGTGGAGCCATTGGTGTTCATGGTATCGGCAGTGCAGACCCTGATGTTCATAGCCGTTACCACTGGACTCAAGGGTGCGTGGCGGTAACAAATGAGCAAATTGAGCGAGTTGTGCAGCTTGTTGATATTGGCACTCGCGTCGTGATCGGCTAGTCTTATGTTGTTGAAGGAAGTAAGAGGTTTTCTACAAGTGGCTATAGACAAGCGTTGTGGTCTATTATAAAACAGCGTTTGACTAGCGTGCTCATGCACAAGTCACTGAAAAGAACCTGCACCGCAGGTAGACAAAGCGCAGCTAAGCAATTAGCCTAGGTTTGTCATACCCTTAACGTTGTACCCAAGGAAGACTCAAGGAGAACATTATGACTTTGAAAACGACTCTGAAAATGACCGCCGCTGCCGCTTCTCTGGCAATCCTGGCTGGCTGTGCTTCTACCAGCGCTCTGGAAGAAGTTCGCATGACTGCTGAATCTGCACAGGCTGATGCCGCAGAAGCACGCAGCATGGCTTCACAAGCTCTGAACACTGCAAACCAGGCACAGCGTGACGCGAATGCTGCACTGCAGATGACTGAGCAAAACCGTGAAGAAATGAACCGCATGTTCCAGCGCTCCATGCAGAAGTAATTCTGCTTGGACCACTGGGTTGATGTTTGACTCAGCGGTTGCTGAAGATGTAAAAAAACCCCGCCTCGGCGGGGTTTTTTTATTGCTTGTCTATTTTAGGTTAAGCATCTTCTTCAGTCATTTGTCGGTGGCTAAGTTCTACCTCCTCAAGCAGGCTGTTACGGCTGGCAGGCTCCTCTTCTACGGTTGGCTGTGCCTGAGGGCCATAAAGGGCTACAAAACGGCCGTTAGGTGATTCTACGGCGCTTTTTACTTTTGCATAGTCGACAGCTACCTGGTCTTCAGTTAGCGCATCAACGCGATCAATGGCATCCAGGAGCGGTTCAAAGTCACCCACGTTCTCTTCAAGCTGCGGGTAGGACTGCACGAACAGCGTGCCATCAGCTGCCCAGCCAGCTTTAAAAGGCGCATCCATCAAGTTTACTTGCGTACCGCTTGGCAGGCGCTCGTAGAGTGACTTAATGTCTTCAGGGTACATACGAATGCAGCCGCGGCTGGCGCGCATGCCAACGCCATCAGGGCGGTTGGTGCCATGAATCAGGTAGCTCGGCATAGCAAGCAGGATGGCATGTTCGCCCAAAGGGTTGTTCGGCCCAGCAGGCACTACGGAGGGCGCTGGCTCGCCGCGAGCGGCCGCTTCACGACGCATGGAGGCAGGAGGAGCCCACGCCGGATCTTTTACTTTAATGGTCGTGCGTGTAATGCCAACGGGGGTTGCAAACTCTTCACGGCCCACGCTCACCGGATACGTTTCAACGATGCCCGGGTTGTCGGCAGGGTAGTAATACAGGCGCAGCTCGGAAAGGTTAACAACAACCCCTTCACGTGGTGCAGGCGGTAAAATATATTGGGCGGGAATAACGATTTCCGTTCCTTCGCCAGGCACCCACATGCTGACACCGGGGTTGGCCATGCGGATTTCTTCGTAGCCGATATTATGACGACGAGCGATATCTATGAGAGTCTCAGCGGGGTCGTCAACCGTGATGGTATACGACTCACCGATAATGTCGCCTTGGTCAGGGAGCCGAAAATGCCCGCGGGGTAGTTCACGCGCGTCGGTAATCTGCTCAGCGCTTGCCACGGATTCATCGGCGATCGCGGGCGCATTTTCTGCTTGTTCAGATGCGGTTTGCGCATAAGCAGGGCCAGTAAGGGAGGCTGCCAACAATACTGCCAGGCTGGTAGGACCCCAAAGGTTGAATTTGTGACGAATGTTCATGGTCTTTCCTAATAAGTTAGTGCACTGCTAGTACGCGTAAACGGGCAAACAATGGTTGCTTGCCGTCAGTTTGCCCCAAGGTTCACGCCGCCGCTACTTTTTGATTAAGGGTCGTTATAAGTGCTTCAACTTGCTCGAAACGCTGATTGCTGTTTTCCATTGTAAATTCAAACCGCAAGGTGTCTGCACCATCCAGGCGATAGTGCTTGGGCGATGTTTGAATCAACGTAACCAGGGTGAGTGGGTCGACCTTCGTTGTGCCATCAAACAGCACCCGGCCACGGCTTTCGCCTGCTTCAATACGGCTAATGCCTAGCTGCTCTGCGCGTTGGCGTAGCTTTGTTTGACGTATCAGGTTCTTCAGCGGCTGTGGCAGTAGGCCGAAGCGGTCAATGAGCTCGACCTGTAGTTCTTTAAGCTCACTATCGCTTTGTGTATTGGCAATGCGCTTATACATAACAAGCCGCTGCTGTACATCATGAATATAGTCATCTGGAATCAGTGCGGGCAGGTTCAAGCTAATTTCTACGCCGGTATTGAAGGGCGCCTCAATATTAGGTGTTTTGCCAGCGCGGATTGCTTTCACTGCTCTATCCAGCATTTCCATATAAAGAGTATAGCCAATGGTTTCCATTTGGCCGCTTTGTTCATCTCCTAGTAGCTCACCTGCGCCACGAATTTCCATGTCGTGGCTTGCCAGAGTAAACCCAGCGCCAAGGTCATCAGAGGCGCTTATAGCCTCAAGGCGTTTAACCGCATCGCGCGTGATGGCCTTGGGGGGAGGCGTAAGCAGGTAAGCATAGGCCTGGTGGTGGCTGCGGCCTACGCGCCCCCGTAGTTGGTGCAGCTGCGCCAGGCCAAACTTATCGGCTCGTTCTATGAGAATGGTATTGGCGCTGGGTACGTCAATGCCGGTTTCAATGATTGTTGAGCATACCAAGACATTAAAACGGCGATGGTAAAAGTCCGACATTACGCGTTCAAGGCTGCGTTCAGGGAGCTGGCCATGCGCCACGGCGACGCGAGCTTCTGGCACCAGCTCGCGGATCTGTTGAGCTGCGTTTTCAATCGTCTTTACTTCGTTGTGAAGGAAGTAGACCTGACCGCCGCGAAGTATTTCCCGTAGCAGGGCTTCTTTGATAATGCTGTTATCACGCTGCTGTACAAACGTCTTAACTGACAAGCGGCGAGCGGGCGGTGTCGCAATAATAGAAAGATCCCGAATACCGCTCATTGCCATATTGAGTGTGCGTGGGATGGGGGTGGCGGTGAGGGTGAGAATATCAATCTCTGCACGCAGGGTTTTAAGCTTTTCTTTTTGCGCAACGCCAAAGCGGTGCTCTTCGTCGATAATTAGCAGGCCCATCTGAGGTAGCTCAACACTTTTGGAGAGCAACTTATGGGTGCCAATCACGATATCGGTTTGACCGTTTTTGATGCTTTCGAGCGTCTGGGTCATCTCTTTGCCCGCCGTGAAGCGCGAGATCAAACGGATATTGACGGCCGTATCGGCAAAGCGGTCACGGAAGTTTTCAAAGTGCTGGCGAGCGAGCAGCGTGGTCGGTACGAGAACGACGACCTGGCGACCTGACTGCACGGCCAAAAACGCGGCGCGCATGGCCACTTCGGTTTTACCAAACCCAACATCACCGCATACCACACGGTCCATGGGCTGCGGAGAAACCATATCCTCAATGACGGCTTCAATAGCCGCTTGTTGGTCGGGCGTTTCTTCAAACGGAAAACTGGCGGCAAAGCGCACGTACTCATCGCCTGGTGCTTCATAGACAACCCCTTGCTGGGCTTCTCGTCTTGCGTAAACATCCAGCAATTCAGCGGCAGTATCGCGAATCTTTTCGGCCGCTTTACGGCGCGCCTTTTCCCACTGATCAGAACCCAGCTTATGCAGCGGTGCCAGCTCATCATCAGCGCCGCTGTAGCGTGAAATAAGGTGAAGACTGTCAACGGGTACATAAAGCTTGGCGCCATCGGCGTAAGAGAGGGCTAAGAATTCGTTGGCTTGCCCGCCAGCCGCGAGGGTTTCTAGCCCCAGGTAGCGTCCTACCCCATGCGCCTGATGAACAACGGGTGCCCCTTCGCGTAGTTCCGAAAGGTGGCGAACCGCTAATTCATTATCATCAGTGGCTTTTTCACGCCGTCGGCTTTGGCGAACGACTTCGCCGAACAGTTCCGTTTCGCTAATAATGGCAAGGCTGGGGTCAGTAAGCCATAAGCCGCTATCTACCAAGCTTTCCGTAATCGCGAAGGGGTGTTGGCTTTTAAGAAATGACTGAAAGCTATCAACATAAGGCAGTGATAGGGGTAGAGGTGCAAGCACTTCCTCTAATGCTTCGCGACGCCCGCGTGATTCAGCGACAAACAGTATCCGCGTATCAGGTTCGCTATTTAAAAAACGTTCCAGTTCGCTCAGTGGCTGTTTGGCTCGTGCATTAATGGCCAGCGGCGGGAGCGCTTTTGCTTCCGGCATTAAGGCATGACGATGCGCTTCGTCTTCAGTGAGTTCAATACGAGGGCGTGATTTGATCGCCGAAAATACATCGCTAACCGGGAAAAATGCCCGGCGAGGCGGCAGTAGTGGGCGGGTAGGGTCAACGCCCAGATTGATGTAGCGCGCTTCAATGGATTGCCAGTGCTGTTCGGCGGCTTGGAAAACGCCGGGTAGCAGCGCCACCCGCGTATCATCGGTTACGTGATCAAACAAAGACGCCGTTTCGTCAAAAAATAGCGGCAAATAGTGCTCAAGCCCGGGCGAAGGTATGGCTTTAAGAGCGTCGTTATAGAGCGGACACTGACGAGGGTCGACATCGAACAGGGTTTCAAACTGCTCGCGAAAGCAGGCGATTGCGCTGCGGCTAAGCGAGTACTCATGGGCAGGAAGTAGTTCCAGCGTGTCTACCTTGCCCGTTGAGCGTTGACTGCCAGGGTCAAAATGACGAAGTGTGTCGATCTCATCATCAAATAAGTCGATACGAATCGGCTCATCCATCCCCATCGCAAAAAGATCAATTAGTGCGCCGCGTATGGCGTATTCGCCAGGCTCGTACACGGTTTCAACGGCGCGATACCCTGCCCGCGTAAGCGACTCCCTAAAGGTATCCCGGTTAAGCTTGGCGCCCGCGTTCAGCGTCATTACACGCCCCGCGATATACGAGACCGGGGGAAGGCGCTGCATTAATGTATTAATAGGCACCAATACAATGCCGCGAACACCGTCTTGTAGCTGGCGTAACGTGCGCAAGCGGGCCGAGACGATATCCTGATGCGGAGAAAAACTGTCGTAGGGGAGGGTTTCCCAATCAGGGAATGGCAGTACTGGGACATCGCTGTAGAACGCCAGGTCTTGTTCCAGGCGTTGAGTGCTGGCCGTGTTGGGTGTAATTACCAGCAGCGGGGCGCTAGAAGCTACCTGGGCTAACGCCAGTGCAGACGCACTACCCGGGGGCGCTGTCCAGAAAAGCGTGTCGCGAGCCCCGTGTGGCTGAGGCGGTTCGAGCAGAGAGAATGAAGGCATAGTCAGGTATCATTTTGCGCTGAAACGGATACTGGATCATACACGATCGCCTCTTTCAGTTAGAGGGCCAAAACATTACTGTTAGTGTGAGAGCCTATTTTGTGTTTGTAGTCAAACCTCTATTCCTGTAATACCCCTACAACGTGTGCGACCATCCTTCCATTGCGAGTAGCTAATAAGGCCGGGATAATGCGCCTGAAACCTTTTATCACTACCTTATCATTACCCAATGAGGCCGCATGTGAGTCAGCAAGCTCTCGAAAACGTTTTTGAGGAATGGCAGAACAACCAGGCTCTGGCCGAACAGATGATCCCGCTTGTTGGGCGCCTTTATCGGCATAACAATGTTGTGGCTACCATGTATGGGCGCTCGCTGATCAACCAGTCCGTTATTCGTATCCTGAAAGATCATCGGTTTGTGCGCAAAATTGAAGGAACAGAACTGTCGGTTGAGGACACCTTCCCCATCGTTGAAGCGATGAGCGCGCTTAATCTGGGGCCTGCTCATGTTGATGTGGGTAAGCTGGCGGTCATGTTTAAAAAGCAGGGCGGTGGTGATTTAAGCGCATTCTTGCATAACGAACTGCAGGATATTATTGGCGGTTATCAGCCGGGAGCCAGTAAAGGCGAGCCGCAGGACGTTGTACTTTACGGTTTTGGGCGCATTGGTCGTCTGCTGGCGCGCGTGCTGGTTGAAAAAGCCGGTGGCGGAAACCTGTTGCGTTTGCGCGCGATTGTGGTGCGTGGGCGTGGCGATGTGGGTAAAGACCTTGAAAAGCGTGCCAGCTTACTGCGTCGTGACTCGGTGCATGGCCCGTTTGAAGGCACTATTTCTGTTGATGCCGAAGCGCGTACGCTTACTGTAAATGGCAATGTGGTTCAGGTTATTTACGCTGACTCACCCAGCGAAATCGATTACACCACTTATGGCATCAAAAACGCGGTCATTGTTGATAATACCGGCATTTGGCGCGATGAGGCTGGTTTGGGCCAACACCTGGAGTGTAAAGGCGCGGCCAAGGCGCTATTAACGGCGCCAGGTAAGGGCGATATTAAAAATATCGTTTACGGTGTTAACCACGCGACCATTGGTGAGAATGACCGTATTGTATCGGCGGCTTCCTGTACCACCAATGCCATTGTGCCCGTTCTAAAGGTGCTCAATGATCAGTACGGGGTCGCCACCGGTCATGTGGAAACTGTTCATGCTTACACCAACGACCAGAACCTGATTGATAACTATCATAAGGGTGATCGTCGTGGCCGCAGTGCGGCGCTTAACATGGTATTAACCGAAACGGGTGCGGCCAAAGCAGCAGCAAAAGCGCTACCTGAATTGGAAGGTAAGCTAACGGGCAATGCGATTCGCGTGCCGACGCCGAATGTCTCCATGGCCATTTTGAACCTGACGTTAGATAAACCAACCGACGCAGCCGCGCTGAATGATTATTTGCGCCGTATGTCCATTGATTCGTCTTATCAGAAGCAGATTGATTATGTGGACTCTGCTGAGGTGGTTTCATCGGACTTCGTGGGCAACCGCCATGCTGGCATCGTGGACGCAAAAGCAACGATTGCTAACGGTAATCACGTGGTTGTGTACGTATGGTACGACAATGAGTTTGGTTACAGCTGCCAGGTTATTCGTATCCTGCAGCAAATGTCGAACGTACAGTTTTTAAAACTGCCACGCCACGCATAGTGCCTCTATGCCGGTGAATTAGCTGCGGAATAGCTTTTTTCATCACGTCTGGATTGCTTAACGCCACCTTCGGGTGGCGTTTTTAATTGTAAAATCAATTGGAATGGATGGCATGTAACACTTTTTGTGGGCATCAGGGATGTGGTCATTGGCCGCGCTTATCTTTATAATGCTGTAGATTTTTCGGGGTGGTTCAAGCGTGCTTGGGCCTGACTGGTAACGATCTGACAGAAAACAACAATTCACTGAACAGAAAATAAGCATTCGAACCCCTTACCTTCGTATATCCGATCCATCAACTGGGCGAGACTATGATCGAAGTCAAAAAAGGCCTGGATCTCCCCATCACGGGAGCGCCCGAGCAGCGTATTGAAGATGCGCAGCCTGTGCGTTACGTGGCAATCCTGGGCACTGACTACGTTGGCATGAAGCCAACCATGGAAGTTCAGGAAGGGGATAAGGTCAAACTGGGCCAACTGCTCTTTACCGATAAAAAAATTGAGGGTGTGCGTTTTACGGCACCAGCAAGTGGTGAAGTAGTATCCATTAACCGTGGCGAAAAGCGTCGCCTGCTGTCTGTAGTTATTAAAGTTGACGAGAATGAAGAAGCGATGGCATTTGCTTCCCATGATCGCGCTTCTTTAGTGCAGCTTGATCGACAGTTGGTCGTTGACCAGCTCGTTGAGTCGGGGCTTTGGACAGCATTGCGTACACGTCCTTTCTCTCGCACGCCAGCTATTGATAGCATTCCTGCTGATATCTTTGTAACGGCCGTGGATACCCACCCGTTAAGCGCTGATCCAGCAATTGTCATCAATGAAGAAACCCAGGCATTTGAAGACGGCCTCAAGGTGCTAACACGCCTGACCGAGGGCAACGTTTTTCTGTGCACGGGGGCTGATGCCAATATCCCTGGCGGGGATGTTGACGGTGTGAAAACCGAAAGTTTTGCCGGTCCGCATCCTGCGGGTCTGGTGGGTACGCATATCCATTATCTTTCGCCAGTCGCGCTGCACAGACAAGTCTGGCATATCGGTTATCAGGATGTGATCGCGTTTGGTAAGCTCTTTGCCGAAGGCAAACTGCATACAACTCGTGTTGTCGCTGTTGGCGGCCCACGCGCTGAAAAACCTCGTCTTCTGCGTACCCGCTTGGGAGCAAGTACCCAAGAGTTTTTGGCAGGCGAAGTCATCAAACCTGATGACACCCGAGTAATTTCTGGTTCGGTTTTTTCGGGCTTCTCGGCGGAAGGACACCTGACCTACCTGGGGCGTTTCAGCAATCAGATTAGCTTGCTTGAAGAGGGCAACAAGCGTGCCTTGTTAGGCTGGCTTTCTCTTGGGGCCGATCGTCACTCGATTCTGGGTATTTACCTCTCGCGTATTAAAGGCCTGCGTAACTACGCGCCTACCACGTCGACCAATGGCTCTGAACGTGCCATGGTACCGATTGGTACTTACGAGACGGTAATGCCGCTGGATATCATGCCGACTCAGCTGCTGCGCTCGCTGATCGTGGGTGACATTGAAGTTGCCATGCAACTTGGATGTCTTGAGCTAGACGAAGAGGACCTGGCGCTGTGCACATACGTTTGCCCCGGCAAATATGAGTATGGCCCTATCCTGCGTGACAACCTCGCCATGATCGAGAAAGAGGCCTGATAATGGGTATTCGACAAACACTCGATAATATCGAGCCGCATTTCCATAAAGGCGGTAAGTACGAAAAGTTCTACCCGCTTTATGAAGCCGTAGATACGATTTTCTACTCGCCCCCAAGCGTTGCCAAAACAACGTCGTTCGTGCGCGATGGTATCGACCTGAAGCGCATTATGATCACCGTTTGGCTGTGTACTTTCCCGGCAATGTTCTTTGGTATGTGGAACGCGGGTTGGCAAGCCAACGTGGCTATTGATGCAGGCTATGCCTCCATGGGTGGCTGGCGTGAAGCGATCCTGATGACATTGGCTGGCGGGCATGATGCGGGTAGTTTATGGTCCAACTTTGTTCTTGGCGCCACGTACTTCCTGCCTATCTACCTGGTCACTTTTGCCATTGGTGGTTTCTGGGAAGTGCTGTTTGCCATCAAGCGTGGCCATGAAGTTAATGAAGGTTTCTTCGTTACTTCGGTGCTATTTGCGCTGATTCTTCCGGCAACTATTCCGCTTTGGCAGGTAGCGCTGGGTATCACCTTTGGTGTCGTGATCGGTAAGGAAATTTTTGGCGGTACTGGCAAAAACTTCCTGAACCCGGCGCTTACTGGTCGTGCCTTCCTCTACTTCGCCTATCCTGCGCAAATTTCCGGCGACGCCATTTGGGTGCCCGCTGATGGTTATACGGGTGCAACGGTACTTTCGATGGCGTTCCAGGACGGCATGGGTGCAGTCACTAATGCGTTTAGCTGGTGGGATGCCTTTATTGGCTTTATTCCAGGCTCAGTAGGCGAGGTGTCGACGCTTGCGATCCTTGTCGGGGCATTGGTGCTGCTGTACACGCGTATTGCCTCGTGGCGAATAATGCTTGGCGTGTTCCTTGGGATGGTAGCCACCAGTACGTTGTTTAATCTGATTGGTTCCGATACCAACCCCATGTTTGCCATGCCGTGGTATTGGCACTTCGTGATAGGTGGGTTTGCATTCGGTATGGTCTTTATGGCTACTGACCCCGTCTCTGCTTCCATGACGACCCAGGGCCGTTTGATATTTGGTGTGCTAATTGGTGTACTGACGGTACTGATTCGCGTGGTTAACCCCGCCTTCCCCGAAGGCATCATGTTGGCAATTCTCTTTGCTAACCTGTTTGCACCATTGATTGACCACTTCTTCGTCCAGGCCAATATAAAACGCCGTATCAAGCGTACTGGCGTTCCGGCCGAGGAGACTGCCTAATGGCACAAGGTAATAACTCAATCAAGAAGGTCCTGATTGTAGCGTTTTCATTGTGTATCGTGTGTTCGGTGATTGTTTCGACGGCCGCCGTGGCGCTACGCCCTGCTCAACAGCTCAACCAGGAATTAGACCGTAAAACCAATATCCTTAACGTGGCGCGTTTATACGAGCCGGGTACGGATGTCGAGGAAGCGTTCCGGACCCAAATCACATCACGTGTGGTTGAACTTGAAACCGGTGAGTATACCGATGAGTTTGACCCTGAAACCTTTGATGGGTTTGAAGCAGCGCGTGACCCGGCAACCGGCCGCACGTTGTCTGGAGACCGTGACATTGCGGGGCTTTCTCGGGTTGAAAATTACGCGACGGTTTATCTGGTCGGTGATGCAGGCGACCCAGACCAAATCGTTTTGCCGATTCGTGGACAAGGCCTGTGGGGCCGGATGATGGGCTTTTTGTCGATCGAAGGTGACGGTAATACTATTATCAGTATTACCTACTATGACCACAGTGAAACGCCGGGCTTGGGCGGTGAAGTGAACAACCCACGTTGGCAGGCTCAGTGGGAAGGTAAAGAGATTTACGATGAAGAGGGCGACCTCTCACCGGCCATCCGCCTGAGCAAAAGCGCTAGTGGTGAAAATGAAGTAGACGCGTTATCCGGTGCAACGCTCACCAGTAATGGTGTGACCAACATGCTGCAGTTTTGGTTGAGCGAAGAAGGTTTCGGTCCATACCTTGCGAAATTCCGCAGTGGTACTGAGCTGGAAGACGCCGATAACACCGATACCGACTTCGAAGACGGTGAGGGGGCTTAATCATGGCGGACGTAAATGCAAAAAGCGTTTTAATAGCGCCTATTTTTCAGAACAACCCCATTGCACTTCAGATATTGGGGATCTGTTCTGCGCTGGCAGTAACGACCAGCATGAGCGTGTCGTTGGTAATGGCGTTAGCTGTTATTTTCGTCACATCGCTCTCAAGCTTTTTCGTATCACTGATTCGGAATCATATTCCTTCTTCGATCCGTATTATTGTGCAGATGACGATTATTGCTTCATTGGTAATCGTGGTTGACCAGATCCTCAAAGCCTATGCTTATGAAATGTCCAAGCAGCTGTCGGTATTTGTGGGTCTGATCATTACCAACTGCATTGTAATGGGTCGTGCGGAAGGCTTTGCCATGTCCAACACCCCCGGCATGTCTTTCCTGGACGGTATCGGGAATGGCTTGGGCTATGGGTTCGTGTTGCTGGTGGTTGGCTTCTTCCGTGAACTATTGGGTGCAGGTAGTGTGTTCGGTTTTACTATCCTGCCTACCGTTCAAGATGGTGGCTGGTATGTGCCTAACGGTCTGCTGCTGTTGCCTCCGTCCGCCTTCTTTATTATCGGCCTGATGATTTGGGTTATGCGCTCAATCGATCCAGGGCAGGTAGAAGAGACGGAGTTCAAGATGAAGGAAAACTCCAAGCCACAGGAGGCTGTGTAAAATGGAACACTATTTAAGCCTTTTCGTCGCTTCGGTTTTTGTTGAAAACCTGGCCTTGGCATTCTTTCTGGGGATGTGTACTTTTCTCGCGGTCTCCAAGAAGGTTTCCTCCGCGTTTGGCCTGGGCATCGCGGTTATTGTAGTCCTGACTATTTCAGTGCCTGTTAATAACCTGGTATTCAACCTTCTACTTGCGCAAGGTGCACTTTCCTGGACCGGTATTAGCGGTGCTGAGAATATTGACCTCTCATTCCTTGGGTTATTGAGCTATATCGGCGTCATTGCAGCACTAGTGCAAATTCTTGAAATGTTCTTGGATAAGTACGTGCCTGCACTGTACAACGCGCTTGGCGTATTCCTGCCGCTTATTACCGTCAACTGTGCCATCTTGGGTGGCGTGCTGTTCATGGTTGAGCGTAACTACAACTTCGGTGAATCCCTCGTTTATGGTTTTGGATCCGGTGTTGGTTGGGCGTTGGCTATTACGGCCTTGGCAGGTATCCGTGAAAGGCTGAAATACAGCGATGTGCCTGGTGGCTTGCAAGGGCTGGGTATTACTTTCATCACCGTAGGTCTGATGTCGTTGGGCTTTATGTCCTTCTCGGGCATTCAGCTCTAAACGGAGCCGGTTTTTCCCGGCGGCGTTCTGCGCTGCCGGGTTACAGGAAACCTCAGCAATAGGAAACCGACATGGTTGATACATCTGTCATCTTGCTCGGTGTTGTCATGTTCACGATCATCGTTATTAGCTTAACGGCGATCATTCTGGCAGCGCGCAGCAAGCTTGTGAGTAGCGGGGACGTGACGATTGAAGTTAATCACGACCCTGAGCACACCTTGACGACTCAGGCCGGTGGTAAGCTTTTAAACACCTTGGCGGCAAATGGTATTTTCCTCTCCTCGGCATGTGGCGGCGGTGGTTCATGCGCCCAATGTAAATGCCGTGTGGAAGAGGGTGGTGGTTCCATTCTGCCGACTGAAGAGTCGCATTTCACCATGCGTGAAAAGAAAGAGGGCTGGCGGCTCTCTTGCCAGGTGCCCGTTAAGCAAGACATGAAGATCGAAGTACCTGAGGAAGTGTTCGGCGTTAAAAAGTGGGAAACCGAAGTTATCGCTAACCCTAACGTCGCGACCTTCATCAAGGAGCTGAACCTAAAACTGCCTGAAGGCGAAGAAGTTGCCTTCCGCGCGGGTGGTTATGTTCAGCTGGTTGCACCGCCTTACGATATTAAATTCTCCGATTTTGATATCGAGGAAGAGTATCGCGGCGATTGGGACAAGTTTGGAATTTTCAAGGTTGCCCACAAGAACAATGAGGAAGTGATTCGCGCCTACTCTATGGCGAACTACCCGGAAGAGAAGGGTATCCTCAAGTTCAACATTCGTATTGCTACACCGCCCCCAGGCAGCAGTCATCCGCCGGGCCTAATGTCTACCTACGTCTTCAACTTGAAACCTGGTGACAAGGTGACCGTAATGGGTCCGTTTGGTGAGTTCTTCGCCAAGGATACCGACGCCGAAATGATCTTTATCGGTGGTGGTGCGGGTATGGCGCCGATGCGTAGCCATATCTTCGATCAGCTTAAGCGTCTTAAGTCTAAGCGTAAAATGTCTTTCTGGTACGGTGCACGCTCTTGGCGTGAAACCTTCTACAACGAAGAGTACGATCAGTTGGCAGAAGAGTTCCCGAATTTTGAATGGCATCTGGCGCTTTCTGATCCGCAGCCTGAAGATAATTGGGAAGGGCCGACGGGCTTTATCCATAATGTACTGTATGAAAACTATCTGAAGGACCATCCGGCGCCTGAAGATTGTGAATACTACATGTGTGGGCCGCCCATGATGAATGCTTCCGTGATTAAGCTGCTGCTTGATCTCGGGGTTGAGCCTGAAAATATCATGCTGGATGACTTCGGCGGGTAAGTGCTCACGTAATCGAAAGTAGCCTTCGGGCACATTTGGGGCTGGCCGTAAGGTTGGCCCCATTTGTTTTGAATAGACCCAAGCCTACGCTACCTTCGCTAATAGGTGCTGAGCATTTAATAAGTGCTTGGCAGTTATAAGTACGTGGCAGCTAATAAGTACGTGTCAGCTAAGGTACAATTAAGGTATAGCAAGTATCTGGAAGGCACTAATTGCCTAAGCTGTTGTCGGTAGGTGGTGCATCCATAGCAATGCAGGGAGATTAACATGGCGATTTGGCTACTGGTATTTGGCTTTATGGCGTTGATAATGTGCGCGATGGCGGTTGGCGTTTTGATGGGTCGTAAGCCTATAGCAGGTTCATGTGGCGGTTTAAATCAGATTGGTATGAAAGACGGCTGCGATATTTGTGGCGGTAAAGATGACGTATGTGAAGAGGAGAACCGCAAGCGAGGAAATGTGCGTCGCCGCAGTGATGAAAGCCGCGGAGCGGACTTGGGCTACGACGCTACACGGCGCTAGCACAATCCGTAACAGTATCGGTAAGAGAAATAGTGCAGGGCGCAGCCGAGTGATCAGCTGCGCCTTATTATTGGGGAACGAGGAGACGCAGAAAGTATGGCGGTTCACAATTACGATGTCGTGGTTATTGGTACAGGCCCTGCAGGTGAAAGCGCGGCTATTAACGCCGCCAAGCACGGTAAGCGTGTAGCGATTATCGAAAAGCAGGCACAGGTAGGCGGTAACTGTACCCATTGGGGCACTATTCCCTCCAAAGCGTTGCGCCACCAGGTTAAGCAAATCATGGCGTTTAACACCAACCGAATGTTTCGCGATATTGGTGAGCCGCGCTGGTTTTCTTTCCCTAAAGTGATGGAGCGTTCGCGCGGCACGATTGATAAACAGGTAGAAATGCGTACTACCTTTTATGCTCGCAATCGAATCGACTTGTTTCATGGTATTGCGCGCTTTAAAGATGAGCATACCGTGGTTGTGCGCGACCAGCATGAAGGAATGGAAGAGCTGGTCGCCAAAAAAATTGTGATTGCTACCGGCTCACGGCCCTATCGGCCCGCGGACATTAACTTCCGCCACCCACGAATCTACTGCTCTGACACCATTCTAAGCCTTTCTCATACGCCGCGTACGTTAGTGATTTTTGGCGCAGGCGTTATCGGCTGTGAGTATGCGTCAATTTTCTCAGGATTAGGCCTTAAGGTAGATCTCATCAACAACCGTGACAGCTTGCTTTCATTTCTTGATGATGAAATCAGTGATGCGCTCTCTTACCACCTGCGTAAACATGGTGTATTGATTCGTCATAACGAGGAATACGCGAGTGTAGAAGGCGATGAGTCTGGCGTTGTCGTGCATCTTAAGTCGGGCAAAAAGATCCGCGCAGATGCGTTCTTATGGGCCAATGGTCGCACGGGCAATACCGATAGCCTGGGACTTGAGAATATTGGATTAGAAGCCAATGGGCGTGGCCAACTCAGCGTTGATGAACACTACCGTACGACAATTCCGCATATTTATGCCGCCGGTGACGTGATCGGTTGGCCGAGCCTTGCCAGTGCCGCGTATGACCAAGGGCTAAACCTTTGCAATGAGTTGCTCGATAAAGAGTATCGCTTCGTCAACGATGTACCCACCGGCATTTACACTATTCCTGAAATTAGTTCGTTTGGTCCTAACGAGCGCGAGTTGACTGAAGCCAAAGTGCCCTATGAAGTCGGAAAAGCGTTCTTTAAAGATACCGCGCGTGCACAAATAACCGGCGATGTCGTGGGCATGCTGAAGATTCTCTTCCATCAGGATACGTTGGAAATTCTGGGTATCCACTGTTTTGGTGACCAGGCCTCCGAAATTCTACATATCGGCCAGGCCATTATGCAGCAGCCAGGCGAAGCCAATACGCTTAAGTACTTTGTGAACACAACCTTTAACTATCCAACGATGGCAGAAGCGTACCGAGTGGCAGCACAAAATGGCTTGAACAGAGTGTTTTAACGCGTTTTGGGTAGCGTAAAGCACAGATGTAGTGTCATACATCGCTGTGTAAAAGGGGCCACCAGAAATAGAGTGGCCCCTTTTGCATACTTAATATTCGCCCAGTAACTGCTGCGCACGTGCCTGCCAACTGCCGTCTATTGATGCTGCCTGCATCAAGGCGTTGTGTGCTTCGTCGGGCTTATCCTGTTGCAGCAGCAAAATCCCCAGGTTGAGCCAAGCGGCCCCCATGTGTGCATTGTACTGGGTCGCTGCGTTAAAGGCTGTCATCGCCTCCTTGGGCCGGCTATCGGCGTACAGCGCGTTGCCCAGCGCAAACTGCGCCAGTGGATTAGTTGGGTAGCGATTAACCAGGGTTTGCCAACTGCTTAGAGCTTCTTTGGGGCCGTGAGCTTCTTCGTAAGCGCTAATAGCCTCCAGTGCATTACGGGCACTAATGCCTTCCGGTAGAGTGCCGGGGTTGGCCACAATAAATCCCCAGCGACCACTGCGCGCCCAGGTCGCATCAAAGCGGCTAAACGACAGCGTATGTCGCTCACGTTCACCACTGCGCAGGATGAGCGTTTCATCAGGTAAGTCAAATCCGATAGCCACCGCGTAGTGCCACATGGGATAAATAGGCAGTGACAGGTTCTGCATCACCACGACTGGGTCACCGTTAGCCAAATGGTTTAACAGTGCATCCATAGTACCGCGAATGGGGTAGGCAAGTTGTTGATGGCGGCGAACGGTAGACAGCATTTCAGGTTGAACGCTACCGTCACGCCCTGGCAAGAATACTTGCGGAATCAGCTGGTCAACGCCCACCTCAACGCCTTGGTAGTTCAACACCATGGCAAGCGTTGCCGGGCCACACTGGTACTCGCTTTGGGCAAAAAACGGTACGGCACGATTTTCTACCTGAGGGGTCAAGGCTTCGTAGGTGCTGTCGAGTAAAATAGGGCTGCGGGCACAGGCAGAAAGCAGTAGGGCGAGCATAAAAACGCCCGCAAAGCGGGCGTAGGGCAACAATGTTTTCATAGTGGCTGGCTTAGCGGGTAAACGGATAAACGTCGGTCAAACCGAGAATATCAGTAATCAGCAAAATGATGAAAACGGCAAACAGGGCACCGATAACACCGCCGCCTGCACCGGCAGGCAACTGATCAAGCTGCTGAGCCATTTGCTGTGCTTCGGCATCGCTCAGAGCGGCAACGCGGGCGTCTACCTCATCAAGATCCACACCCTGCTTTAGCAGCTGGTCCTGTACATCGGCACGGGCCAGAATTTCGTTTATCCGCTCACGGTCAGCGCCGACACGATCACCTGCTAAAACAGACTGAGTTGAAACTAAATCCATGGATTGGGGGGCGGCAGGCGCAGCAGCGACGGGCAGGCTGGTGATCACTAGCGCCGCGATCAAGAGTGTAGAGAGGTAAGCGCGCAATGTTTTCATCGTCTTCTTCCTTAGAGACTGGTCAGGGGTATCGAGCATTGTGCTGCTCTAATCACTAGTATAGGAATAAAGAGGACGGGCTTTAAGTCTATTGTGCAATATGCTAATTATTTGCACTAATGCGGTAGGTCCAGGCTGTCTCAGCAAGAATACCTTTACCGCCCGCCATGGTCATCGCCAAGTCATGAAGACCTGGCCATAAGGGCACGTTAGCGGCCCCTTTAACGGCTAAATCCAGCCGTTGGGCCATCAACAGCAGCTTGTGCAAGCGCTTCATGGGAAGACGCTTTATGGCCTTTTGATAAGCGGGGCGGCGCTTGTCAAAAATCATTGGCTTTTGGGTTTTGCAGGCGTGCTCAAAACTTTGGCCTTGATCCAGGTGCTGATGCAAAGAGAGTAGTGTTCGCAACTCGCGGCTTAATGCCCATAGCACGATGGGTGCTTCGACCCCTTCACTGCGCAGCCCCTGCACTATACGTGAGGCGCGGCTAACCTCACCTTTTAAACAGGCATCCGCCAGGTTGAACACATCAAAGCGCGAGCTATCCTCTACGCCCTGGGCGATGCTCTCAACGTTTAAGCGGGTACCTTGCGGATGAATCAGTGAGAGTTTTTGAAGCTCCTGATCGGCGGCCAGCAGGTTACCCTCAGTACGCTCACCCAGTAGGCGCGCAGCCTCAAGGTCAATCTGCAGGCCATGCATTGATGCTCGATCACGTAGCCAGTAGCCCAAGCGAGAATTATCTACGGGCCATACGGGGACAAACAAGCCATGCTTATCAAGGGCTTTAAACCAGACGCTTTTCTGCTGTTTGCCATCCAGCTTACCCATGCTGAGCAGCAGCATGTCGTCGCTGTTGGTGATGGTTTCAGCGTACTGCGCTAGTGCTTTGCTGCCTTCCTGGCCCAGTTTGTGGGTGCCCAAGCGAACTTCCATCAACTTGCTGGTTGCAAATAATGAAAGGTTGCTGGCGGCCTCCAGTAAGCGGCCCCAGGCAAAGTTGGCATCTATGTCCAGTACTTCGCGCTCTTCAATACCGGCTTGGCGCGCGGCGGCACGTACTGCATCACAGGCATCGCGGTGCTGGAGCGGCTCATCGCCCGCTACGATGACGACCTTAGGCAGCGCTTTACTTAAGGCACCCGGCAATTGGTCGGCAAAAACCTTCACTCAACACCCTTAATGTTAACCAAGCGTTCCACAATACGTTGTGCTAGCTCCCGCGCAAGCGATTGCTCTGCTTCATTGAACAAGGTTTCACGATTGAGCAAATCATCATCGTTAACACGGATGGTTCTGCTGACAGATACGTTACTGCCGTTAAGCGCATATGCATTGGTCTGACGCTGTTGGACCGAGAGCGTTGTACTCAGCACCAGCTCGTGTTCACGGCTGGCGCGACTATCGCTACCAATGCGTCGCTCCAGTAAGGAAGGGGGGCCTAACGTGACGCGCCAAGGCGCGTCAGGTCTAATCTCCGTTCCTAACTGTGTCAGGCGTGCACGTAGCTGCTGGGCCGTGGTGCTATTAATGTCCCCTTCCAGCGTCAGCGCGGGCAGGCTGGGCATAGCGCCATGGCCGCGCAGATGAAAGCCGCAACCGCTGAGTAGCACCGCCGCTGAAGCGGCGATGCTGGTTGTCAAAAATGTGCGTCGATTCATCCGCTTACCACAATGTTTACCAGCTTGCCTGGCACGACAATCACTTTACGGACCGTTTTGTCTTCCAAGTGGCGCTGGACGTTTTCGTTTTCCATCGCCAGTTTCTCGATGGCTGCTTTGTCTGCACTAGCCGGTGCTTCCAGGCGTGCACGTAACTTACCGTTTACTTGCACGACAAGTTCAATGCTATCGCGAGTAAGCGCTGCTTCGTCAAGCACTGGCCACTGCACTTCAATAGCGGGTTCTGCATGCCCCAGGTTCTGCCACAACTGATGGCACACGTGTGGAGTGATTGGGGAAAGCAGCAAGACACATGCTTCCAGCGTTTCACGGCTAACCGCTAAACCAAGCTCAGAGGTGTCATCAAACTTTCCAAGCGCGTTGGAAAGCTCCATGACTGCTGCGATAGCGGTATTAAAGGTGGTGCGGCGGCCAATATCGTCGCTGGCTTTCTTGATGGTTTCATGCGTTTTTCGACGCAGTGTTTTTTGGTCATCATTAAGCGCATCAACCTTCAGCTCACCCGGTGTGCCGGCTTCAAGATGCTCGCTCACTTGGCGCCAAATGCGCTTGATAAAGCGGTGCGCACCTTCAACACCTGAGTCAGACCATTCCAGCGACTGCTCGGGCGGCGCCGCAAACATCATGAACAAGCGAACGGTATCAGCACCGAACTTATCGATCATCGATTGCGGATCAACACCGTTATTTTTCGACTTGGACATTTTTTCGATGCCGCCCATCTCAACCGGCTGACCATCACTTATCAGGACAGCGCTTAGCGGACGGCCTTTCTCATCACGCTGAACGTCGACATCGTCCGGGTTGAACCACTGTTTGCCGCCGTTATCGGTATGGCGATAGTAGGTTTCTGCGATGACCATGCCTTGCGTAAGCAACTGCTGGAAGGGCTCATCAGAATCAACCAGGCCAAAGTCGCGCATCAGCTTATGGAAGAAACGTGCGTATAGCAGGTGCAAAATGGCGTGCTCGATACCGCCGATATAAAGATCGACCGGTAACCAGTAGTTGGCGCGATCGTCCAGCATGGCGTCATGATTATCGGCGCAGCAGAAGCGCGCAAAGTACCAGGAGGACTCCATAAAGGTGTCAAACGTATCGGTTTCGCGTACCCAACCATCGCCCAGGTCAGAAAACTCAGGCATTTTCTTGAGCGGTGAGCCGGAGGCGTCAACCGTCACTTCCATGGGAAGTGATACCGGGAGCTCTTCATCGGTCAGCGGAACGGTCTGGCCTTCCGGGCCGTATTTAACCGGAATCGGCGCGCCCCAATACCGCTGGCGGGCAACACCCCAATCGCGCAGGCGATAGTTGGTTTTAACCTCGCCACGGCCCATTTCGGTAAGTTTTGCGGCAATCGCGTCAAAGGCCTGCTCAAACTCCAAGCCATCGAACTCACCGGAATTGATCAGCGCACCATGCTCAATATACGCGGCTTCGGAAAGGTCGGGCGTATTGCCGTTTTCATCGGCAATAACAGGTTTAATATCGACACCGTACTTGGTGGCGAACTCCCAGTCGCGCTGGTCGTGGGCAGGTACTGCCATGACAGCGCCGGTGCCGAACTCCATAAGTACAAAGTTGGCCACAAACACCGGAACTTTAGCGCCGCTCAGCGGGTGAATGGCTACATGGCCGGTGGCCATGCCAAGTTTCTCTTTAGTGGCCATTTCAGCTTCTGAGGTGCCGCCTTTGGCGCACTCTTCACAGAAGGCTGCCAGCGCTGTGTTTTGTTCTGCCGCCTGTTTGGCAAGCGGGTGGCCAGCGGCTACCGCGACGTAGGTAACCCCTGACAGTGTATCCGGACGAGTAGTGTAAACGGCTAGTGGTTCAGCCGCGCTACCGTCTGCCGCTTCGATATCAAACGTCAGCTCAACGCCACGAGATTTACCAATCCAGTTGCGCTGCATGGTTTTGACCTGCTCAGGCCATTCTACTTTGTCCAGGTCGGTCAAAAGCTCATCGGCGTAGTCGGTGATCTTCAAGAACCACAGCGGAATTTCCTTACGCTCAACCAGCGCACCTGAGCGCCAGCCGCGGCCGTCAATGACCTGCTCATTGGCAAGTACGGTCTGATCAACCGGGTCCCAGTTCACTGTGGACATCTTCTTGTAAACCAGGCCTTTCTCGACCAATTTGGTAAAGAACCACTGTTCCCAGCGATAGTAGCTGGTATCGCAGGTGGCGAATTCGCGGCTCCAGTCGTAGGCAAAGCCTAGCGCTTTCAACTGGTTGCGCATGTAATCAATGTTTTGATATGTCCATTCCGCAGGCGGTACCTGGTTCTGGATCGCTGCATTTTCCGCAGGCATGCCAAAAGCGTCCCAGCCCATGGGCTGCATCACATTTTTACCCTGCATGCGCTGGAAACGTGAAATGACGTCACCGATAGTATAGTTACGCACATGGCCCATATGCAGCTTGCCGCTGGGGTAGGGGAACATGGATAGGCAGTAAAACTTCTCGCGATTCGCGTCTTCTACTGCTTTGAAGCACTGATGTTTGTCCCAGTACTGCTGGGCGTCACGTTCAATTTCACGAGGGCTATAGTGTGCGTCCATCGGTTTTTTTAATGCCTTGGCGTATTCGCCCAATAGGGCGCAAAGTGAATGGTAGATGACGACTGTCAGATAAGTAGTGTCGATTGTATCCTATGAAGGGGTATCCTTGAACGGCAAGCTGATGATAGGAAACACCTGCGTCGACAAAAGGAGAGGCATCATGAGTGAACAACACAATGACCACCGCTTGCGCGAAGGCTATGAGCGCTTGCTGGAGCGCATGCAGCATGGCGCAAATGACTTAACCTGGGACAATCTGCAAAAGGATTTAGACGACGCAGTCGCTTTTGAAGAGGAGCTTGAAGAGTACACGAAAGATGAGCTGGCCCTGCTGCGCGCTTGGGTTGAGCGCGACTTAAAAGATATGCGCCACTACCTGGCAGATACCGGGATGCAGGTCGCTACCTGGTTGGGCGTGGATATCAGTGGGCTTTCTCGTCGCGTTGCGGAGTCACTACTTTCCATCGCAGATCGAAGCATTGTAGAGCGTGAGCGCTTTGATGAAGATCTTGAGGCAGCTCGGGCAGATTATTGCGAAGGTGAAATGGCGGCACCAGGCCTGATGGCCTGTGTCCACTGTGATACTCAGGTAATGCTGCCCCATGTGGCGCGCCTTGAGCCTTGCCATCAATGTGGTCACCGCTACTTTTATCGGTTTCCGAGTAAGGTTATCGAAACCTGAGCAGCTCTCTAACCGCTGTAAAATGGTGTGGGCAGGGAGGACGCGTCAGTAGCTCAATCTAGTCAGTTGGGTGGTCAGAGCAGGGGCTCACCGAAGGGGGTTGCCCCTGTTCCGTTGGTAATTCTGTGTGATGCAATAGGCGGGGAGCTACGTCACCAGATAGCTCATCGCAGTGATTGAGGCTAGCGAAAGTAGACTCATCACCGTTGCATAAAAAAGATTGTTTTTCATCATGTGGTAACCGTTGATCCCGTAGCGGCCCTGAAGGCTCAGGTTAATTCCTGATAAAGGCCCGACGCTGGTGCCCACGGCCCATGAACATAAACAGACAAACGCAAACAGAGTGTGCTCTCCACCGTGCAAACTTACGATGGAGGCCAGCACCGATACCCCAATAATCGGGTGAAGCCCCACCAGCGCACTCAGCACAATGCTGAGAAAACTCATCATGCCTTGCTGTGCGCCAAAGGTTTCGAATAGCGTCCAATCGTTGCCCGCTACGGCAGCCACAAGCGCTGAAAGCCCCAGCGTAAAAAGCCCAGCCGCTAAAAACAGTGAGACTTCTCCTCGCATGGCCGGGAGGCGTGTGGTGGTGTGTTGGCGAACACGCCACAACGTATAGCCGGTGCCTTCGCGCAGGTTATAGATCAAGGCAACGGCCGGGATCAAAAAGGTAATAATGCCAACAATTGAGAGTCTGGGCGTTAGCCAGAAATGAAACACCATGACCAACAAGGCCATGATCACGGGCATTAGTAGGCTGCGCGGTGCCAGAGAAAAGCCATACACCTCACGTAAATCAAATCGGCGGCCAAGTTCAAGCGTCGTTAGCAACCCGGAAATCATTGCTAATGGGAATCCAAAGAGTGCCACGTAGGAGTACTGCATCTGTGGTGCGAGTGCGATCACTATTCCCATGGAAGCAAAAAACGGTGACCACAGCGCGGCACTTGACAGCCCTCGATTCAATGCCAGGTACTGTGGAATCGTTAAAGGAGCCGTTCGTGCCAGTCGGTCACCGACCATAATAACGGTCGATATATTCAAAATCGTGCCCAGAAAATGCACGCCAAGCCAGGTACGTAATACGCCGCCACTGCCCGTTAAGCGTTTGCCAGGCGCTTTTTTTCGCCCTTGCTGTTTACCTACCAGGGAAATAAAGCTGACGCCTACCAGCATGGCCACTACAAAGGCATTGCCCTGCAGCATTGCGGGCCAATCCACGTGGTCATGGTAATAAAAACGCGCCACCAGCAGCATTAATATGCCCAAAACCATCAACACGCCGGCCTGAAAACGTGAGCGCTTGGGAATGTCCTTCCACAGCAATATCACGGCGAGCCACAACAAATAGCTCACTGCGTGCGCCGTGTTTATCAGACCGGTAAACCCAAGAACCTGTGCGATCAACCCAAGCAGAATCAGCACACCCGCCAAGCGCTGCCGAAAAGTCGTTTCTTGCATGCTAAACCCTTAAAGTGAATTAGCAGGCTAATAGGGTTGGTGCTGAAAGGCTAGTCGCAGCCGATATGCTATCAATAAATTGATGAGGTTTTTAATGAAAATAAGGTCAATGAACATCGCTGATTTAGACGAAGCTGCAAGCGTCCATTCACTGGCATTTCCTCGCCAAACGCATTCGTATGAATGGTTGGAATGCAGTCTCAGTGCCTCTCCTCGATTTCTTTGCTTTGTCGTAGAGGAGGAGTGTAGCGTTATTGGATATATTGTTTGGATGCAAAAAAGCGGCTTCCGCCCGGAGGCGGTTCTGGAGTTAGAGCAATTGGCAGTATTGCCAAATCGTCAAGGTAAAGGGGTTGGGAAAAATTTAATCGAAAATTCACTCCCTTTGGTTAAAGAGCAGCTGGCACAACAGGGTTCCACGTTAAAGCACGTATTGGTCACCACTAGAGCGGATAACGTTGCTCAACGATTATATAGATCCACATTAGGCGCTGAGATTGAAGCCACTATTAGTAATTTATATTCATCAGACGAAGTGTTGATGATTGCGCGTAATGTTAATGGTGTTTCACAATGCGGGTATACAGGTATTGGTTGTAAACCGCCCAGCAATGAAAAAGCAGAAAGGTAACGACAAAGCCAGAGGCGACGACTTTGATCATAAGGGAGCCATAAAGTTGTTCCAGAATGGCCTCTTCAATAACAAAGAAGGTGTATAACCTTGCCAGCACGAGTAGCCATAAAATAAGTGTGGCAGCCGTAATAAGGAGGTCGCGGATACGGTAGCCCCAGCCTCGTTGGGAAGGGTTATCAATAATGATAGGCACGAGTTTATTGTTCATGGAAGGGCTCTCCTCGGTCTGGGCTGGTCCAGGTCGCAAGCCTTCCTTGTTGGCGCATGATGGCTTTTGGGAAGGCAATAACAACGGTCGCCATATTGATCATCCAGTAGGCAAATGGGTACCAAATGCTCCAATAAACGCAGCGAAATATCTGTTTGTCGTAGCGACTGTCGATATAAAAACTGACGGTAAATTGGATAAAGCTAATCGCGATAAGAAGGCTGCCAAAATATGAGAATGTCTGTGTTGTGATCGGCCAAGCCGTGGGCTGAGCCGCCAGGGAAATAAGCCAGGCGATAAGTAAAGCGATCACCGAGTAGCACCAGACCACACTGACGATATATTCCAGCATCAATGGCCAGAAGCGCCGATTCCTCCAGCGAATGGTTTGAGAGAAATAACGCAAAACGACTTCTCCACCACCTTGGGACCAGCGCAGCCGCTGCTTAAAAAGCCCGCGCAGCGTTTCAGGCATCAGCACCCAGCACATGGCGCGTGGCTCGTAGCGGACATGGCCGCCTGCCAGCTGCAAACGCCAGCTAATGTCGATATCTTCGGTAATCATATCGGTGTTCCAGCCGCCGACTTTCTCCAGAGCCGTGCGTCTAAATGCACAGATAACACCGGATATGGTAAACACCATGCCGTAGATACGCTGGGCTCGTTTGATAAGACCGATAATCGCGGAAAATTCGCCGGTTTGTATTTTGCCAATAGCCGTTGAACGGGTTCTCACGCGAGGGTTGCCGGTGACGCCGCTTACTTTAGGGCTGCTTATAAAATGCCCCATCATGTAGCTAATAGCGTCGTAATCGAGAATGGCATCTCCATCAATGCCCACAATGATCTCGCCCGTTGCCTCACCCAACCCAAGATTCATAGCGCTAGCTTTACCCTGGTTGGGTTGGTGCAGCACTTTTAACCCAGGATACTCAACCGCGAGCGCTTCAAGCCGACTACCGGTGCTGTCATTGCTACCATCATTAATGGCAACCACTTCTATGTGCGGATAGTTTTGCTTGAAAAGATGATGAACAGTTTCATCGACATTAGCGCTTTCGTTATAACAGGGCAGCAACACCGTGACTGAAGGCGCGTTTTCATCCCATTCAAACGTATCGGGCCAAGGCTGCTTACGTTCCCAATGCACATAAAAGTAGATGCCGCCACAAATCCAGATGGTTGCCATTAGGCTCGGGTAACCAAGCGTGAACATGGCTAGGTAGTCGAGTATGTTCATGGGAGAGCCCTAAAGCGACGTCCAATGGAGAAGGCGGGCTTAATAACACTGATTTCAGGATGGCTTTGAATAAAATCGTCCGGATAGTAACCGATATGTTTGATGCCTTCTTCGCGCAGCAAACGTATCCATTCAGCGATTTCCGCGCTGGGGATCGGGGTTTGGGTGCGCCAATCCTGGGTCTGTAATTCAAAGACCAACTGATTGGCATTAACCTGAGAAAGTGAGCGTTGCGCCAGCGCCCGCAGCCATTCGTTAGGGTTGTCTGCTTCTTCCATATAGGGCATGGCCATGACGGTAACAAAGTCGTAGCTCTCTGCGAAATTTTGGATATCCTGGGAGAACCACAGTTGGCTTTCTGGGTTCATTATCGTGCCTGCATAAAGGTTGCGCGCCGTTGTGAATACTTTGTTGTCGGCTTGGCGATAGTAGTCAGCGGCTTGTGTCAGTTCGTCAGTAAAATTTGTCAAGAACTGGGTCTTATGCCGAGTCCATAGATCCATCAGGTTGTCATCGTTCTTGATCGAGGCCACATCAGCAGGCAGAGAAACCTGTGCATAGGCGGACAGTGCTTCGGGATTGTTATCTTCAAAGTCGGTGAGAAAAGCATCATCGTGAAAGATCAGGCCATCGAATTTCGTCAGCCGCCCGAGGTCTTGATAAATTTCACGGATAATACGACGGTTATCTTCTACATAGGGTGAGAGTCGGCGGTATTGGCCGGGGTTCTCGGCACCCGTTCTGACATCGGTGACATAGCGGTGTCCGTCACCAAGATCAAATGAGAGAACGGGCATCCAGGCATAGACTTTTACCTCAGCACGTTTTTTAAGCTGCCAGGCGACTCGGTTGAAAAGGTCGGCTCTTACCGGTAAATGACGATTAGGGAAGTAGAGTTCATCGGCGACGCCGTTGCCATCTGGGTCTGCAAATGCTTGTAAATAAACGGTGCTAATTCCGTAGTTAAAAATTCGTTCAATCAGCCTGTCGAGGTTTCGTTCTTGCTGCACGGGGTCTTCATCAAAAACGTAATCCAAATCAACGTGGACGATACGGAGTTCTTCGGGCTGCCATACGCGATCAGACAGTATTTCATCAATGGTTTGAAGGCCGGTTTCCTGGTCAATGAGGTAGCGGTTAATAGTTCGCATGGCGTCGTTGAGTTGATTGGGCGCACTTAGCAAGCTAAAGGTGTACGTCATCCCGTATTCGCCAGCGATATCCAGCGTTGCTTTGCTATAGGCACCGTAAGGCCACACCATTATGCGAGGAGAGCGACCCAAATGCGTTTGAAACTGCTGCCGGGTTCGCGCCATGTCGTCGTGAATTCTTTGAAGATAGGTGGCTTCACTTTCATAGCCGGTTTGGGGGTCCCAGATGCTGGTGATAGAGGCGGCTTGCTCGTTACCCATCGGGTTTCCCTTAACGCCATAGTGTAGGCGGTAGGTATGCGAGGCAATTTCGACCAAGGGCGATTCATCAAGCGTTCGGACCTGCTCCCAGGTTAAGAAACGTTCGCGAGGCAAGGTTGTATTGCCATAGGGAACTTGCCCGCCGGCGGGAACATCCATCCAGCTTCCCACCACCGCTTGAATAGCCGGAAAGTTATAGAGTTTGAGTAGCGGAAAAACGATGTCATAAAAGCTGCGGTACCCATCATCAAAGGTAAGCAGTACGGCCTTTTCGGGGAGCGGCGGCCCACCAGCCTTGGCGTCGATAATTTGTTGAAGGCTAACAGGATGGTAGCCGCCTGTTGCCAGCAGGTTAAAGTGCTCAATTAAACGGCTTCGGGTAATGGTTTGTGAGTAGATGGGTAAATCGGGGGTAACCGCCGTATCAACAATGTCATGATAGCTGATAACCACGTAATCACCGGACACCCGGGCTGCGTGGGCACTTTGAAGGCTTAGCATGGCCAGCAAGGCAGCGCTAATTACAAAAACACGCCAATGTTTCATAAGAACCTCCATATAAAGCTGGCCTCAATGCGGTTGTCATATTCAGGGGTGCCGTCGTAAACGGACCTTTCTCTGAAAATGCCATATTCAATATTGAACGTGGGTGCTAATTGCCACTGATGCTCGTAACCCAGCGACCAGGTGTTTTCGCTGCCATTGTCTTCTTGCCAGTAGCGTCCGGAGCCTAGCGATAGGGTCTGAATAAACGACTGTCGATAATCGAGGGGGAGTTCATAATTTAGTGATAAAACACCACCGAGGTTGGCGTCTCGACGTGGGTTGAAGTAGCTGGCCTCAACCTCATCGTTGCGTGACGTGGTGGTATACACTTCACCGTTAATTTGCCAGCGATCAAGATGATAGAGTGTTTGGTTCCAGTAGCCATAGACAGATTGGCGCAGATTGTTGTCTTCAAAGTCGGTCACCATCAGGCCGATCGCTCCTGCGCCGCGCTCATCATGACGATAGGCGATCTCTCCGCGATATCGGTCGGCATTAATGCCGTCACGCAACGCCCGTAAAGGAGTGTCTGGTGTGTTAAGTTCGATACCCAGCGTGGTGGTTAGGTGGTCTGAAGCGGCGTAGCGCAACTCAACCGAAGCCATAAAGTTATTGTTAAGTTGGGCACCGTGCCCGGCGGCAAATTTTATGGTCGCTGGGTGTAAGTTCCACTCATAACCCGCTATGTCGTAGGCTGCGTAAAGGTTTGTGTCATCAAATTTCCCATACTGACCGATGCGTTGTGCAAATGCGCGGGAGCCGCTTGTATTACGTGGTCCTTCCAAAAGCACGTCATAGCGCCATTCCCGCGAGGCTTGGGTGCCGCTACCTTGCCCCTCGCTACGCGTTACCGAGTTAGTCAGCTGTGGTGCACGTAGCTCACGCAACGTTCGTACTAGCTCATCCCGGGTTGCGCTGGGTTTGGCTTCGGCGATCTCTTGCGCGGCGGCCGTTGTAGTGCCTTTCCATTGCCCGCGCTCCAGGTTGGCCAGCAGCATCCCATGGCGGGCTGCGTCTTGCTGGTCTGGGGAAAGTAGCTCTGTCGCGCGTAGGTAAGATACTTCCGCTTTTCGTTGCCAGCCTCGGTCTCGTTCAATGTCACCTTTAACCTGCCAAAGATAAGGGTCGCCAGGTGCCTGGTCTTGATAATTGGCCAAGCGTTCGCTGGCCAAGCCAGCTTGACCACGCCAGGCAGTAAGCAACACGTCAAGTAGCAGGACTTTTTGATAGTTTGGGTTATTGATACGCGTGGTCTGAGTGAAATCCCAGCGCTGTTCGGGTTCGCTCGCACGCCAGGAAGCCAACAGTCGATCAGCATCACGAAAACGCTGAGCGTCGGTATAGCTATAAAAGAGCCCTTCGTTAAGCGGATCATCAGGGTCAGAGCCACGCTGAGGGGTTTGTTGTATCAGGCCTTCGTAAAGCGCAATGGCTTCGTCAGGGCGGCCCAGGCCATTCAAGGCATACGCTCTGGCCCGGCTCACGTAACTTGGCAACGGGCCATGCTGATGTTGGAGCCTAACGGCGAGGACCTCCGCTTCGGAGAAGTGCCTTAGCTGGGCAAGTGCGACGACTTTGTCATATTCGGCAAGCTTGACTAATTCCTGAGGGACCGCTGGTGAATCCAGTACCTGGTTTAACTGGGCCAAGCCACTGCGCGTTCTGGGAGGCTGATCCGTATGAATGCCCAAACGTATATCAGTAACTGCTTCGTAGTAGATAAGCCAAAGGCGGTCACTTTCAGAGAAAACCGTTGGGTTGTCCTGCATGATGTTACGGGCGGCGGAGCTGGCGCCTAAACCCACTGCCAAGCGGTAGAGTGCCTGTAACTCGCTGGTATTGGCGGGGTCTTGCTCTACCAGTGCTTGCCGAACCTGTAGCTCTTGAACGGCATTCATTGTTTTTGCGGCCAAATAGCCTTTGGCTTCCAAGCCGGCGGTCGTCGTGCCTGCCACTTGGCTATATTGCTGTAAGGCGATATCGGCCAAGGTATAATTAGCCATGTCGGTGTGAACTAACGCTTGCCCAAGCCAACCTTCTGCATAGGTAGGACTGCGATAGGTAAGCGATTGAAATAGCGAGAGCGCTTTAGGGTAATCACCTGCACTACGCGCTGCACCGCCCAGGTTGGCAAGTTCAGAGTCGCTGTAATCCTGGGGTTGACACGCTGAGCAAACTGCCAGCGCGTCTTCATACCTTGTCGCACGTACCAGCAGAGCTATCAAATCCTCCCGTACACGACTGTTTTGTGTTCGATAATAAAGGGATTGTAAACCATCAATTGAAGGCCCAGGTGCTCCATGGCGTGCTTCTAAAACCAAGGCTTCCCGCTGTGCATTTATAGTGGTTTGCCCATACACCGTATCTACGCTTAAACAAGCGAGTAAGTAAATGGGTAATAAGGCGCGAGGATGACCGTGCATAGTGTTATTCCTACACTGAGGCGTAGTAGCAAACGCTATTGCTAAGAAAAACGTGTATATTCAGTGTATAGGAGTATCTAATAGGTTGAACCAGGATAAAGGTTGATATTGAAGCCGGTAATAATGGTTCGTAATGCCGAACGTCTAAGTAGTATTGATGAGTATTGAAGTATTATTCTTTTTAATTATTTTTCTTCGTGAATGATTAAAATGTTGAGTGTTTCTCAAATTACTTTATAAAAAGTTGAATTTAAAAGGTAAGATTTAAAAGAGTGGATAAAGGTAGAGGTTGAAGGTTTTAATGGTTATATGTTAGTAATTACGATTAATTGTAAGTTATTTTCCTGGGTGTGAAGTATGTGCTTTTAAGAAGCAGTAGGTAGGTAAGTTGGGCATAAAGTTGGTCGAGCTCAGGACGAGTTGTAGGCGCAAGTGGCTAGACACATCATTGCGATAAATTGTCTGCTGAACTTAAAAGGATAACATATACCTGGTTATCCATGATGCGTCGTTTTCGTCGCCTCCAGC